>NZ_JBHVRX010000034.1:0-80117 GCF_042885515.1 Streptomyces sp. NPDC058052 | reverse complement strand
GAACCAGCGCGACCTCGCCGCCAAGTACCCCGTGATCCTCGGCGGCGCCGCCCTCACCCGCGCCTACGTCGAACAGGACCTCCACGAGATCTACCGGGGAGAGGTCCGCTACGCCCGCGACGCCTTCGAGGGCCTGCGGCTCATGGACGCCCTGATGGCGGTGAAACGCGGCGTCCCCGGAGCCGTGCTCCCCGCCCTGAAGCAGCGCCGGGTACCGAGACGGGAGACCCCGCTGGAGGTGCGGGAGCCCGAGCCGGCCGGGCGCTCCGACGTCGCCGCCGACCACCCCGTGCCCGAACCGCCCTTCCTCGGGACGAAGGTCGTCACCGGCATCCCCCTGGCCGCGTACGCCCCCTGGCTCGACGAGACGGCGCTCTTCAAGGGCCAGTGGGGGCTCAAGGACTCCGGGACGATCGCGACGGAGGGCAGGCCCCGGCTGCGCGCCCTCCTCGACCGGGTCGCGCGCGAGGACCTGGTGGAGGCGGCCGTCGTGTACGGCTGGTTCCCGTGCGTCTCCAAGGGCGACGACCTGATCGTCCTGGACGAGGACGGAGGCGAGCGGACCCGCTTCACCTTCCCCCGCCAGCAGCGGGGCCGCCGCCTCTGTCTCGCCGACTTCCACCGCGCCGAGGACTCCGGCGAGATCGACACCGTCGCCCTCCAGGTCGTCACCGTCGGCTCGAAGATCGGCGAGGAGACCGCCCGGCTCTTCGCCGACGGCGCCTACCGCGACTACCTCGAACTCCACGGCCTCTCCGTGCAGCTGGCCGAGGCCCTCGCCGAGTACTGGCACGCGCGCGTACGGGCCGAGTGGGGCATCGGCGCCGCCGACCCGGCCGGCCTGGAGGGCATGCTCCGCACCGAGTACCAGGGCTGCCGCTACTCCCTCGGCTACCCGGCCTGTCCCGACCTGGAGGACCGGGCCAAGATCGCCGCCCTGCTGCGGCCGGAGCGGATCGGCGTCGAGCTGTCGGAGGAGTACCAGCTCCACCCCGAGCAGTCCACGGACGCCCTCGTCGTCCACCACCCGGAGGCGAGCTACTTCAACGCGGGAGGCCGACGCCTGTGAACACCGCCATGACGGACCCCACGTTCTCCTTCGAGTTCTTCCCGCCCAGGACCGACCGGGGCGAGCGGACCCTCTGGGACGCGATCCGGCGCGTGGAGGCGCTGAAGCCGGACTTCGTGTCGGTCACGTACGGCGCCGGCGGCTCCTCCCGCGACCGGACCGTCGAGGTCACGAAGCGGATCGTCACCGAGACCACCCTCCGGCCGGTCGCCCACCTCACCGCCGTCGGCCACTCGGTCGCCGAACTGCGCACGATCATCGGCGCCTACGCCGACGCGGGCGTCCGGGACGTGCTCGTGCTGCGCGGCGACCCGCCGGGCGATCCGCGCGGCCCCTGGACCCCGCACCCGGACGGCTACCGGTACGCGTACGAACTCGTCGAACTCGTCCGTTCCCTGGGCGACTTCAGGATCGGCGTCGCCGCCTTCCCCGAGGGGCACCCGCGCTCGGCGTCGCCGGAGAGCGACCTCGCCCACTTCGTCGCCAAGTGCCGGGCCGGTGCCGACTACGCCCTCACGCAGATGTTCTTCGACCCCGAGGACTACCTGCGGCTGCGCGACCGGGTCGCCGCCGCCGGCTGCGACACCCCGATCATCCCGGAGATCATGCCCGCCACCGACGTCCGCCAGATCCGCCGCTTCGCCGAACTCTCGGCCGCCGCCTTCCCCGAGGACCTGGCCCACCGTCTGGAGGCCGCCAGGGACGATCCGGCGCGCGCCCACCGCGTCGGCGTCGAGCACGCGGCCGGCATGGGGCTGCGCCTCCTCGACGAGGGCGCGCCCGGCCTGCACTACATCACCCTCAACAAGTCGACGGCCGCCCTGGAAATCCACCGCACCATCCTCAGCGCAAGGAGCGTTGTCCATGTCTGACTTCACCGACTTCAAGGTCGCCGACCTGTCCCTGGCCGCCTTCGGCCGGAAGGAGATCACCCTCGCCGAGCACGAGATGCCCGGCCTGATGGCGATCCGCCGCGAGTACGCCGGGGCGCGGCCGCTGGCCGGCGCCCGCATCACCGGCTCCCTCCACATGACCGTGCAGACCGCCGTCCTCATCGAGACGCTCGTCGCGCTGGGCGCCGAGGTCCGCTGGGTGTCCTGCAACATCTACTCCACCCAGGACCACGCGGCCGCCGCGATCGCCGCCGCCGGCATCCCCGTCTTCGCCTGGAAGGGCGAGACGCTGGAGGAGTACTGGTGGTGCACCGAGCAGGCGCTGACCTGGCCCGGCGGCGACGGCCCGAACATGATCCTCGACGACGGCGGCGACGCCACCCTCCTCGTCCACAAGGGTGTGGAGTACCGGAAGACCGGCGTGCTGCCGGAGGCCGCCAACGAGGAACTCGCCGTCGTCCGCGCCCTCCTGGAGAACTGCCCCCTCGACTGGCCCGCGCTCGCCGCCGGCGTCCGGGGCGTCACCGAGGAGACCACCACCGGCGTCCACCGCCTCTACGAGATGCACCGCGACGGCGCCCTCCTCTTCCCGGCGATCAATGTGAACGACGCCGTGACGAAGTCGAAGTTCGACAACAAGTACGGCTGCCGCCACTCCCTGATCGACGGCATCAACCGCGCCACCGACGTCCTCATCGGCGGCAAGACGGCCGTCGTCTGCGGCTACGGCGACGTCGGCAAGGGCTCGGCGGAGTCGCTGCGCGGCCAGGGCGCCCGCGTCATCGTCACCGAGATCGACCCGATCTGCGCGCTCCAGGCGGCGATGGACGGCTACCAGGTGGCGACGCTGGACGACGTGGTGGAGACGGCGGACATCTTCATCACCACGACGGGCAACAAGGACATCATCATGGCGTCCGACATCGCCCGCATGAAGCACCAGGCGATCGTCGGCAACATCGGCCACTTCGACAACGAGATCGACATGGCCGGCCTCGCCGCCGTCCCCGGCATCGTCAAGGACGAGGTCAAGCCGCAGGTCCACACCTGGACCTTCCCCGACGGCAAGGTCGTCATCGTCCTCTCCGAGGGCCGCCTGCTGAACCTGGGCAACGCCACCGGCCACCCGTCCTTCGTGATGTCGAACTCCTTCGCCGACCAGACCCTGGCCCAGATCGAGCTCTACACGAGGCCCGACGCCTACCCCGTCGGCGTGTACACGCTCCCCAAACACCTGGACGAGAAGGTGGCCCGCCTCCACCTCGACTCGCTCGGCGTGCGGCTGACCGTCCTCAGCGACGACCAGGCCGCCTACCTCGGCGTCCCCGTCGACGGCCCGTACAAGCCCGACCACTACCGCTACTGAGCCCGCATGTGTACCGACTGTCTGCCCGCCGTCCGCGACCCCTGGCTGCCCGGCCGGCTCCTCACCACCGAGCGGGACCTGCTCATGCCGCTGCTGCGCCGCACCCCCGAGGAGGCGTACGAGCTCCGCACCGCCTGCCCCGGCTGGACCGCCCGCCAGGTCCTCGCGCACTGCGGGGCGGCGCTGGTCCGGATCGTGGAGGGCCGGCTCGAAGAGGGCGTGTTCCTCCCCGAGGCCAACGCCTGCGACGTCGCCGAGCGCGAGGACTGGCCGCTCGGCCGCGTCCTCGACGAGCTGGAACGCGGCCTCACCGAGGCGGGCCCGGTGATCGCCGGACACGAGGACGGGCGGCTCGACGCGGTCGCCCTCGGGGAGTGGGTGCACGCCGGCGACGTCCGGGAGGCGTTCGGCGCACCCGGCGCGTACTGCGGCGACGCCCTCGCCCTCGCCCTCCCGCTGCTCTCCGTCACCAGCCGGAGACGGGAGACCCCGCGTCTGGTCGGCCGGCTCGCCGACCACGCCGGCGAGGTGGCCCTCGGCAACGAGGTCGAGGGCCGTCCGCCCGCCGTCTTCGACGGCGACGCGGCCACCCTCATCCGCATCTACGCGGGCCGCCCCCTGGTCCGCACCCGCTACGCCCTCACCGGCGCCACCGAGCAGGAACTGCTGATCTACCGGTGAGGACCCCCGGTCCTGGGCCGTCCCTCCCGGATCCCGCCGGGCCGGTCCTCGCCCGTTCGGGCCCCGCCGTCGTGCGGGGCACCGGAGGCGGGGGTGTGCTGGTGCGTGACCCCACCCCCGCACCCACGGGAGCAGCAGCATGGCCGTCATCGTCACCGTCGAGATCCCCGGCGGCACCCAGGAGCAGTACGAGTCCACCACGGAACGGCTCAAGAAGGCCGAGTGGTGGCCCCCGCAGGGCTTCCTCGCCCACGCGGCGGGACCGGACGGGTCCGGCGGCTGGCGGGTGGTGGACTTCTGGGACTCGGAGGAGGACTTCCTCGCCTTCGCGGTGAAGGCCCGGCCGATCTTCCAGGAGCAGGGCCTGCCGCCGATCCTGCCGACCTTCCAGGAGGCGGTGAACGTCATGGTCCGCTGATCCGGGGCCAACCCCGCCGGGCCGAAAACCCTTTGCGGGGCGGGGGCGTGGCCGCCACGCTTCCCCTCATGAGCCATGCCACCCCACGGCCCGTCGCGGACCTGTTCTCCGCCGACGGGCGCCTGATCGCGATCCCGCGCCGCCCGGCCCGCCGTGCGGCGCTCCTCGCCCACCTCGCCGAGACCCTCTTCGCGTACGGCCGGGTCTACCGCGAGGCCGAGGTCAACGAGGCCCTGAAGACGGTCCACGAGGACTACCCGGCCCTCCGCCGCCACCTCGTCGTCGGCGGCCTGCTCGCCCGCACCAAGGACGGCGCGGCCTACCACCGACAGCAGACGTCCCCGGTCCCCGGAGGTGCGAACCCCGCCGTCGCGTGACGGCCGCGGTGGTGGCCGGCCTGCTGGCCGGCTACGGCATCGCGATCCCGGTGGGCGCCGTCGGCGCGCACTTGGTGGCGGTCGCGGCCCGCAGCCCGTGGCGTACGGGAGCGGGCGCGGCGCTCGGCATCGCGGCGGCGGACGGGGTGTACGCGCTGGTCGCGGTCGCCGGCGGAACCGCCCTGGTCCCGCTCCTCGCACCGGTGGCGACGCCGCTGCGCTGGGCGTCCGTGATCGTCCTGCTGGTGCTCGCGGCGGCCTCGGCCCGCACCGCGCTCCGCGCCCACCGCGCCGGGACCCCCGCGCGGGACCGGGCGGTGACGGCCCCGCACCGCGCCTTCTGGACCTTCCTCGGCATCACGATCCTGAACCCGATGACGGTCCTCTACTTCACGGCCCTCGTCCTCGGCGGCCACGCCACGACGGGCCCGGCCGAGGTGGCCGTGTTCGTCACCGCGGCCTTCGCCGCCTCGGCGAGCTGGCAGCTGCTGCTCGCCTCCACCGGCACCCTCCTCGGCCACGCCCTGACGGGCGCCCGCGCCCGGCTCCTCACGGGTCTGGTGTCGAGCGCCCTGATCGCGGTCCTCGCGGTGGGTCTCGTGGTGTGACCGCGGCCCCCCTTCCCGCCCACCGGACGAAGGGGGGCCGGACACGGGCGGGCCGCCCCGCGCGTCCCGCTGGCCGGTCCCGGATTGCCCGAGGACCCCCGTACGGGTGACGATCCCCGCTGATCGTCCTGGAGATCGGGGGAGAGACATGACGGGACGGGTACTGACGCGCGGGCTGCGCCGGAGGCACCTGGCGATGATCGCGCTCGGCGGGGCCATCGGCGCCGGGCTGTTCGTGGGGTCGGGGGTGGGGATCGCGGCCGCCGGGCCGGGCATCCTCGTCGCCTACGTCCTCGCGGGGGCGCTCACCGTGCTGGTGATGCGGATGCTCGGCGACCTGTCGGCCGAGCGCCCGGTGACCGGCTCGTTCGCCGAGCACGCGCGCCGGGCCTTCGGCGGCTGGGCCGGTCTGCTCGCCGGCTGGATGTACTGGGCCCTGCTCGTCGTCAGTGTCGCCGCCGAGGCGATCGGGGCGGCCCGGATCGCGCACGGCTGGGTCCCGGCGGTGCCGCCGTGGGCGTGGGTGGCGGTCTTCGTGACCGCCTTCACCGCCACCAACCTGACGGCCGTACGCCGCTTCGGCGAGCTGGAGTTCTGGTTCGCCGGCCTGAAGATCGCCGCCATCGCCGGCTTCCTGCTCCTCGGCGGCGCCGCCCTCGCGGGTCTCGTCGGCGGCTTCGCGTCACCGGGCGCGGCCCACCTCACCGGGGACGGCGGCTTCCTGCCGCACGGCTGGCACGGCGTCGCCGCCGGCATGGTCGCCGCCGTCTTCGCCTTCGGCGGCCTGGAGACCGTCACCATCGCCGCCGCCGAGTGCGAGGACCCGGCCCGCGCGGTCCGCTCCGGCGTCCGCGCCGTGATGTGGCGGGTCGCCGTCTGCTACCTCGGCTCGATGGCCGTCATCGTGGCCCTCGTCCCCTGGGACGCGCCGGGCGTGGCCGAAGGCCCGTACACCGCCGTCATGGAACGGATCGGCGTCCCCGGCGCCGCCGGCGTGATGAGCGCGGTCGTGCTGATCGCCCTGCTCTCCGCGATGAACGCCAACATCTACGGCTCCTCGCGGATGCTGTACGCCCTGGTCGACCGCGGCGACGCGCCGCCCGCCCTCGGCCGGGTCCGGGCCGGCGTCCCGTACGCCGCCGTCCTCGCGTCGGCCGCCTTCGGCTTCGTCTCCGTCGTGCTGAGCCTGCTGTGGCCGCGCACGGTCTTCCCGTTCCTGCTGAACTCGATCGGCGCGGCCATCCTGATCGTCTGGGCCCTGATCGCCGGCTCCCACCTGCGCCTGCGCGGCCCCTCCGCCGCCTCGCTCACCGCGCTGGCCGGCATCGGGGCCGTCCTCCTCTTCATGCTGGGCGACCCCGCGAGCCGGACCCAGCTGCTCACCACCGGCGCCTGGGCGGCGGTGCTGCTCGGCTGGGCGGCGGTCAGGCGCCGGTGGCGTACCGCGCCAGGAACAGGTCCACTCCCGAGCCGATGATCCGCTCCAGCTCGGCCTCCTCGATCTCCGCCTCGGGCGAGAAGGTCCGCACGAGCTGCGGCACCCCGACCGTCGCCGCGACCAGCTGCTGCACCGCCAGCTTCGGGTCCGGCACGTCGAGGGCGCCCCGCTTGCCGAGCTCGGTGAACGCCTCGACGAGCGGCCCGTTGTTCATGTCGTAGCTGACCCGGTACCAGAGCTGCCCCAGCTGCGGGAAGCGGTCGATCTCGCCGATCACGAGCCGCCGCAGCGACATGATGTCCGGCCGCAGCAGGATCCGCGCCCAGTCCGTGGTCAGCCGCACCAGCGCGGACCGCAGGTCGGGGGCGGCGGCGATGGTCGAGTTGGCCGGCTCCAGATCGGCGTACGTCTTCGGCAGCACTCCGCCGATGACGGCCAGGAACAGCCGCTCCTTGCTGCCGAAGTGCTTGTAGATCGTCGCCTTCGACACCCCGGACCGGGCGGTGATCGCGTCCATCGACGCCGCCGAGTACCCCTCCGCCAGGAACTCCGTCAGCGCCGCGTCGATGATCGCCTGCCGCTTCCGGGAGGCCGCGTCGGCGGGGTCCGGGATGACCGGGATCCCGTACTCGTCGAGGACGTCCTTGCTGGCGGCCATGGTGGTACGTCCTCGGGGTAGGGGAGGGGGGAGTCCAGTATATGAACTGAACGGTTCGGTCTGTAAAGGAAGGGGTTCCGGCCCGCCGGCAGGCTCAGACGAAGAAGCTGTCGTGCCTCACCTGGAACGCGGCCCGCTCCTCGGCGCTCAGCCCGGCCAGTTCGCCCATCCGCTCGAAGTACTCCTCCCGGGGCGCGCCCGGCGCGAACAGCATGAGCATCGACGCCGGCTCGCCGGACTCGTTCCGGAAGGCGTGCAGCCCGCCGACGGGGACGTAGAGGTGGTCGCCGGAGCGGGCGTCCACCCACCGCTCCCCGTCGAAGAGCCGGATCGTCCCGGAGAGCACGAAGAACGCCTCGGACATCGCCTTGTGGAAGTGGGTGCCGGGCCCGGCCGACTCGGGGCCCATGTCCACCCGGTAGAGCCCGTACTCGCCCTGGGTCGAGAGGGTGGTGGAGAGGTAGTGGTACGCGGCGGGCGCGGCGCCCGTGGCGACGAAGTCCGCCGGGGCGTCGGCGGGCCGGAACCGGGCGCTGATCTCGCCCTGGTCGCCGAGGTAGCGGGGGTCGGGGTAGGACATGACGGCTCCAGAGGGTGTCGGAAGGAGTAAGGAGAGAAGGAGAGAAGGGGCAGAGGGAAGGGTGGGGGAGGGGACGGCCTAGAGGAGTGAGGAGGCGAGCGCCGGGCCGGCGGCCACACCCACGAGGAACGCGAAGTTGAACAGGCCGACGGCGGTGTCGTGCAGCTCCTGGGGCAGGCCCTCCGCCGAGGCGCCGGTGAGCAGCCCCTGGCCGCCGGCCGTGACGAGCGAGCTCACCCCGGTCCCGAGCAGGACGGCCCAGGCCCAGGGCCCGCCCGCGGCGAGCGCGAGGGCGAGGACGCCTCCGCCGGCGAGCACCCACCACCGGACCCGGGCCCGGACGAGCCCCCAGGACAGCAGCGCGCCCGCCAGCGAGGCGAGGGCGGCGAACGCCCCGGTCCGCACGGACCCCCACCCGGCCAGCTGGCCGGCCCGCAGGGGACCGGCGTACATGAGGCCGAAGTTGACGGTGGAGAGCAGGAGCATGAGGGTCGCGGCGGAGAGGAAGGCGCGGGACCGCAGCACGGCCGGCAGCGCCCCCGCGGGCACCGCCGTGCCCGGCGTGCGCGCCCCCGCCGCGAGCGCCGGCCGCACCGCGCCGAGCATCACCAGGCTGAGCAGGGGCAGGACGAGCGCGCCCCGCCAGTCGGCCGCGGCGGCGATCGCCGCGCCGCCGAAGAGCCCCGCCGTCCCGCCCGCCGCGCTGCCGATCGCGACGAGCCCGGCGGAGCGGCCGCCCGGGTCGCGGGAGGCGAGCTGGAAGGCCGCCACGTTGAATCCGGCCGCGCCGGCCGCGAGCAGCGCCCGTCCGGCCAGGGCGGCGGTGAAGCCGGGGACGAGGAGGACGAGCAGCGCTCCGGCGGCGACGAGCCCCGCCGCCGCCCGCAGCGTGCCGCCCGGCCCGCTCCGGCGTCCGGCGGCGGTGAGCAGCGGCGTACCGGCGGCCATGCCGATGCCGAAGACCGTCAGGAGCCAGGTCGCGGTGGCGGTGGACACCCCGAGCGAGGCCGCGGCCTCGGGCACGACGAGCGCGGGCCCGGACACCCCGGCCGCGGCGGGCGCGGCGAGGGCGACGAGCGCCCACCCCCGGCCGCGTCCGGGCGCCTCGGCCGGGGTGGCCGTCGCCGCGCCGGCGGTCACGACGCGCCGCCCGCGGGTATCCGGCCCCTCCGGCCGGCCTGGTCGACCATCAGGAACGGGTCCACGGAGGGCAGGTCGTGAGTGGGGGCTGCTGTCGTCATGCGGCGAGCGAACTACACCGTTCGGTTCACTGTCAATACTGAACTGTTCGGTTGACACCCTGAACCGTTCGGTTTACGTTCCCCGTCGAGGCGTCGCAGAGGGCCGCGGAAGGTCGCAGAGGGCCACACAGAGGGCCGCGGAAGGCAGCAGAGGGCCGCAGAGGGGTGAGGAAGGTCGCGGAAGGCCGCAGGGGTCGCGGCGGCGCTGTCAGGGCGCCACCCGTCAGCGACGGCGCGCGCAGGCGAGCGCCGCGGCGGTGGTGGTGAGGGCGGCGCCGGCGGCCATCACTCCGCACCGGGAGCGCCAGGACAGCGCCGACCAGCGGGACTCCGCCGAGAGCAGGGAGCCGAGGCTGGCCCAGGAGCCGACGGAGAGGACGGACGCCGCCGAGCCGACCGAGCCGATGGACAGGAACGATCCCACCGAGCCGATCGACAGCGTCGAGCCGACCGACCCGATCGACAGGAACGAGTTCCGGGAGGCGAGGGACCAGCGGCAGCCGTCAGCGCTCATGCCCCGATCGTAGGCACGGATCCCTATCCGGCGCAGGCCAGCATCAGTTCCAGCCCCTCCGGGTCGCCGAACCTGAGCACCGCGAGGTACGCCTCCGGGTAGTCGCACCCGAGGTCGGTCCACTGCAGCGCGAAGAACGTCCACACGGCGAATCCCGCGAGGAGCCACCATCCCCAGCCCTTTGACATGTACGGCCCGTACCCGGGGGGCCGCCGGAGGAACCGGTTCCCTCGGCGGCCCTTCACGGCGGCCCTTCACGGCGGGCCTTCACGGCGGGCCGTACCGGGCCCCCGGCGGGCGGCGGACCGGGGCCGCGGGGGTCAGCCGCGCGGGGTGACCGAGCTCGCGTACACGTTCTGCGGGGTGATGATCCCGGTGACCGCGCGGGCGACCAGGGTGGACGGCTCCTGGCCGCCGCTGAGCGAGTCCGTGGTGAGCATCAGGACGAGGGTGGCCTTCTGCGACGGGAGGTACACGGTGACCGTCTCGTACCCGGGCAGCGAGCCGTTGTGGCCGATCCAGCCGTTGGTGTCGAGGATGCCGAGGCCGTACGAGGTGCCGGGGAAGCCGGTCGGGAGGGTCTTCATGCGCTGCGCCTGCGTCGCGGGGCTGAGGAGCTTCCCCTTGGCGAGGACGGGCGCCCAGCGGCGCAGGTCGTCGAGGTCCGAGATCATCGCGCCGGCCGACCACGCCCAGCTGGGGTTCCAGTTCGTGGCGTCGGCGACGGCGCCGGTCAGCGTCTGGTCGGTGTAGCCGCGGGCGTGCGGCCGCGGGAACTCGGCGCCCTTCGGGAGGAAGGTGTGGCGCAGCCCGGCCGGGCGCACGACGTCCTCGTGGAGGACCTCCGCGAGCGGGCGGCCGGTGACCTTCTCGACGACCAGGCCGAGCAGGACGAGGTTGGTGTTCGAGTACTGGAAGGTGGTGTCGGGCGCGGACGTGTTGGCGTGGCGGTAGCCGTACGAGAGCACCTCCCACGGGTTGAACGGGCGCTTGGGCGCGCTCAGCAGGTCGTGGACGAAGCCGGGGTCCGACGTGTACGGGAAGAGGCCGCTGCGCATCTCGGCGAGGTGCCGCAGGGTGATGTTCCGGCCGTTCGGGACGCCTCGCACGTAGTCGTCGACGGGGTCGTCCAGGCCGACCTTGCCCTCGTCGACGAGCCGGAGCAGCGCCGTGACGGTGAACGTCTTCGTCTCGCTGCCGATCCGGATGTAGCCGTCGGCGGACATCGGCTCTCCGGTCCGCTTGTCCGCGACGCCGGTGGCCCGGACGTAGCACCCCTTGCCCGGCATCCAGATCCCGACGACCAGCCCGGGGATCCCGGCCTGCCGGCGGACCCGCTCGACGGTCGAGTCGAGCCGGGCGGTGGTCGCGGCCGGGAGGGCGTCGCCCTCCGGACAGCGCTCGCCGCCGTGCCGGGCGGACGCGGGCGCGGACACGGCCGCGGGGTCGGGCACGGGCACGGGGGCCGCCGTCGCCGGAAGGGCGGCGGGGGCCAGAGCGGCCGCGGCGAGGAGCACGGCGGTGGCGAGGAGCCGGCGGCGGGGAACGCGTCGTCGCATGGGGGAGCGCCTTCTCGGGGTGGGGGAGGTGACGGGCGCTGCCAGATCAGCACCGGCGGGCGCCCGCGCGGCGCGCCTTCCCGCGCGAGCCGGGGCGAGTCCACCCGTACGGCCTCCGGACGGCGGGGCCCCGGGTCCGCGCGGCCCGCAACCGGCGCCGGGTCCGGTGACGTCCCCCAGGGGGTCCGCGAGAACGGCTCCGCGGGCCACGGAACGGAGAAGGTGCCGACCATGACCAGCACCGCAGCGCGCTACCTCTACCTCACCCGCCACGGCGAGGCCACACCCGACGAGAGCGGGCTGACGGAGACGGGCCGCCGGCAGGCGGAGCTGCTCGGGGAGCGGCTGCGGGACGCGCCGCTGACCGCCGTCCACCACGGGCCGCTCGCCCGGGCCGAGGAGACCGCGCGGCTGATCGGCGAGCGGCTGGACGGTGTTCCGGTCCGCGTCTCCGACGCCGCGGGCGACTACGTCCCGTACCGGCCCGCCCGCGAGGAGCTGCCGGAGGAGACGGCCGACAGGATGCTCGGCTTCCTGGACCAGTTCCCGGAGGAGGAGCGGACGGGCGCGGAACGGGCGGCGGAGGCGGTCGCGCGCTTCACCGGGCCCGTCGCCGGCGGCGAGCCCGTCCACGAGCTCGTCGTCACGCACAACTTCCTCGTCGGGTGGATCGTGCGGGCGGCGCTGGGCGCGCCGGCGTGGCGGTGGATGGGCATCAACCACGCGAACGCGGCGCTGACGGTGGTCTGTTACGCGCCCGGCCGCCCCCCGTCGCTCCTCCTCTTCAACGACACCACCCACCTCCCGGCCCCGCTCCGCTGGACCGGCCACCCCACCCCGCTCCCGGTCTGACCCGCCCGCGCGCGGGGCGCGGCGGCACGGCGCGCCGGGCCCGCGCGGGGTCAGTCGATGTGGACGGTCTGGAAGGCTTCGGCCATGCGGCCCGGGGGGAGGCCCGCCGCGTCGGCGTGCTCGGAGAGCCACCGGCGCAACAGGCCCGCCAGGTCGTCGAAGTGGGCCGTCTGCGACGTGTGGATCCGCAGCGCCTCGACCTTGCGGTCGAAGACGGGCGTGACGTCGACGTACTGGTTCGGCGTCGGGCCGGTCATGAGCCACAGCTCGTGGACGATCCAGGGCTCCAGGCCCTCCTCCTTGAGGAGCGTGGGGTGCGCGAAGGGGTTCCGCGCCTCGGGGTAGATCGCGCGGAGGCAGGCGTCGCCGACGGCCCGGTGGTCGGGGTGGAGGTCGGCGACCCGGGCCCAGTTGATCTCGGGGGACGGGATGATGGCCCGCTGCGGCCGCACCTCCCTGATGACCCGGCACAGGTCGCGCCGCAGGGCGACGCCGGGTTCGACGAAGCTGTCGGGGTAGCCGAGGAAGCGGACGTCGGCGACGCCGCTCAGCTTGGCCGAGTGGACCTGTTCGGCGCGGCGCAGGTCCGCCATGGCCTGGCGGGGGAGCAGCGGGTCGTATCCGCCGGCGCCGCCGTCGGTGACGATGCAGTAGGTGACGCGGGTTCCGCGTTCGACCCACTGCATGACGGTGCCGCTGACGCAGAACTCGATGTCGTCCGGGTGCGCGGCCACCACCAGCAGTGATTCCGGCGCGCCGCGGACGGTCGGGTGGTCGGTCGCGAAGTCCTCCATGGCTCCAGCCTGTTGGCGGTGCGGGGGCGTCGCAAGGCCGACCCGTGGCGTGAACTGGACATGGCACTTACGCGCCATTCAAAAACTTGGTAGATTCAAATCATTGAGGGTGGAAGGAAGAGCCGCCGTCCTCGCGCACCACCCACCGCACGCAGTGACTTCGGACGACACGGAGGCGACCGGCATGTGCAGGATTCTCGGCTCCTTCGCCGCCGGGGCGGCCCGCCCCGACCCGGCCGCGCTCGCATCGGCCTCGGCCCGCCAGCGCCACGGCGGCCCCGACGAACACCGGGTGCTCAGCGGCCCCGGCTGGTCCCTCGGCTGCGACCGGCTCGCCGTCACCGACCCGCGCGGCGGTCGGCAGCCGTACCGGCTCCCGCACCTCCCCGGGATCCTCGCCGTCCTCAACGGCGAGATCTACAACCACGCCGAGCTCCGCCGCGCCCTCGCCGCCCGCGGCCACCGCTTCCCCGACCGCTGCGACGGCACCGTCCTGCCCGCGCTCTACGCCGAGTACGGGCCCGCCTTCGCCGAGCACCTCGACGGCATGTTCGCCGTCGCCGTCCTCGACCTGCGGCCGGGACGCCCCCAGCTCGTCCTCGCCGTCGACGACCTGGGCATGAAGCCGCTCCACGTCCACCACGACCCCGGGGACGGCTCCACCCGCTTCGCCTCCGAGATCCCCGCCCTCCTCGCCTTCGGAGGCGTGCGGTTCTCCCCCCGCGAGGACTCCCTCGACACCGTCCTCGCCACCCGCACCTCCTTCACCACCGGCACCGCCCTCGACGGCATCAGCGTCCTCCCGCCCGGCGCCACCGCCGTCGTCCGCCCCGGCGCCGCCCCCGTCGTGCGCCGCCGCGGACCCCACCGGGCCACCCCCGTCGGCGACACCCAGGACGTGCTGCGCCGCGAGGTGCGGCGGCTCGCCGACGCCGACGTCCCGGTCTGCGCCGTCACCAGCGGCGGACTCGACTCGGGGCTGGTCACCGCCCTCGCCGCCGAGCACGCCCGCGAGGCCGACGCGCCCCCGCTCCACACCTTCCACCTCACCTACCGGGGCAGCTGGCCCGGCTCCGAGGCCGCCCACGCCCGCTCCGTCGCCCGCCGTGCCCGCACGGTCCACCACGAGATCGCCCTCGACCCCGACGAGCTCCCCTCGCTCCTCACCCGGACCGTCCGCCACCTCGGCCAGCCCAACGCCGACCCCATCACCCTCTCCACCTACGCCCTCTTCCGCGCCGTCCGGCAGAGCGGCTTCACCGTCGCGCTCACCGGCGACGGGGCGGACGAACTCTTCGGCGGATACGACCGGATGGCCGCGGCCCTCGCCGCCCCGCCCGGCGCCGACTGGGCCGCCGCCTACACCGACGCGCTCTCCGCCGCCCCCCGGCTCCTCCGCGAGCACCTCTACACCGCCCAGTACCGCGCGTACATCGCCGACACGGGCTCCGCCGCCGACCGCGTCGAGCAGGAGCTGCGCTCGGCCGAGGCCGTCGGCGCGGACCGGGTCACCGCGACGACCGCCCTGGAGACGCGGTGGCGGCTGCCCGCCTACCACCTGCGCCGCGTCGACCACCTCGCGATGGCCTGGGCCGTCGAGACCCGCCTCCCCTTCTGCCAGCCGGCGGTCGTCACCCACGCCCGCTCCCTGCCGGCCGCCGCCCGCACGGGCAAGCGGGCGCTGTACGAGGCGGGCGCCGAACTGCTCCCCGCGCCCGTCCTGCGCCGCCCCAAGCAGCCCTTCACCCTCCCCGTCGAGGCGATGATCGCCCCCGGCGGCCCGCTCCTCGACACGGTCCGCGAACTGCTCTCCCCGGCTCGCCTGGTCCTCGGCGGCAAGGTCCGCGCCGACCGCGTCGCCCGCCTCCTCGCCCGCCAGCTGGACCACCCCAACCGCACGGACGCGCAGGCGCTGTGGGCCCTCGCCGTCCACGAACTGTGGACCGACGTCGTCCGCGCGATGCGGGTCCCGGCGGACTGTGCCGCTGCCTGACCGCCCCGCCGGGGGCGGCGGCGCCGGGCTCGTCGTGCGGGCCCACGACGCGCCCGGGGCGACGCTGGTGGTGCGGGTGGACCAGGTGCCCGGCGGCCTGCTGGGACTCGGGCGCGAGCTGGCGCAACTTCCCGCCGCGCAGAGGAAGATCGCGCTCTACGGGGACGACGGCGGCGGCGGTCTGCGCTACCGGTTCGTGCAGCGCCTGCCCGGCGGCGGGTTCGACTTCCGGGCCGGGTGCGGGCACTCCCTGCTCGCCTGCGTCGTCGCGGAGGGACGGTCCGGGCCGGTGACCGTCCGCGCGGTCACCACCGGCGACACCGTCCTGTGCGAGCCGGAGCGCCGGCGGCCGGGGGCGTACACGCTGCACTTCCTGCGGCCCCCGGACGCGCCGGGCACGCTCCCGACCGGCCGCCCCCGGGACCGGCTGCTCGGGGTGCCGGTCAGCCTCGTCTCGTACGGGAACCCCTACGTCTTCGTCGACGCCCGGCACGTCCGCGCGCCCGCCGAGGCGCATCTGCGGGAGCTCCGCGCCGAGGCCGCCCGGCTGCTCGGACATCCGCCGCACTCCGCGCTGCCGAAGATCGCGGCCGTCGAGCGCACCCCCCACGGGCTCTCGGTCCGCGCGCTCACCGTCGGCGGCTGGCATCCGCGGCTGGCGCTGACGGGCGCGGCGGCGCTGGCGGCGGCGGGGGCGCTGGAGGGCACCGTGGTGCCCCCGGCGGACCGGCCCGTGCGGACGCCGGGCGGCACCGTCACCGTCTCCGCCGGCCCCGACCGGGTCAGCGTGCACCACAAGCGGGCGTCGGTGCTGGGGGCCCGTCCGCTGCCGTGGCGCATCCACGCAACGGCGTGAACGCGCAGCCCTTTCCCCAGGTCCGGAGCCCCTTCCCTCTGCCACGCTGAAGCGGACCGGCCAGTGGAAGCCGTATCCGTGGGGAGACCAGGCGCACATGAAATTCGAGAATCTGCGTGTCGTCGTGACCGGCGCGTCCCGCTCCTTCGGCCGCGCGCTCGCCGTCGGATTCGCCCATCTCGGGGCCGAGGTCTATGTGTCGGCGCGGACGGTGGAGGCGGCGGAGCGGACCCGCACCGAGGTGATGGGCTCGGCCCGTGACCGCATCCACGCCTTCGGCTGCGACCTCAGCAGGCCCGCGGAGATCCGGGAGTTCGCGGCCCGGGTCGGCGAACACACCGACCGCGTCGACCTGTTGGTGAACAACGGCGCCCGCTGGCTGGACGGCATGGACCTGGAGGCGGCGAGCGACGCCGAGATCGTGGAGACCATCGAGTCCACGGCCGGCGGCACCGTCCTCATGGTCAAGCACTTCCTGCCGCTGCTGCGCGGCTCGCTGCGGCCCGACATCGTGAACATGGTGGCCGTGCGGGACGCCGAGGGCGCCTCCGCGACCGCCGCCGGCGGGGCGCACGAGGCGTTCTGGGCGGCGAAGAGCGCGCAGGCCGGCTTCGCGGACATCCTGGCCCGCCGGCTGCGGCCGTCCGGCGTGCGGGTCTTCTCGCTCTTCCCGCCCGACTTCTCGACCGCCGACCCGCGCTTCGCGGAGTGGGACGGCACCCGGCCGGGCGGTGCCGTCGACGACGACAAGCTCACCACCCAGGCGCTCTTCGAGTGCATCGTCTACGCCGTCGAGCAGCCCCGCGACTGCTTCATCCGCTCCTTCCACTTCGAGCCCCGCTGAACCACCCCCTTCGTGCCGACGCTCAGGAGGCTTCCATGAGCACCCCCGTCTGGATCACCGCGACCCCGCCCGCCACCCACGGCGAACTCCACATCGGCCACCTCGCGGGGCCGTACGTGGCCGCCGACGTCCTGACCAGATTCCTGCGGGCCGAGGGTGAGCCGGTCCGGTTCACCACCGGCACCGCCGACCACGCGAGCTCCGTCGAGGTCCGGGCGCGGCAGCTCGGCCGCAAGCCGGAGGAGGTGGCGGAGGGGTACCGGGCCGCGATCACCGCCGACTGGCTGCGGTCCGGCGTCGAGTTCGACCACATCGTGCGGCCCCGCCGCGACAAGGGGTACGGGCGCTGGGTGCGGGACCTCTTCGCGAAGCTGTACGCGGAGGGCGTCATCGCCCCGCGGACCCGTCTCCTGCCGTACTGCGAGCCGTGCGAGCGGTGGCTCTACGGGGCGCACGCCACCGGCTCCTGCCCGCACTGCGGGGCGGCGAGCGACGGCGGGATGTGCCACGAGTGCGCCCGGCCCAACGACGGCGGCGACCTCATCGGGGCGCGCTGCGCGGTCTGCGACACCCCGGCGGTGGCCCGCCGCTGCCGCCGGCTGTACATCCCGCTGGAGCCGTTCCGGGAGACCCTCGCCGACTACTGGGCGGCGGCCGGACTGCCGCCCCGGCTCGCCGCGCTGTGCGAGTCGCTGGTGGAGGACGGGCTGCCGGACATCGCGGTCGGGCACCCGGCGGAGTGGGGTCTCGAGGTGCCGGTGGAGGGCTTCCCCGAGCACCGGATCGACGGCTGCTTCGAGGCGGCCGCGATGCACCTCTTCGGCCACGACGCCACGGGGCCGCTGCCGGCCCGCGCCATCCACTTCTGCGGCTTCGGGCACTCGTTCTGCCACGCGGTGCTGCTGCCGGTGCTGCTGCTCGCGCAGGGAGTGAAGCTGCCGCAGGACTTCAACGTCAACGAGTCCTTCGTGATCGAGGAGGGGGTGCGCGAGGGGAACGTGTGGGCGCTGGACCTGCTCACCGAGTACGGCTCCGACACGCTGCGCCGGCACGTCCTCCAGGCCCGTCCGCTGGGGCGCAGGACCGTCTTCCGGCGGGACCGGCTGGCGGCGGCCCGCCGGGAACTGGACGAGAACTGGAACAGCTGGCTGTCCCGGCTCTTCGCGGCGGTCCGCGAGGAGTGCGACGGGCTCGCCCCGCAGGCGCTGCCCGGCGGCACCGGCTGGGACGTCCTGGAGCGGCGGCTGCACCGGGCGGTGGACGACCTGCGGGAGGCGTACGGCCCCGACGCCTTCGACCCGCGCCGGGCGGTCGCCGTCCTCGACGAGATGGTCCGCTCGGCGGCCGACTTCGGGCACGTGAACGCGCACGAGCGGTGCCGTCCCACCACCGCGTGCCGTCATCTGCCCGCGCTCGCCGCGCAGTTGGCGGTGGCGTCGGCGCTGACGGCGTGGGCGCGGCCGGTGATGCCGGAGGGCGCGGACCGGCTGGCGGCGGCGCTGCGCGTGGAGACGGGGCGGCCGGTGGACTGGCACGCGCTGATCCCGCCGCTGCCGGGCACCCGGCTCGCCCCGCCGTCGGGCCCGGTCTTCGGCTTCTGAGTCCTCGGCCCGCACACGCACTTCTCAGCAACTAAGAAACCGGATAGATCCCCGAACCGACCTCCCTCCCGCCGCGTGCTCCCGGCGCGCCACGCGCGGGGGCACGCGGCTCCCCCACCCCTCAGGAGTCCCCGTGTCCCTGCGCGTCGCCATGCTCAGCGTCCACACCTCCCCGCTCCACCAGCCCGGAACCGGGGACGCCGGCGGCATGAACGTCTACATGGCCGAACTCTCCCGGGCCCTCGCCGAACTGGGCGCGGAGGTGGATCTGTTCACCCGCTGCCAGGGCGGCGGCGAGCTCCGGCCCACCGAGCTCGCGCCCGGGGTGCGGGTCCGGGAGGTGGTGGCGGGCCCGCGCCGGGCGGTGGCCAAGGAGGCGGTGGCGGACCTGGTGCTGCCCTTCGCGCTCGGCCTCTCCCGGCAGGGGCGGGCCTACGACCTGGTCCACTCGCACTACTGGCTCTCCGGTCAGGCCGGCCGGATCGCGGCCTTCGGCTGGGACGCGCCGCTGGTGCACACCGCGCACACCCTGGCGCTGGTGAAGAACGCCCGCCTGGGCGAGGGCGACATTCCCGAGCCGCCGGCCCGGATCCTCGGCGAGCGGCGCCTCGCGGCGGTGGCCGACCGGCTGATCGCCAACACGGCGGACGAGGCCGAGGCGCTGCGGAGCCTGTACGGGGCGGACCCGGACCGCACCGAGGTCGTCCGGCCCGGGGTGGATCTGCGGACCTTCGCCCCCGGGCCGGGGCCGGACGCCGGGCGGGCGGCGGCGCGGGTCCGGCTCGGGCTGCCGGCGGACGCGTTCGTGCCGCTGTACGCGGGGCGGATCCAGCCGCTGAAGGGGCCGGACGTGCTCGTACGGGCGGTGGCGGAGCTGCTGCGGAGGGCGCCGGGGCTCCGTGAGCGGCTGCTCGTGCCGGTGATCGGCGGGCACTCGGGCGCGGGGGAGCAGGGCGTGGTGGGGCGGCTGGCGGCGGAGCTGGGCGTGACGGACGTGCTGCGGCCGTGTCCGCCGGTGCCGCAGGAGCGGCTGGCGGAGTGGTTCCGGGCGGCGGACGTGCTGGTGGTGCCGTCGCGGAGCGAGTCGTTCGGCCTGGTGGCGGCGGAGGCGCAGGCGTGCGGGACGCCGGTGCTGGCCTCGGCGGTGGGCGGGCTGCCGACGGCGGTGTGGGAGGGGGTGACGGGGCTGCTGGTCCGGGGCCACGACCCGGTGGAGTACGCCCGCCGGCTGCTGTGGCTGGCGGTGAACCCGCGGGCGCGGGCGACGATGGGGGTGGCGGCGGCGGGGCACGCCCGGGGGATGAGCTGGCGGGGTTCCGCGGCGCGGACGATCGAGGTCTACGAGGCCGCGCTCGCGGGGCCGGGGAGGGGGTCCGCGCTCGCGGGGGCGGGGGAGGGATCCGCGCTCGCGGGGGCGGCGGTGTCACGGGTGGGGCAAGGGCGGCGGCACGCCCCTGCCCCGGCGGCCCCTCTCTCCTGGAGGAACGAGAAGGCCGTAGCACGAGTCTAGCATCTCTTTTGGTTCGACCAAAGGTTAGGGGCGCTACGGACCAGTCAATTCCGTTGATTCCGCGGCCGATTGACGCACACACGCCATGGCGGGTCCACGCATCGAAGAACTGTGGATTCACCAACGGGCCGCCGACAGAATGGAGTTGTCTTCAGGGAGAACCCGGCGGCACGGGCCCCCGGAGACGGGAATCAGCATCTTCGCCCATGACGAATCCTGGAGGAATCATGTCCGTCGAGCAGAACTCCGGAATGCAGAAGGCCGTCCGCCAGTTCCTGGTCGCCCTCACGGCGTGTCTGGCCGTCGCCGGCGGCGCGGCCTACGCGGTCTCCCCCGACAGCACCCCGGAATCCCCGGTCCAGCACGCCGGCGTCACCGTCGACTGGCCGCACAACACGGCCACCGCCACCCCCGCCCCGCCGGTGGACTGACCTTCCCCGTAGGGAATTCCGAAAGCCCCGTGATCGCCCTGCCACGATCACGGGGCTTTCGCGCGTCCGGAATTCCCGTGAACGGCCCGGCGGGGCCTTCAGTCGAGCCAGCCGAGCCGCACCGCGCGCACCCCCGCCTCGAATCGGCTCGACGCCCCCAATTCCTGCATGAGTTCGGAGAGCATCCGGCTCACCGTGCGCAGCGAGACCCCGAGGCTCCGGGCGATCTTCTCGTCCTTCATCCCGTCGGCGAGCATCTGGAGCGCCGCCCGCTGCTGGTCCGACAGGCCGTCCCCGCCCCGCTCGGGCGCCACGTCGTCGCCGTACGGCGTGGCCGTGTGCCAGCAGTGCTCGTACAGGCTCAGGAAGGATCCGACGAGCAGCGGGCCGCGGGCCAGGATCGCGCCCCGGCCCGGCTCCTCCGGGTGCAGCGGCACCAGTGCGTACTGCTGGTCCACCAGGACCATCGTCATGGGCAGTTCGGGTGCGATCCGCACCTCGACGCCCAGTTCGGCGCGGCGCTTGATCACCGCCGCGGCCTCCGGCCGCAGGGCGTCCTGGACGCGGTAGGCGGCGCGGAGCCGTATCCCCTGGGCGAGCTGGCGGGCGTCCCGCTCGAAGATCCGCTCCGGGACCTGGCGGCCCGGGCCCGTGGGGTACATCGAGCAGGACGCCTCCTGGGTGACGTCGACGATGTCCTCCAGGGCCTGCTGGATCCGCCGGTAGTCGGTGATGGCCTCGACCGCGATCTCGGAGCCGGAGAGCGAGCCGGGCCGGAGGAACGCCCCGGCGAGCGTCTCCAGGGTGCTGTACGCCTGGTCCGCCTCGGCCAGGTGCTCGCGGAGCCGGGACCGCTCCCGGTTCAGGATGCGCAGCAGGGCGATCTCCGGGTGCACCGACGCGACGGCGCCCTCCTCGGGGCGCCAGTCGGCGTTGCGCAGGTCGGCGGCGGTGGCGTGCCGGCTGGTGGTCGGGACGATCAGGCCGAGGGCGAGCAGTTCGGCCCGACATCGCTCGTGCTCCTCCGGCGTGAGCCCTAAGCCGGCGGCGACCTCGGCGTAGTTCGACACCCCGCGACGGCGCAGCTCCTGATAGAGCGTCACGAGCAGCCCGGTGCTGTCGTCCTCCGTGCCGCCGCCCGTGGTGACCATGGCGAACTTCCCCCTCGTCGTCGCGAATCGACCCTCCGGACCGTTCAGGCTACGCGGTGATCTGCGGAGCGCCGAGGCCCTCGGGACCGCCCTCCCCGTCCAGCAGACCCAGCCGGGCCGCCGTCACGCCCGCCTCGAAGCGGCTGGCCGCGCCCAGCTCCTGCATCACCTCGGAGATGAGCCGGCTGACCGTCCGCAGCGACACCCCGAGGGTCCGCGCCACCTGCTCGTCCTTGATGCCCGAGGCGAGCATCCGCAGCATGGTCCGCTGCTGCTCGGTCAGCCCGTCGCCGTCGTTCCCCTCGGGCTCCTGGTCCCCGTACGGGGTCGCGGCCTGCCAGCAGTACGCGTACAGGGCCCGGTAGACGCGGACCAGGCCCGGTCCGCGGGCCAGGATCGCGGGGGAGTCGGGGTTCCGGGGGTCGGTCGGCAGCAGGGCGAAACGCTCGTCGGCGAGGACCATGTTCATCGGGACGACGGAGCAGAGCCGGATCTCCGCGCCGAGCGCCGTCCGGGCGGCCAGGTGCTGGTCCATCTCGGGGACCTGCCCCACCCGGTGGCTGTACATGGCCTGGACGCGGATCCCGCGGGCCACCCGCTCGCGGTCCCGGTCGAGTTCGAGGGCCATCTCCTCGCGCCGGACCGAACCGGTCGCCATGGAGTGGACGGACTCCCGGGCCGTCTTCGTCAGGTCGTCGAGCTCGCGCCGGATCCGCTCCGGATCGCCGACGATCTCGACCTCGACCTCGGAGCCCGGCTCGGTGCGGGCCCGCAGGAAGGTCCCGGCCAGGGCCTCCAGGGCGGTGTGGGCGCGGCTGGTCTCGGCGAGCCGGCTCTCCAGCCGGTCCCGCTCGTGGCGCAGCAGCCCGACGAGGGCCACGTCCGGGGCGACGACCTGTGGTGCGGGGGTGCTGCCGTCGACCAGGCCGAGGTCGGTCAACTCGGCGTGGGCGCGCTGCTGTTCGGCGTCGGTGAGCTGGAGTGCGCGGGCCGCCTCGGCGAGCGGGGTGCCCGGGGCGGCGCGGAGCGCCTGGTAGAGGGCGAGTGCCTGCTCGCCTCCTGTACGTACTCCGGCGGCGTTCTTGGACACGGCGGCAGCAGACTCCCCTCGGATCGCGCGGATCCCGTTGAAAAACGCCCCGGCAGACCCTGCCACACATTCGAACGTTCCGCACGATGTTCACGGGCGAAGCCGCACGAGCGGGATCAGGCGGACTCTTCCGCGCAATCGGGGCACAGCCCCTTGAAGACCAGCTCGGTCTCGGCGGTCCGCCATCCGGGCAGGCTGCCGCGCGGCGGGGCGGGCGCGGGCGCGGTCACGTTCTCCACCCGGCCGCAGCGCAGGCAGAGGGCGTGCTGGTGCGGAGGGCCGGAGATCTCGAAGACGGCCGGGAGCCCGGGGCGGTCGAACTTGCCGACCAGGCCGGTCTCCTGGAAGTGGCGGAGCATCTCGTAGACGGCCTGGCTGGTGAGCGTGCCCAGCCGCTCACGGGCGGTCGCGGTGATCGCCTCGACGTCGAGGTGGCCGCCGGCGGCGAGCACCGAGAGGACCTCCAGGCGCGGCCCGGTGACCCGCAGGCCCACGTCCCGCAGGCGCTGGATCACCGCCTCGCGGCCCGTCAGCTCTTCCACGACTGCCCTCTCGCCCATCTGGTCCGCCCAAACGTTTGCGGGCATCGTACCTCTTGCCGGTCCGCCCCGTCAGGCGGTGCGCCGGTCGTCCGGACGGCACACCAGCAGCACCGACTCCGTGCGCTCGTCGATCCGCTGCCGCCGCCGGCCCTCGATGTGCAGCCCCGCCGAGTGCAGTTCGGCCGCCAGCCGGTCCTGGTCCACGATCCACTTGTCGGTGGTCAGCACCGTCCGCTCCGTGGAGAGCTTCCCGGTCCTGGCCGTGCAGTACGTGATCCGCTCGCTCATCGCCCCCAGGTCGAAGTCCTGCCGGGCCACCACCCACTCGTCGATCCCGTCGAACCGCGGCACCTGGAACGCCCAGGTCCTGCGCGGCTCCGCCACCAGCCCCGGCCGGAGGTGCGCCGTGTAGTCCAGGGCCAGCGCCCCGCCCGACTCCAGGTGCCCCGCGACCTCCCGCAGCAGGCCCGGCCGCCGGGCCGGCGGCACCGCCGAGACCATGGCGCCCGCGAGCAGCGCGAGCCGGTAACTCCCGCGCAGCCGCAGCTCCGTGAGGTCCGCGCGGTGCGTCACCACCAGGCCGGCCACCTGCGGGCCGATCCGGCGGGCCCAGGCGTCGAGGCGCTCCAGTGCGGAGGCGTCCCGGTCCACGGCCTCCACGGCGAAGCCGTGGCGGGCGAAGGGGACGGCGAGCCGTCCCGCGCCGGAGCCGAGGTCCAGGACGGGTCCGCCGGTGGAGCGGGCGAGGCCGAGGTACCGGACGATGTCCGCGCTGTGCGGGCCGAGCAGGGCGTCGTGCAGCCAGACGGACCGCTCGTCCATCGCGGCGACGGACTCCAGGCCGGGCAGGGAGTCGGGGGCGATCCGCACCCCCGTCCCGGTGGCGGGCGTCCGCTCCCGGTCGTATCGGGACGGCAGGACCGGCGCGAGCGCTGCGGGCACGGCGGGCAGGGAAGTGCCGCTCGGGGTGTGCATCGCTCCTCCAGGGGCTCGCTCGGTCCATGCCGTCCGGGCGGGGGGCCCGTGCCGCCGGGACCACGCCGCCGCGACCATCCTGACCTGCGGAGGGAGCCCCGATCCACCGGATCGGGCTGCGTGAACACGCGATGGCGTGGATCTGCCACGGCCCGCCGGGAGGAGAGGGCCGACCGCAGGGGGAGGGCGGGGCGGGAGGGGAGGGGCGGGAGGGAAGGGGCCGGGGGAATGGGGGAGCGGGGAGCGGGGGCGGGGTCAGACCGCGCGGCCCCAGCGCGTCGGGCCCAGGGACGCGAAACCCTGGTCGCGGTAGAACGGCAGGGCCGGGTCCGCCTCCACCGGCAGCTGCACCCGCTGCTCCCGGGCGTCGTACTCCCGCGTCCGGTCGGTGGCCGCCGCCAGCAGGGCCGTACCGACCCCCCGGCGGCGCGCGCCCTCCTCGACCGCCAGCGCGTACAGCTCGCCCTCGCCCGGCACCGGGACCCCGCAGGCGGCGGCGCCGACGAGCCGGCCCTCCGGGTTCTCCGCGACCAGCCAGCCGAGCCAGCCGGGGGCGCCCCCCGGAATTTCTATTTCCGCGCGTATCCGCGGCAGCGCGCATTGTGTGGAGATCAGCCGGCGCAACGGGATTTCGTCCAGCATTCCGGCATAGCTGCTCCGGATCGCGTCGGCGAGCAGCCGGGATATCGTCGTCGCGTCCCCGGCCGCTGCCGTACGGACGCCAGCGAGCTGCATTGGATCTGTACCCTTCGCCGTGTCGAGCGCCGTGGTGAGCCGGAGCCCCAACGTACCCACAATAGCGACCGATTCCCGGGTGCGTGACCGATGCGAAATCTACGAATTCGCTTAGTAAATAGCCGAGTTGGTCCGGACATTAGGCCGGGAAGGAACAACAGGCGACGACGAGCGGAGCCATCGCGAGAGCCGCCGCGCCGATCGTCAGCAGCCCGCGCAGCACGGGGTGTCCCGCCCGGTGCGGGGTGAGGATCCGGCGCATCCGGAGGGCGGCCGAGGGGCCGCCGGCGGCGAAGGCGGCACGCGGCGCCCGGCCCGCCGCGAGGGCGTAGAGCGCGGTGGCGAGCGCGTCGCGGGTGCAGCGGCGCAGCGCCCGGTCGTCGGCGGCCATCTCCAGGAGCAGCGGGACCGCCGCGGAGCCGTGCCGGGCGAGCGGCAGCCGCCGGAAGACCGTGCCGAACGCCTCGGCGGCGGCGACGAGCAGATGGTGCCGGCCCGTGATGTGCGCCCGCTCGTGGGCGAGGGCGGCGGCGAGCTGCGCGGGGGTGAGCGTGGAGACGGCGCCGGAAGAGACGACGACCCGCCGGCTGCGGCCGGGCAGGCAGTAGACGGCGGGCCGGGCGTGGTCGAGGACGGTGGCGCGCAGCTCGGGGTCGTACCGGCCGATCAGGCGCAGCACGTCCCCGTGCGCCCGGCGGGCCCGGCGGGCCCGCAGCAGTCCGCGGGCGAACGCGGCGGTGGGCACGGCGAGGACGGCGGCGGCCACGCCCAGCGCGGCCGCCTCCCGCCCGCGCAGGGCGAGCAGCTCCCCGGGGGCGGGGAGCCGGAGCGTCAGGACCATGTCGGTGAGCCGGTGGCTGGACACGTTCGGCAGCAGCAGCTGCGCGGGGAGCAGGGCGCACGCCACGGTGAAGACGGCGCCGCAGGCGGCCCAGACGGTGACGGCGAGCCGGGGCACCTGCTGGGCCCAGCGGGCCCGGACCAGCAGCCAGGGCACGACGAGGCCGGAGAGCAGCGCGAGTCCGAGGGGGACGAGGGCGTGGTGGTTCACGCGCGGCCTCCCCGCGCGGTCCCGGTCCCCGCGTCGAGCTCGCCGCGCGCCGTGCGCAGGGCCGCGTCGAGGGCCTCGACGTCCTCGTCGGAGATGGCCTCGACGAAGCGGAGCAGGGCGGCGGGGCGGTCCTGGCTGTCGCCGAGGGCGTCGCGCATGAGGCCGGCGGTGTACTCCTCGCGGCCGCGCACGGGTTCGTAGAGCCAGGCGCGGCCCGCCTTCTCGCGGCGGAGCCAGCCCTTGCGGTGCAGGATGTCGGCCACCGTCATGACGGTGGTGTAGGCGACCCGGCGGCCGCGGTTGATGTCGTCGACGATCTCGCGGACGGTGGCGGGCCGCTGCCAGGCCCACAGCCGGTCCATGATCTCGGCCTCCAGCTCTCCCAGCCGGCGCACGTGCATCCCCTCCCCTCGCGGGCGGCTCATCGTACGGGTCGCACACCCGCCCGAGGTATACCCCCCAGGGGTAGGGTGGCGGGTTCCTGGCGGCCCCGTGCACGGCCGCCGCCCCCGTGCGGCGGCCCGCTGTCGCGGGCCTCCGGCACGGGGGCGGTGGCGGACTCCGTCAGGTCCGGATCAGCCGGGCGATCGCCTTCGACGCCTCGCCGACCTTGACCTTGGCCTGGTCCCCGCCGGCGGCGATGGCCTCGGTGACGCAGCAGCTCAGGTGTTCGTCGAGGAGGGCGACGGCGCAGGACTGGAGGGCCGCGTTGATCGCGGAGACCTGGGTCAGGACGTCGATGCAGTAGACGTCCTCGTCGACCATCCGCTGCACCCCCCGGACCTGTCCCTCGATCCGCCGGAGCCTTCTGATGATGTCTTCCTTGTGCTGCACGTAACCGGCCACGGCGGGCTCCCGTCACATCGGTGGAGAGGAGTCGGTAGGGAGGGAGGGGGTCACTTGTCCGCGGCCTGGAAGCCGCGCAGCCGCAGGCTGTTGCCGACCACGAAGACCGAGGAGAAGGCCATCGCGGCGCCGGCGATCATCGGGTTGAGCAGTCCGGCCGCGGCGAGCGGCAGGGCGGCCACGTTGTAGGCGAAGGCCCAGAAGAGGTTGGACCGGATGGTGCCGAGGGTCTTGCGGGAGAGCCGGATGGCGTCCGCCGCGGCCCGCAGGTCGCCCCGGACGAGGGTCAGGTCGCCGGCCTCGATGGCGGCGTCCGTGCCGGTGCCCATCGCCAGGCCCAGGTCGGCCTGGGCGAGCGCGGCGGCGTCGTTGACGCCGTCGCCGACCATGGCGACCGAACGGCCCTCGGCCTGGAGCTTCTTGACGACGTCCACCTTGTCCTGCGGCATGACCTCGGCGATGACCTCGCCGATGCCGACCTCGGCGGCGACGGCCTCCGCGACCGCCTTGTTGTCGCCGGTCAGCAGGATCGGGGTGAGCCCGAGGCCCTTGAGCCGGCGGATCGCCTCCGCGCTGGTCTCCTTGACCGCGTCCGCGACCTCCAGGACCGCGCGGGCCTCCCCGTCCCAGGCGACCGCGATGGCCGTCCTCCCGGCCTTCTCCGCCGCGTCCTTCGCGGCCTTGAGGCTCGCCGGGAGGGACATCGCCCACTCCTCCAGGAGCTTCTCGCGGCCGACCAGGACGGCGTGGCCGTCGACGACGCCCTGGACGCCGAGACCGGGGATGTTGGCGAAGTCCTCGGGGGTGGGCAGGGTGCCGACCTTCGCGGCGGCGCCGGTGGCGACGGCCTGGGCGATCGGGTGCTCGGAGGAGTGCTCCAGGGCGCCGGCCAGGCGCAGCACGTCGGCCTCGTCCGTGCCGGCGGCGGTGTGGACCTTGAGGAGGGTCATCCGGCCGGTGGTGACGGTGCCGGTCTTGTCCAGGACGATGGTGTCGACCTTGCGGGTGGTCTCCAGGACCTCGGGGCCCTTGATCAGGATGCCGAGCTGCGCGCCGCGGCCGGTGCCGACCATGAGGGCGGTCGGGGTGGCCAGGCCCAGGGCGCACGGGCAGGCGATGATCAGGACGGCGACGGCGGCGGTGAAGGCGGCGGTCAGGCCCTGGCCGGTGCCGAGCCAGAAGCCGAGGGTGCCGAGCGAGAGCGCGATGACGATCGGCACGAAGACGGCCGAGATCCTGTCGGCGAGGCGCTGGGCGGCGGCCTTGCCGTTCTGCGCGTCCTCGACGAGCTTCGCCATCCGGGCGAGCTGGGTGTCGGCGCCGACGCGGGTGGCCTCGACGACCAGGCGGCCGCCGGCGTTCAGGGTGGCGCCGGTGACGGAGTCGCCGGCGGAGACCTCGACCGGCACGGACTCGCCGGTGAGCATGGAGGCGTCGACGGCGGAGGAGCCCTCGACGACGGTGCCGTCGGTGGCGATCTTCTCGCCCGGGCGGACCAGGAAGCGGTCCCCGACCTGGAGTTCGGCGGTGGGCACGGTGACCTCGCGCCCGTTCTTGATGACGGTGACTTCCTTGGCGCCCAGCTGCATCAGCGCCTTGAGCGCGGCGCCGGCCTTCCGCTTCGAGCGGGCCTCGAAGTAGCGGCCCGCCAGGATGAAGGCGGTGACGCCGGCGGCGGCCTCCAGGTAGATGTTCCCGGCGCCGTCGGTGCGGGCGATGGTGAACTCGAAGGGGTGCGTCATGCCCGGCGTGCCGGCGGTGCCGAAGAAGAGCGCCCACAGGGACCACAGGAACGCGGCGATCGTGCCGACCGAGATCAGGGTGTCCATGGTGGCCGCGCCGTGCTTCGCGTTGGTCCAGGCGGCCTTGTGGAAGGGCCAGGCGGCGTAGACGACGACGGGCGCGGCGAGCGTGAGGCTCAGCCACTGCCAGTACTCGATCTGGAGCGCCGGGACCATCGCCATCGCGATGACGGGGACGGCGAGCGAGACGGCGGTGATCAGCCGCTGCTTCAGCGGCCGCAGCTCCTCGTCGGCCTTCTCCTCGTCGGTGGGGCCGCTGTCGCCGGGGGCGTCGGCCTTCGGGGGCGCCGGCTCCTCGGCGGTGTAGCCGGTCGCCTCGACGGTCGCGATCAGGTCGGCGACCGGGATGTCGGCGGCGAAGGTGACCTTCGCCTTCTCGGTGGCGTAGTTGACGGTGGCCTCGACCCCGTCCATGCGGTTGAGCTTCTTCTCGATCCGGGCCGCGCACGAGGCGCAGGTCATGCCGCCGATGGCGAGCTCGACCTGGGCGGTGCCGGGGGTCGTCGTGGTCATTTCCTGCTCCTCGGGAGTACGGGCGGGGGCCGGGGCCCGGGCGGGGGTGCGGGACGGGCCCCGGCGGCCGGATCGGTCAGGTGCCGCCGGTCAGGCGCGGCCGGTCAGCTCGTAGCCCGCGTCGTCGACCGCCGCGGTGATGGCGGCGTCGTCGGGCGCGCCGTCCGTGGTGACGGTCACCAGGCCGCCGTCGACGTCGACGTCCACGGAGAGGACGCCCTCCAGCGCGCCGACGGAGGTGGTGATCGCGGTCCTGCAGTGGCCGCAGGTCATGCCCGAGACCGCGTAGACGGTGCTGGTGGCGTCGGCGACGGCGACCGCGGTGGTGGTGCCGGTCGAGCAGCTGTTGTCGGGGGTGCAGCAGGAACCCATGTCGTCCTCCATCGTGTGTCCAAGGGACCGGGATACCCTCGGGGGGTATCGGCGGTGTGGATCCATGTATACCCCCCGGTGGTATCCGACGCAAGTGTCGCCCCGACTTGACTTGATACCCCCCAGGGGTATGGTGAAGTGCAGAGAACGAGGAACACCGCCACCGCGCACCCGCAACCGCAGGCGCGTCCGACATGGGAGAGCAGCCATGAACACCGGAGTGAAGATCACCGCCTTCGCCGCCGCACTCGCCGCGACCTTCGGCACCGCGTACGGCGTCGGGAAGGGCGTCGGCCCGGTGGAGGAGCCGGCGAAGGCCGGACACGGCGAGCACGCCGCCGCCACGCCCGAGCCCAGCGCCTCCGCGGGCGGCCACGCCGGCCACGAGGAGGCCCCCGCCCAGGCCGGCGCCGAACTCCCCGGCGGCCTCCAGGTCTCCGACGGCGGCTACACCCTCGCCCTGGAGACCCCCGCCCCGCCCGTCGGCCGCAGCACCCTGAAGTTCGCCATCGAGGACGCCGGCGGCAGGAAGGTCACCGCCTTCACCACCGAGCACGGCAAGGAGCTCCACTTCATCGTCGCCTCGCGCGACCTGACGGTCTTCCGCCACCTCCACCCCGAGAAGGCGGCCGACGGCACCTGGACCGTCGAGGCCGACCTCCCGGCCGCCGGCGGCTACAAGGCGTTCGCCGACTTCAAGCCCGCCGCGAAGGGCGCCAAGGGCCTCACCCTCGGCGTCGACCTCGGCGTCCCCGGCGCCTACACCCCCCGGCCGCTCCCCGCCGCCGCTCCCACCGCCACCGTCGACGGCTACCAGGTCCGCCTCGGCGGCACCCTCGACCCCGGCAAGGCCGGCGAGCTGCGCCTCACCGTCACCAAGGGCGGCAGGCCGGTCACCGACCTGGAGCCCTACCTCGGCGCGTACGGACACCTGGTCGCGCTCCGCCAGGGCGACCTCGCCTACCTCCACGTCCACCCCAACGAGGGCGGCCCCGGCCCCGACGTCTCCTTCACGGCGACCGCGCCGAGCGCGGGCACGTACCGCCTCTTCCTCGACTTCCAGCACGAGGGCAAGGTCCGCACGGCGGCGTTCACGGTGAAGGCGGGGGCTCCGGGCACCGCCCCGGCGCCCGCGGCGACGCCGTCCGGCACGGCCTCGGAGACGGCCGAGCACGATGCGGGAGGTCACTCGCACGGCTAGTCTGGTCATTGGACTAGACCTGTAGCCGTCATTCATGGAGGAATGGGCGCAATGAGCAACCGTGCTGTCCTGGAGGTGATCGCCCTCGACGAGCAGGACGCGGTCGCCGCCCAGACCGGGGGCGCCGACCGCCTCGAACTCGTCACCGACATGGCGGCGGACGGCCTCACCCCGTCGACGGCCGGCTTCACGGCCATCCGCCGCGCGGTCGACATCCCGCTCCGCGTGATGCTCCGCCTGGCGGACGGCTTCGCCGCCGGGGGCCCCGCGGATCTCGACGCGCTGGTCGCCCGGGCCACGGAGCTCCGCGCCGCCGGCGCGGACCAGTTCGTCCTCGGCTTCCTCACCCCCGACGGCGCGCCCGACCTCGTCGCCGTCGAACGGCTCATCGCGGTCCTCGACGGCGCCCGCTGGACCTTCCACCGCGCCATCGACCGCGCCGCCGACCGCGACGGCCTCCGCAAGCGCCTCGCCGACCTCCCCGGCCTCGACACCTACCTCACCGCGGGCTCCGCCACCGGCGTCGACGCCGGCCTCCCGGTCCTGGAGGCCGAGGCCGCCCGCACCGGCGAGCCCGGCTACGAGCCCCAGATCCTCGTCGGCGGCGGTCTCCGCCTCGACCACCTCCCGCGGCTGCGCGCCGCCGGCCTCACCGCCTTCCACATCGGTGGCGCCGCCCGCCCCCAGGGCTGGACCGCCCCCGTCTCCGCGGACGCGGTCCGCACCTGGCGGGAGGCGGTCGACGCCTGACCCGCCCGCCCCCGGGGGCGGTGAAAACCCTTCGTGCCGCCCCCCGTTCCCTCGTTAGCCTCCCCGCATGGCGGACGGAATCGACGAAGGACTCGTACGGCGGCTCGTCGCCGCCCAGTTCCCGCGGTGGGCGGGACTCGACGTGCGGAAGGTGACCTCGGCCGGCACCGACAACGCGATGTTCCGGCTCGGCGACGAGCTCGTCGTCCGGCTGCCCGAGGCGGAATGGGCGGACGGGCAGGCCGAGAAGGAGCAGCGGTGGCTGCCCCGGCTCGCGCCCGCGCTGCCGCTGCCCGTCCCGGTGCCCGTCGGCGCCGGCGTCCCCGGAGAGGGGTTCGGGCGGGCATGGGGGGTGTACGCGTGGCTGGACGGCGCCGACGCCTGGACCGCGCCCGTCACCGACCTCGCCCACGCCGCCGGGGAACTGGGGCGGTTCGGTGTCGCCCTGCGGGCGGTCGACGCCACCGGCGGACCCCGCTCCTTCCGCGGCGGCGCCGTCACCGAGTGGGAGGGCGGCTTCCTGCCGACGGCCGTCTCCGCGCTCGCCGCCGCCGGACTGCTCGACGAGCGGACCGCGCTCGCCGCCTGGGAGGAGGTCCTCGCGCTCCCCGCGTGGGACCGCGCGCCGGTGTGGCTCCACGGCGACCTGCTGCCGGGCAACCTGCTCACCCGCGACGGACGGCTCAGCGCCGTCATCGACTTCGGCTGCCTCGGCACCGGTGACCCCGCCGTCGACCTCATGCCCGCCTGGACCCTCCTCACCCCCGCCACCCGCCCCCTCTTCCGCACCGCCTCCCGCGTCGACGACGCCACCTGGGCGCGCGGCCGCGGCTGGGCCCTCTGCTGGGGCCTCGTCACCGACCACTACTACGGCGACTCCGGCGGCCCCGGCACCGCCCCGTCCCCCCATCCCGTCCTCGCCGCCGTCGCCCGCCGGACCTGGACCGAGGCGCTGCCCGAGTTCGTCTGACCAAACCCCTCCCAGCGCGTCCGGTTGTGCCCGAATGTACAGAGAAAGGCCAGGTCAAAGGCGCACGAACATGGTTGACAGAGATTCCGATCCCAGGTCAGGGTGGCGCTCGCGGCCGGGGCTCGACCCGGCCGTTTCCATCAGGGTGGGGACTCTCTTGAACGACATCCGTACACGCGCCGAGGCGCTCACCGCCGCCGGGCGGCCGGGAGAGGCGCGGGCCGCCGCGCGGGACGCGCTCGACGCCGACGGACCCGACGCCGGGCTCTACCTCGCGCTCGCCCGCGCGCACATGGCCGAGGACGACGACGACCACGACGACCACGCCGAACGGGTCTTCCGGCAGGGCCTCGACGCCTTCCCCGACGACATCGCGCTCCTCGGCGGATACGCCGAACTCTGCGCCCGCACCGACGCGTTCGAGCGCCCCGGGCGGCGCGCCCGCGGCGAGTCCGTCCTCGCCCGGCTGCGCGAACTCGCCCCGGACTCGCCCGAGCTGCGGCGCGCCGAGTCGGCCGGGACCACCGTCGCCACCGGCACCAGGGCCGCCGCCTCGGAGCGCCGCGTGCAGACCTACGACGCGGCCCGCGCCCTCGCCGACGGGCCCACGCCCGAGGCGGCCGCCGCCCGGACCGCCGACTGGGCCGCCGCCGCCCCGCACGACCTGAGGCTCGCCGTCCTCGCCGAGACCACCGCCGCACTCGCCGCCCCCGGCCGTGCCTGGCCGCGCTTCCTGCTGCTCCGGGGCCTCGAATACCGCCTCGCCGTCGGCGCGGCCGTCGTCCTGCTCGTCGTCCTGCGCCTCACCGTCCTGCCGCAGGTCCCCTACGGCGTGGCGAGCGGCATCGGCCTGCTGCTGGCCCTGCCGTTCCTCGGCCTCCGCGGGCACCTGCGGGCGGCCCGCGAACGGGCGGCGGCCCGGACGGCCGAGGCCGTGGCGGACCCCGCGCCCTCCCCGGACGGCGGGAGCGACGTCCCCGCGGCGCCCGAACTGCCGCCCGTGCCGCGCGTCACCCGGCGCGAGTACGCCTTCGCCGGCGCCGGCCTCGCGCTCGCGCTGCTCGCCGGCGGCACGGCGTACGCCGCCTCCCTCTCCTACCCGCGCTACGAGATCGTCGCCCACGACACGTACCGGGGCCTGACCGGGTACGACCTCCGGGAGGAGTTCGAACCCTTCCGGTCCCTGCCCGGCTTCGCGCCGACGCGATCGGCGGCCCGCGTCTACGTCGAGAAGGACGCCACCCCCGACGCCGCTGCCGCGTACCTGGTGGCCGTCGTCGTCGGCGACTTCCACGAGGCGCGGGAGTCGGACGTGCGCGACGGGGCGGCCTTCGAGGCGATGGCGGGGGCGGCCGGCACCGTCCACGACTCCTGGGAGGCCGGCGCGGGCCCGTACGGCGGCTGGATGCAGTGTGCCCGCTACACCGAGACGTCCTCCGGGACGCTCCGGGGCCTGTGCATGTGGGCCGACAAGGGGAGCCTCGGCATGGCCCTGTTCACGGCGGGGGGCGAGGACCGCGAGGAGGTCGAGGCCACGGCCCGCTCCGTCGGCGGCGACTTCCTCCGCCCCGCCGGCGACTGACGCCCCGCCGGCGACTGACGCCCCGCGGGGACTGTCGCACCGCCGTGGTACCCCTGTCCCCATGACTCGGTTCCACGACTTCAACCTCAAGCTGCTCGTCATCGAGGAGCTCATGTACCGGGAGGGGACGCTCCTCCCGGTCTACGACCTGAACGCGCGGCTGGCCGGGCGGGGCATCGGTGACCCCGTCTCCCACGTCCTGGAGAACGGCCTCGCCGAGGAGGTGCTGCCGGAGTCCCGGGAGTACTTCGAGGCGCTGGAGATCCCGGCCGAGCTGCTCGCCGGCGTCGAGGAGCTGTGCTTCGACGCCGGGACGGACGTCTTCCGCCACTGCGCCCCGGCCTGGGACGGCGAGGACGACCTCTTCGACGTGCGGTCGCTCGACGACCTCGACCTGCTGCCCAACCTCCGCGAGGTCACCTTCGTGGAGGACGGTGTGCTCGCGGTGCCCGGCGCGGCGGAGATCTTCGCCGCGCGGGGCATCGCCACCGACTGACCGGGGGCCGCTCAGCCCCGCGCCGCCACCGGCTCCAGCTGCCCGGGCAGCGGGGCCGCGTGGACGATCGTCAGACCGGAGACGGCACGGGTCAGCGCCACGTAGAGGCGGCGCAGGCCCGTCCGCTCGTCGGGCTCGCCGTCGACGACGGCCGCGGGCTCGTCGAGGACCACGTAGTCGTACTCCAGGCCCTTCGCGAGCGACGCCGGGACCAGCGTGAGCCGCGACTCGGCGGTCGTCTCCTCGCCGGGGGCGAGGTACGGCATCCCCGCCGCGTCGAGGGCCGCCGCCAGCGGGGCGATCCGCGCGTCGGCGGCGATCAGGCCGATCGAGCCCTCGTGCGCGAGCGCGTCCGCGCACGCGGCCACCACCGCCCCGGCGGAGTCCTCCGCCGCCTCGCGGATCCCGAAGTCGCCCGGGTTCTCCCGGACCGACTCCACCGGCGCGAGCCCCGGCGCCATGTGCGGCAGCAGCCGGGACGCGTACGCGATGACCTCGCTCGGCACGCGGAAGCCGGCCGTCAGCTCCTCCACCCGCGCCTCCGGCTTGCCGAGGTGCGCGAGGGCGGTCTCCCAGCTCCGGGTGGCCCACGGCGTGGTGCCCTGCGCCAGGTCGCCGAGGACCGTCGCCGAACCGGTCGTGCACCGCCGGCCCACCGCCCGGTACTGCATGGGGGACAGGTCCTGCGCCTCGTCGAGGACCACGTGCCCGAGCGAGTGGGTCCGCTCGACCAGGTCCGTCGCCTCGTCGATGAGGACCGTGTCCGCCGCCGACCACTTCGCCGTCCTCACGCTGCGGGCGGGCTTCGCCCAGAGGAGCAGCTTCTGCTCCTCGTCGCTCAGCAGCCCCGCCGCGTGCTCCGCCAGGAACTCCGGATCGCTCAGCAGCCGCAGCACCAGCTTCGCCGGCTCGACCGGCGGCCAGCACTCCTTCACGACGGCCTTCACGGCCGCGTTCCGGGCGACCGCGTTCTGCACCCGGTCGTCGGGCGCCTCGCCGGCCTGCTCCATCCGCACCAGGACGGCGTGCGCGATCCGCTGCGGGAGCGCCTCGCGGGCCGCCCCGTACCGGATGTCACGCTCCGTCAGCTCGCGGACAATCTCCTCCAGTTCGTACGCCGGGACCCGCCAGCGGCGCGAGCCGCGGACCACCATCAGCGGCTCGGCCGGCAGCTTCACGTGCGAGCGGACCGCCCGCCGCAGCACCTCCGCCATCCGGGCGTCGCCCTTCACGACCGCCGTCGCCGCCTCGTCGGTGCCGCGCACCTCCACGTGCGCGACGAGGTCGTCGACGGTCGCCTGCTTCACCTCCAGCTCGCCCAGGGCGGGCAGCACCTGCTCGATGTACTGGAGGAAGGACCGGTTCGGGCCGATGACGAGGGTGCCGGTGCGGGCCAGCCGCTCCCGGTGGGCGTACAGCAGATAGGCGACACGGTGCAGGCCGACGGCCGTCTTGCCGGTGCCGGGGCCTCCCTGCACGCACAGCGTGCCGGACAGGCCGGAGCGGACGATCTCGTCCTGCTCCGGCTGGATCGTCGCCACGATGTCCCGCATGGGGCCCACGCGCGGCCGCTCGATCTCCGCCTGGAGCAGCCGGCTGGTCCGCTCCAGCTCGGCCGGGTCGGACAGGTGCTCGTCCTCGTAGGCGGTGAGCTCGCCGCCCGTGTAGCCGAAGCGGCGGCGCAGCCCCACGTCCCGCGGGTCCTTCTTCGACGCCTGGTAGTACGGCTGGGAGACGGGCGCGCGCCAGTCGATGACCATGGGGTCGCCGTGCGCGTCGTGGACGTGCCGGCGGCCGATGTAGAAGCGCTGCCCGTGCTGGGTGGGCGGCAGGTAGTCGAGCCTGCCGAAGAAGAGCGGGGTGTGGGCGAGGTCCGCGAGCGCCTTGATGCGGTCCTCGATCTGCCGCTCCAGGACGATCGAGTTGACCCAGTTCGCGGTGACGTCCTTGATGTCCAGCGCCTCCACCTCCTCGCGCATCGCGCGCAGCGCTGCGCGGGAGGCGGAGAGGTGGGACCGCTCGCGCACGAGCGGGTCGTCGGTGGGCACAGCTGCGGACACGGTGAAGCCTCCGGTCGGGCATACGGACACACGGACACGTCGATGTGGCCGCCGGTTTCCGACCGGGCGGCGGCGCGCTCCTCGTGCCGCGCGGCGGGACGGGAGGCGGGGAAGCGGGTGATTCTAGCTCCGGGCGGGGGACCTGGGCGAATCGATTTCCCGTAGGGGAGGGGTCCGCCGTAAGGGGGACACGGATTCCACCCCCAGGGCGATGTGCGGGGAATGTCCGGATTCCATCATGGAGTCATGACCGCGACGACCTTCACCCTCGTGACCACCGTCCCCCGCCCCCGCCGCCTCGCCGCGACGGCCCTCCGCGCGGCCCGCGCCTTCGGCGGCGCGGCCCTGGACGTCGCCCTCCTCGGCACCCCCGCCCCCACCGGCGCGGCCGTCAGGAACCCCCGCCCCGCGCACGCGCCGGGCCGGGACTGAAGCCCCCCGGGCGCGGGCGCCGGGACTGAAGCCCCCCGGGCGCGCCCGGCACGGACGGACCCGCCCCGGCGCGCCCCCGCCGGACCGGCCCGCCCGGGCGGAGCTGAGTACCCGCCCCGGGGCGGTTGAGTATCCGCACGGCCGCCGGCCGGGGCGGCGGGGTGGTGGGATCGGGGCATGACGACGACACCGGGCACCACCCCCGACCCCGGCACCGCTCCCGGTGCCGCCCCGCACTCCTCCGCCCCGCGGATCGCCGCGGGCGTCGGCCTGCTGCTCGTCGCGGTCTGCCTGGTGGCCACCATGGCGGTCACCCTCACCGACGCGGTCTCCGGCGACGGCGTCGGCGGGGGCTTCGTCACGGCCGGCTTCTGGGCGGTGGGCCTCGCCGCCCTGGCGGGCGTGGTGGCCCTCGCCGCACCCCGCCGCGCCTTCGTCGCCGCCCAGTACGCCCTGGCCCTCGCGGGCCCGGTCCTGGCACTGATGGACTGAGCCCGTCCCGGGCGGCCGGGCGGGTCAGGGCGCCAGCAGCTCGTCCGCGTCGACGATCCGGTAGGCGTACCCCTGCTCCGCCAGGAAGCGCTGCCGGTGGGCGGCGAAGTCCTGGTCGATGGTGTCGCGGGCGACGACCGAGTAGAAGTGGGCCTGGTGGCCGTCGGCCTTCGGGCGCAGGACGCGGCCGAGGCGCTGTGCCTCCTCCTGCCGGGAGCCGAAGGTGCCGGACACCTGGATGGCGACCGTCGCCTCGGGCAGGTCGATGGAGAAGTTGGCGACCTTCGAGACGACGAGGACGTTGATCTCGCCGTTGCGGAAGGCGTCGAAGAGCCGCTCCCGCTCCTTGTTCGACGTCTCGCCCTTGATGACCGGGGCGTCGAGGTGCGCGCCGAGCTCGTCGAGCTGGTCGATGTACTGGCCGATGACGAGGATCTGCTGTCCGGCGAACTTCCTCACCAGCGCCTCGGTCACCCGCCGCTTGGTCGCCGTCGTCGCGCAGAAGCGGTACTTCTCCTCCGCCTCGGCCGTCGCGTACGCCAGCCGCTCCGACTCGGTGAGGTTCACCCGCACCTCGACGCAGTCGGCGGGCGCGATGTACCCCTGCGCCTCGATCTCCTTCCACGGCGCGTCGAACCGCTTGGGCCCGATCAGCGAGAAGACGTCCGCCTCCTTGCCGTCCTCGCGCACCAGGGTGGCGGTGAGGCCGAGACGCCGGCGGGCCTGGAGGTCGGCGGTGAACTTGAAGACCGGCGCGGGCAGCAGGTGCACCTCGTCGTAGACGATCAGGCCCCAGTCGCGGGAGTCGAAGAGCTCCAGGTGCGGGTAGACGCCCTTCCGCTTGGTCGTGAGGACCTGGTAGGTGGCGATGGTGACCGGCCGGATCTCCTTCTTCGTGCCGGAGTACTCGCCGATCTCGTCCTCGGTCAGCGAGGTCCGCTTCACCAGCTCGTTCTTCCACTGCCGGGCGGAGACGGTGTTGGTGACGAGGATCAGCGTCGTCGCCTTCGCCTTCGCCATCGCCCCCGCCCCGACCAGCGTCTTCCCCGCGCCGCAGGGCAGCACGACGACACCGGAGCCGCCGTGCCAGAAGCCCTCGACGGCGTGCTGCTGGTACGGCCGCAGGCTCCAGCCGTCCTCGGCGAGGTCGATCGCGTGCGCCTCGCCGTCGACGTATCCGGCGAGGTCCTCGGCGGGCCAGCCCAGCTTCAGCAGCGTCTGCTTGATCTGGCCCCGCTCGGACGGGTGCACGACGACGGTGTCGGGGTCGATCCGCGCCCCGACGAGCGGCTGCACCCGCTTCGAGCGGAGGATCTCCTCCAGGACGGGCCGGTCCGTCGTGGTCAGCACGAGGCCGTGCGTGGGGTGCTTGGAGAGCGTGAGCCGCCCGTAGCGGTCCATGGTCTCGGCGATGTCGACGAGGAGCGCGTGCGGCACCGGGTAGCGGGAGTACTCCACGAGCGCGTCCACGACCTGTTCGGCGTCGTGGCCGGCGGCCCGGGCGTTCCACAGACCGAGCGGCGTCACCCGGTACGTGTGGATGTGCTCGGGTGCCCGCTCCAGCTCGGCGAAGGGCGCGATCGCCCGACGGCACGCCTCGGCGAGCTCGTGGTCGACCTCGAGGAGCAGCGTCTTGTCGCTCTGGACGATGAGTGGCCCGTTCACGCGTGATCAGGTCCTTCCGGCAGCCGGCCGTTCCCGTAACGGCCAATCCTCCAGTCTGCCCGATGCGGGGCCGGTCGGTGGAGCGGGCCGCCACGACGGAGACGGACGAACCGCCGGGAAGGGGGCGGCGAGGGGGAGAGGCGGGGGCCGGATGGGTATCCGGGCGCGGGCGGATGAGTACGTGCGCGGAGGCGGCGGCGGGGCGCGGGGAGATGGGATGGGGGCATGACACAGACCGCCTGGACGCCCCGGACCCGCCCCGCCGACGCCCCCGACCCCCTGTGGTGGGTCGCCCCGCTGGCCGGGACGCTCGGCGCGCCGGTGCTCCTGCTGCTCACCGGCAGCACCGTCGAGCTGCTGTCGGCGCACCCCGTGGTGATCGCCGTGTCGTTCCTGGTGCCGCTCCTGGTGGCCCTGCCGGGCTGGTTCCTCGCCCGGACGACCCGCCGCCGCCGCACCCGGATCGGTCTCGCCGGTCTCGCCTGCGCGATCGCCGCGGCCTACCCCCAGATCCTGGGCGGTCTCGGCGTCGTCGTCCTCCTCGTGATGCTGGTGACGGGGAACGCGTCCTCCTGAGCCGCGCCCGCGCCCGGCCGTCCCCCGGCCCGCCTCAGACCTCCTCGTCCGCCAGCTCCGCCACGCCCGTGATGCGGTGCAGCGGATACGTCCTGACCTCGTCGGCCGTGTGGTCGTAGCCGGTGACGAAGCCGCCCTCCACGCGGACGGGGGCGATGACCCGCTGGCTGGCGGCGCCCTCGGCGTTGACGTACCCGATCCAGACGGCGGAGCCCGTGAGGGCCGCGGCCTGGACGGTGGCCAGCGTCTCCGCCGCCGAGGTGCGGGGGAGACCGCCGGAGGCGGCGGGGGCGGCGGGCTCCTTGCGGACCGCCGTGGCGGCGCGGTCGCCCGCCCGGATCGCCCGGACCGCCGCCGTGAGCAGGGTCGCGTCCGGGGCCGGCGGGCCGTCGGGGACGGGCGCCGGGGCCGTCCGGGGCGGGGTGCGGTGGGCGTCGGCCCGGGTGATCAGGACGTCGCCCTCCGCCGACTCGGCGGCCGGCGCGTACCCCATCGACCGCAGCCCTTCGAGCAGCGACGCCGGGTCCGACTGCGCCGCCAGGACCGTCGGCGCGAGGCGGCGCAGCCGCAGCGGGGCGGAGCGGCGGTCGGCCAGGATCTCGCCGAGCAGGGCGTCGTCGTCGCAGCGGACGTACGCGGACGCCGCCCCGATCCGCAGGTGCCCGTGCTTCCGCGCCACGTCGTCGATGAGGTACGCGAGCGGCTGCGGCACCGGCGTACGGGCGTGCGCGGCCAGGAAGGCGTGCAGGTCGGACGCGGAGCGGCCGGTGTCGAGGGCGCGCCGCACCGAACCGGCCGTGAAGCGGTAGACCGTCGCGCCACCCTTCGACTCCACGTCCGCCAGGACCGAGAGCGCCTCGGCCAGCGGGCGCAGCAGCGGGCCGGGGGCGACGGCGGTCAGGTCGGCCTGGAGGAGGACGTGGTCGACGGCCTGCGGGAGCAGCGGTTCGAGGAGTTCCGCCGCGCGCTCCGCCGCCACCTCCGGCTCCACCCCGCCGCCCTCGGCGGCCGGCCCGGCGGCCTTCCCGAGCGGCAGGTTGAGCAGCGCCCGGGCGGCCGTGGACAGCGCGCCGCGGCCGGTGATCCCCAGCAGTTCGGCGTCGCCGAGCACCCAGCGGGCGAGCCGCTCCCGCAGATCGGCGGCGGGCCGGGCGGCCGCGGGCTGCGCGGGCGCCCCGGCGGGCCGGGTCGCGGAGGCCCACGCCCCCGCCGCTCCGGGCTCGGCGCCCGGGTCCGCCGCGGGGGCCGGCGGCCCGCCCGTACGGCTCGCGGCGGAGCCGGACCCGCCCCGCGACGGCCGCTCCCAGCGCAGCCGGGCCAGCAGGCTCTCCGGGTCGGCCGCGGTGCCCGGCGGCAGCGTGGCCAGCAGGCCGAGGACCCGGTGGCGCACCTCCGGCGCCGCCGCGCGGTCCAGGTCCGGGCCGAGCGCGGACAGCGTCCGGCCCTTCGCGTCCTGTCCGCCGACGAGGCCCGGGGTGCGGGTCGCCGCCAGCCAGGAGGTGACCAGCCGGGCCCACCGTTCGGCCGGCGGCTGGTCGAGCCAGTCGTCGTACGCGGGCGTCGGCGCGTACCGCTCGTCCGCCTCGCCGTCCGAGGCCAGCAGCCCCGCCCCGTACGCCAGCTCCAGCCAGAAGGCCGCCACCGGCTCCGGCACGTCCAGCGCCGCCGCGGTCCGCTTCAGGTCCCGCACCGCCAGGCCGCCGGCCCGCAGCACCGCGGGGCCGCCGTGGTCCCAGGACTTCAGCAGCTCCTCGACGGTCGCGAGGGCGGCGTACGCCTGCCCGGCCGCGGCCCCGTCCACAGCCTGGGGACCGTACGCGCGCGCCACCCCCACCTCCGGCGCGCGCGGCTCCGGCGCCCGGTGCGCCCGCCCGCCCCGCAGGTGCAGCGCCACCTCGCGCGGCAGCACCACCGTGCGCGGCGACACCGGCAGCAGCAGACCGCGGTCCCGCAGCCACCCCACCGGCGGCGTCGGCCTCGCCGTCACCTCGCCGTACGGCGGACCCCACACCAGCCGGTCGAGCACGGAGAGCGCCTCCGGCGGCGCCGTGTCGAGCAGCGCCCCCATCCGCTCCCGGTCGGTGAAGAGCGCTGTCAGCGCGGCGACCGCCGACACCGGGTCGTGCGTGGACGGCAGCCCCGCCGCCGCCACGATCTCCTGGAGCCGCCCCGGCGACATCCCCGCCGTCGCCTCCGCGACGGTCGGCCCGAGCCCGGTGGGCGAGGGGTGCTGCGGCGACGGCGACAGCAGCTCGCGCGCGGTCCGCACGAGCCGCAGCCGGTCGTCCTCGCCCCACACCAGCGCCTGCTCCCGCAGCAGCGCCACCGCGCGGGGCAGCGCCTCCTCGATCTCCGGGACCTCCTGGCCGCCGGCGAACAGGTCGAGCAGGACCGGGTACGGAGCCGGGTCCGGCGCCACCGCCAGCGTCTCGGCCACCTGGAGCGTGAACCGGTCGAGCCGCTCCAGCGCCCGCACCACCGACGCCCGCGTCCCGGCCCGGGTCGCCAGCTGCGTCAGATCGTTCGGCACCGGTCCCAGCAGGTCCGGGCGGGCCCGCAGCAGCGCCGCCAGCCCGTCGTCCCCGCGCGCCCGCAGCGCCTCGGCCAGCGTGCGCGGGCTCGCCGCGGTCCCACTCGGACGTCCCTCGGGCACGTGCGCCTCCCGGTCCAGCTCGCCGATCCCCATCCGCACCACGTTATCCGCTGCACAGGCGCTACCGTCAGGACCGGGACGGCGTTCGGCCGGACGGTGGAGGGGCGGCGTGGGCATCGAGAGCGACCGGATGGTCTTCGACTACCTGAGCGAGGTCGGCGATCTCGCCCAGCAGCGGCAGCTCCCGCCGGGCGACCGCAGCGCCCTCGTCGCGGGCCTCCGCGGCGAGATCGACCGCCGCCGCACCACCCGCGGCGAGGAGTCCCCCGCCGCCGTCCGCGGCATCCTCGGCGACCTCGGCACGCCGGACGAGGTGGTGGAGCGGGCGGCGGGCGGGGACGGCGCGGCGGCCCGGAAACGGGCGGACTGGTGGTCGGACCGGGCCCCGGACCCTGCCCCCGCCCCGGCCGCCTCCGCCCCGGCCGCCTCTGCCCCGGACCCCGCCCCGGACCCGGCTGCGCCGCCCGCCCCGGCACCGGTCCCGCACCCGCGCGGCTGGTGGCACGCGGAGACGGACGACGGAGACCTCCTCGTGCCGGGCTTCGTCGGCGGGGTGGAGGCACCGGAACTCTTCCGCCCGCCGGACCCCGAGCCCCCGGAGAAGGAGACCCCCGGGGAGACGGGGCGGCCCGCGCCCGGGCGCCGCAGCCTGACCCGCCTCCTGCGCCGGCGCCGCCCCCAGGAACCGGAGGCCGCGCCGGAGCCGGAGGCCGAGGCCCCGGCCCGGCGTGTCGCCCACCCGTTCCTGCTGCTCGCCGCGCTCCTGCTGATCGCCGGCGCGGCCTTCGGCTGGCTTCCGGCGCTGGCTCTCGGCTGGCTCATCGCGTACGGCTCCCGCCGGCTGACCCCCGCCCAGGTCAAGACGGCCGTCTTCGTCCTCCCCGGCCTCGCCGCGGCCGGCGGCGTCACCTGGCTGTGGGGACGGGTGCGGGGGCGCTGGGGCGACGCGGTGCCGGAAGGCGCCATGAACACGGCCCTCTCCGACACCTGGCCCTGGACCCTGAGGGCCGCCGCCCTGCTCTCGGCCCTCTACCTCCTCCTGCGCGCCCGCCGCGGCTGAGGCGGGCGCCGGGCCGTCAGGCGGTCCAGGGCGCCCCCGGGACCACCAGCGGGGAGCCGGTGACCGGGTCGGGGACGACGACCGAGGGGAGGCCGAAGACGTCGTGGACCATCGTGTCCGTGACGATCTCGGCCGGCGGGCCCTGCGTGACGATCCGCCCGGACTTCATCGCGATGAGGTGGTCCGCGTACCGCGCCGCCTGGTTCAGGTCGTGCAGGACGAGCACCACCGTCCGCCCGCGCGAGCGGTTGAGGCGCCGGACCAGGTCCAGCACCTCCACCTGGTGCGCGATGTCCAGGTAGGTCGTGGGCTCGTCGAGGAGGAGCAGGTCGGTCTCCTGCGCCAGGGCCATCGCGATCCAGACGCGCTGCCGCTGGCCGCCGGACAGCTCGTCGACGGACCGGTCGGCGAGCGCGGCCACGTCCGTCCGGGCCATGGCCTCCGTGACGGCCCGCTCGTCCTCCTCGGACCACTGCTTCCACCACGCCTGGTGCGGCTGGCGCCCGCGCGCGACGAGGTCCGCGACGGTGATCGCCTCGGGCGCGACGGGCGTCTGCGGCAGCAGCCCGATGGAGCGGGCGATCGCCTTGGTGGGGAGCTTCGCCAGCTCCTCCCCGTCGAGCAGCACGGCGCCCCGCTCGGGCCGGAGGAGCCGCCCGAGCGCCCGCAGCGTGGTCGACTTGCCGCACGCGTTGGGGCCGACGATGACGGTCACCTTGCCGTCGGGGACCTCCAGGTCGAGGTCCTCGACGACGACCCGGTTCTCGTAGGCGAGGGTCAGCCCGCGGGCCGTCAGTCTGCTCATGCCTTCTCTCCCGTGCGGCTCCGGACGATGAGCCAGATCAGATACGGGGCGCCGACCGCCGCCGTGAGGACACCCACCGGCAGTTCCACCGGTGAGAACAGCCGCCGCCCGATCAGGTCGGCGGTGACGACGATCAGCGCGCCGAGGAGCGCCGAGCAGAGCAGCGGGATCTGCGCGGTGCGCGTCACCCGGCGGGCGATCTGGGGGGCGAGCAGCGCCACGAAGTCGACGGGCCCCGCGACGCCGGTGGCCACCGAGGCCAGGACGACGCCGACCGCGACGAGCCCGAGCCGCACCCGCCCGAGGCGGACGCCGAGCGCGGTCGCGGTGGCGTCGTCGAGGGAGACGGTCCGCTGGGCGCGGGCGGCCCACAGCACGGCGGGCAGCATCGCCAGCAGGGTCCAGCGGACGGGCGCGGACTCGTCCCAGCCGCGCCCGTTGAGCGAGCCGGTCATCCAGATCTGCGCCTGCTGGGCGACGAGGTAGTCGCCCTTGGTCATGAAGAGGGTGATGAGCGACCGGAGCGCGATGGCGATGCCGATGCCGATGAGGACGAAGCGGGTGGCGTGCAGCCCGCCGCGCCAGGCGAAGACGTACACGAGCGCGGCGGCGGCGATGCCGCCGGCGATCGACAGGTACGGCAGCGCCGTGTACGGGGCGAGGCCGAAGGTCATCGCGGCGACGGTGACCGCGCCGGCGCCCTGGCTGATGCCGATGATGTCGGGGGAGGCGAGCGGGTTGCGGGCGACGGTCTGGATGAGCGCGCCGGCGATCCCGAAGGCGGCGCCGACGGCGAGCCCGGTGACGAGCCGCGGCTCGCGCAGCTCCTCGACGACGAACGCGGCGGGGGAGTCGCCGCCGGTGAGGATCGTCAGGACCTCGCCGGGCGGGACGGTCTTCTCGCCGACGCAGAGGTACGCGACGGAGGCCGCGGCCAGCAGCAGGAGCAGCGCGCCGGCGGCGAGCACGGAGCGCCGGTGGACGAGGAAGGAGGCGGGTCCGGTGCGGACGAGCGCGTATCCGGCGGGCCGGGCCGCGGCGCCGGCGGTCCCGGTGCGGGTCCGGGCCGGGGTCTTCGTGAGGCTCACGCCGGCACCGCCTTCCGCCGGACCAGGGTGACCAGGAACGGCACGCCGATGAGCGCGGTCATGACACCGGCCGGCACTTCGCCTGGCGGGAGGACGATCCGGCCGATGACGTCGGCGACCAGCACCATCACCGGCCCGATCAGGGCCGCCATCGGCAGCACCCACCGGTGGTCGGAGCCGACGACGGCCCGGGCGATGTGGGGGACGGCGAGGCCGACGAAGGCGATGGGCCCGGCGGCGGCGACGGCCGCGCCGGTGAGGACGGTCGCGCCGAGCCCGCCGACGATCCGGACGGTGGCGACCTTCTGCCCGAGCCCCTTGGCGACGTCCTCGCCGAGCGCGAGCGCGTCGAGGCCGCGCGCCACCGAGAGCACCAGGACGGCGCCGAGCAGCAGGAACGGCCAGATCTGCCCGATCGTCGCCGCGTCCCGTCCGTCGAGGGAGCCGATCTGCCAGAACCGGAACTCGTCGAGCGCCGCCGCCTTCGTGGTGAGCACCCCGGTCGTCACGGACAGCAGCAGCGCGTTGATCGCCGCGCCGCCGAGCGCCAGCTTCACGGGCGTGGCGCCGCCGCGGCCGCTGGAGGCGATGGCGTACACGGCGACGGAGGCGAGCGCGGCGCCGAGGAAGGCGAACCACACGTACCCGGAGAGGCTGTGCACGCCGAGGAAGGCGATGGCGAGGACGACGGCGACCGAGGAGCCCTGGCTGATGCCGAGGATGCCGGGGTCGGCGATCGGGTTGCGGGTGATGCCCTGGAGGGCGGTGCCGGCGAGCGCGAGGGCGGCGCCGACCATCAGCCCGATGACGGTGCGGGGGACGCGGAGCTGCCGCACCACCTCGGCGTCGTCGCCGGTCGCCCCGTGCAGGAGCGCGTCGAGGACGGTGCCGGGGGCGATGGCCCGGGCGCCGACGGCGAGGCTGAGGAGGACGGCGAGCAGCAGGGCGACGACGGCCGCCGAGGTCGCGAGGACCCGTCTGGAACGGAAAGCGGCTGTCATGAGCACCCATCGGGCGAGGAGGAGGTTCGGTAAGGCTTGGCTCAGTTTAAGCAGCGGCCGTATTCGAACACCCGGGCACAATGTCCCCCATGACGACGAACGCGAAGACCACTCCGCCCGCAGGCCCGCTCACCGTCGGATTCGACCTGGACCTGACGCTCCTCGACACCCGCCCCGGCATCCGCCGCACCTGGGAGGCGTTCTCGGAGCAGTACGGGGTCGAGGTCGACGCCGAGGTCGTCATCGGCCGGCTCGGCCCGCCGCTGGAGCGGGAGATGGCCCACTGGGTCCCCGCCGACCAGGTCACCGAGATGGCCGCCCGCTACCGCACCCTGTACGGGATCCACGCCTTCGCCCCGACCGTCCCCATGCCGGGCGCCCGCGACGCCCTCGACGCCGTCCGCGAGGCCGGCGGCCGGACCGTCGTCGTCAGCGCCAAGAACGGCCCGCACGCCGAGCGGCACTTCGTCCACCTGGGCATCGAGCCGGACGCGGTCGTCGGCGGCCTGTTCGCCGAGGGCAAGGCGGAGGCGCTGCGCGCCCACGGCGCCTCGGTGTACGTCGGCGACCACGTCGGCGACGTGCGCGGGGCGGCCGCCGCCGGCGCGTTCTCGGTCGGCGTCACGACCGGCCCGTGCGACGCCGAGGAGCTGCGCGCCGCCGGTGCCGACGTGGTCCTGGAGGACCTGACGGACTTCCGCGCCTGGTGGGAGTCGTACGTCGCCCGGGCCGCCGCGGGAGAGACCGTCTAGACGGAGCGCCCGGCCTGCCGGGCCTGCCGCCGCTGGGCCGCGACCGAGCGGAGCACCCCGGCGGCGGCGAGGGCGAAACCGACGCCCATCAGCATCGACACCAGGTAGGCGACGGTCGGGAAGGGGTCGGTCCCGAGGAAGAGCGGAGCCACCGTGACCAGCGTCGCGAGCGCGCCGACGGCGAAGACGACGACGCCAGCCTTGACGAGTCCGTCGCCCGGCGCGGAGTCGTCCACGGAATCGCTCACCGCTCCTGCGGGGGTTTCACTGCGCATCCCGCCAGGGTAGTTCCCTGGCCGGAGGAACACTTCGGCGGCGTCTTGTCACCCGCCCCCGGACCATTAGCCTTGGTGACGGCGGGTCGTCGCGACCCGCTCTTTCTGCTACCCCGACGAGTCGACGAGGACGAGGACAGACGTGCCTACCGGCAAGGTCAAATGGTTCAACAGTGAGAAGGGCTTCGGCTTTCTCTCCCGCGACGACGGCGGTGACGTCTTCGTGCACTCGTCGGTGCTCCCCGCCGGAGTCGACGCACTGAAGCCGGGCCAGCGGGTGGAGTTCGGTGTCGTCGCGGGCCAGCGGGGTGACCAGGCGCTCTCGGTGACGATTCTCGACCCGACGCCGTCCGTGGCGGCGGCGCAGCGCCGCAAGCCGGACGAGCTGGCGTCGATCGTGCAGGACCTGACGACGCTCCTGGAGAACATCACGCCGATGCTGGAGCGCGGCCGGTACCCCGACAAGGCGGCCGGCAAGAAGATCGCCGGCCTGCTGCGGGCGGTCGCGGACCAGCTCGACGTCTGATCCCGGTCCTCCCGGACTACGGGAAGGACAGCGCGTCCGGGCCGAGGGGCGGCACCAGTCCCTCGGCCGCGGCCCGGGTGAGCAGCCCCCGGACCGCCGCGTAACCGGCCTCGCCGAGGTCGGCGGTGAACTCGTTCACGTACAGGCCGATGTGCTGGTCGGCGACCTTCGGGTCCATCTCCTGCGCGTGCTCCATGACGTACGGCCGCGAGACGGCCGGGTCGTCCCACGCCCTCCGCACCGAGCTCCGGGCGGAGTCGGCGAGCAGCCGCAGCGTGTCCGCGCCGAGCGAGCGGCGGGCGACGATCGCGCCGAGCGGGATCGGCAGCCCGGTGGTGGACTCCCAGTGCTCGCCCATGTCGGCGAGGCGGTGGAGCCCGTAGGACCCGTAGGTGAAGCGGGCCTCGTGGATGACCAGCCCCGCGTCGACCTTCCCGTCCCGGACGGCGGGCATGATCTCGTGGAACGGCATGACGACGACCTCGCCGACGCCTCCCGGCACGGTCTCCGCGGCCCACAGCCGGAAGAGGAGGTACGCGGTCGAGCGCTCGCTCGGCACCGCGACCGTCTTCCCGGCGAGGTCCGCGCCGGTCCCGGCGTCCCTGGTCAGGACGAGCGGCCCGCAGCCCCGGCCGAGCGCGCCGCCGCAGGGCAGCAGCGCGTACTCGTCGAGGATCCACGGCAGGACGGCGTACGAGACCTTCAGGACGTCGTGGGCGTCGGTGCCGCTCTCCGCCCAGCCGTTGGTGACGTCGATGTCGGCGAAGGTGACGTCGAGGCGCGGGGCGCCGGGGACGCGGCCGTGGGCCCAGGCGTCGAAGACGAAGGTGTCGTTCGGGCAGGGCGAATAGGCGATCTTCAGCTGCACGGCCGTGCCTCCGACAGGGTGGTTTCGAGTGCGGTCACGGCCCGCCGCAGGGCGTCCAGGGCGTCGCCGACGCGCCAGGCGGCGCGGTCGCGGGGGCCGACGGCGTTCGACACGGCCCGCAGCTCCAGGACGGGCACGCCGTGCGCGGCGGCGGCCTCGGCGACCCCGAAGCCCTCCATCGCCTCGGCGGCGGCCCCCGGATGACGGGCGGCGAGTTCGCCGGCGCGGGCGGCGCTGCCGGTCACGGTGGAGACGGTCAGCACGGTCCCGGTGGTGTGCGGGAGCCCGGCGGCCGCCAGGGCGGCGGCGACGGGCCCGGTGAGCGTGTCCGGCACGCGGTGGACGGAGCGGCCGAAGCCCAGCTCCTCGACGGGCAGGAATCCGTCGGGGGTGTCGGCACCCAGGTCGGCGGCGACGATCGTCCCGGAGACGACGAGCGAGCCGAGCGGGGCACGGCCCGGGAAGCCGCCGGCGATCCCGGCGGAGACGACGAGCCCGTACGGCTCGCCGGCCAGCGCGGCGCGGGTCAGCGCGGCGCCGGTCGCGGCCGCGGCGGCCGCGGGCCCGACCCCGCCCACGAGGACGTCCGTGCCCTCGTGCCGGCGCAGCGCGAGTCCGCCCGGCACGGGAAGCTCCCCGCCCGGGTGGGCGGGCGTCGTGAGACCGCCGGCGACGGAGTCCGCCTCCGCCGCCACGGCCGTCACGATCAGGGTCCGGCGGTGCACCGGAGGATCAGGATTCCTTCTTCAGCTTGAAGTGCCAGATGCCGGTGAGCGTCTTGCCGGTGTTCTCGACGATCGTCACCTGCGTCTCGTCGGGGGTCTCGCCGGTCTGGCTGGCCGAGAAGAACGCGCTGGCCGGAATGGTCCGGTACGTCTTCTTGTACGGCTCCGGCTCGGCCTGCTGGCCACCGAGGAAGATGGTCCAGCCGTTGTCGGCGATCTCCGGGTCGACACCGAAGCGGACCTTGTCGTCCATGGCGACGGTGATCGACTTCTCGGCCTTCTTGTTGAGGCACTTCTGGACGTCGGACTCCTTGATGGGGTCGCCGTCGTTGTAGCAGGCCGCCTCGGAATTGATCGATTCGGTCCCGACCGTGACGGTCGCGATCGGAGTCGGCTTTTCGCAGGCGGTGAGGACGAGGAGCCCGGCGGAGACGGCCCCGAGGGCGGCAGCGGCCCGGCGGCGCGAGCCGGAGAAGAACGCAACGGTCATGAGCCGAAGGCTATCGGGCTGCCGCGCCGCTGCCACGCGGGGGTCCGGCGTGCCGCGCGGCGCAGCCCGTACGCACCCGCGCGGGCCGCCGTCGCGAGGCCCGGACCGCACGGGCCGGCCCGGTCCCGGACCCGGTCCGGATCACGCCACCTTCGCGCGGTGCGGCCGGTCGGACGTGCCCGGGCCGCGGGACGACAGCAGGCCCCGTACGGCGAGCAGCGCGCCGATCGCCAGGAAGCCGGCCGCCACCGCCATCCCCACCGTGCCGTTCAGCGGCATCGCGATGCCCAGGGCGCCGCCCACCACCCACGCCATCTGGAGCGCCGTCTCGGACCGGGCGAACGCCGAGGTCCGGACGACCTCCGGGACGTCGCGCTGGATCAGCGCGTCCAGGGACAGCTTCGACAGGGCCTGCGTCAGCCCGGCCACCGCGCCGAGCACCGCCACCATCACCCCGCCGAAGAAGACGGCGGCGCAGATCGCCGCCGCCAGCACCGTCGTGATCATCGCGGCGATGATCACCTCCGGCCGGTGCCCCCGGTCCCGCAGCAGCGAGCCGGCCGCCGTCCCGCACGCGTTCCCCACCCCCGCCGCCACGCCCACGATCCCCAGCGACACCGCCGCCGACTGCCCCGACAGCGGATGCTCGCGCAGCAGGAACGCCAGGAAGAAGATCAGGAACCCGGAGAGCATCCGCTGCGCCGCGTTCGCCTGGAGCCCGTGCAGCACCGCGGGACCCACCGTCCGCAGGCTCGGCCGTTTCTCGCCGTGCGTCAGCAGATGCGCCCGCCGCTCGCCCTTCGCCGAGTCCACCTTGTGCGGCATCCGCACGGCCCAGTACGTGCCGAGCAGGAACAGCGCGCACGCCCCGTACAGCGGCCATCGCGGCCCGACCAGCTGGAGCCCCGCCCCCACAGGGGCGGCGATGCCGGTGGCGAGGAGCCCGGCGAGCGTCACCCGCGAGTTCGCCTTCACCAGCGAGAAGCCCGGTGGCAGGAGCCGGGGCACGACGGCGCTGCGCACCACCCCGTACGCCTTCGACGCCACCAGCACGCCGAGCGCCGCCGGGTACAGCTGGATCCCGCCGGTCACCACCAGCCCCGACATCAGGACGGCCAGCACCGCGCGGGCGCCCATCGCCGCCGCCATCGCCGCCCGCCGGCCGTGCGGCAGCCGGTCGAGCAGCGGCCCGATGACCGGCGCGAGGAGCGTGAACGGGGCCATGGTGATGGCGAGGTAGAGCGCGACCCGGCCGCGGGCCTCGTCGGTCGGCACCGAGAAGAACACGGTCGACGCGAGCGCGACGGTGATCATCACGTCCCCGGCGCCGTTCACCGCGTGCAGCTCGATCAGCTTCCCGAGCCCCGACTCGCCCGCCCCGTGCGCGTGCGTCGCCCGCCGGATCCCCCGCGCCGTCCCCGTGAACGGCAGATGCAGAGCGCGCCCCGCCGCCCGGCCCGCTCGACGGAGCGGCCCGGGGCGATCGTGGGATCGACCAGAGGACCGTGCGGCTGCCACCACCTCATAGTGCCCCACCGGCACCCCGCCCGAACCGAGTCCGGGGCCGCCCGGGGTGTCGGAAGCGCGCGGACGGGGGCGGCGGAGGAGGCGGGAGAGGAGCCGGGGAGGGGCCGGGGAGGGGCCGGAGACGGGCAGGGGAGGGGCCGGGGACGGGTCGGCGGAGGGCCGGGAGAGACGCGGAGGAGGCCCGCGGGGCCGGGCGGGACACGCCGGGGAGAGGGCGCCTCGGCGCGTGCTCCGGGGCTCGATCCGGGTCACTTGGGGCGCGCAGGTGGGCCCAGGCCCGCGAACGGGGTAGCGTGCGTAGCGCGCCACCGGCGGTTCCTCTCGGCCGCGCGCCCCTTCGGCATCCCGCAGAATGGATGACGATAGGTGTGCCCGAGACGTGTGAGACCGGTCGGGTGCGGACGTCGATGCGGCCCTCAGGTCCGCTCCGCCCGCCCCGCTCCCGGAGCCTCGCTCCCGAACCTCGGCCGGCGCACCCGTGAGACGGCGTAGGAGAGAAGCGATACCAGTGAGTGCTGCGACGACGCGAGACCGTGCCCCGCGTACCCCGCGAGCCACGCGTACCCCGGCCCCCGACCGCCTCTGCGCCGAGGCCGTGGACCTCGCGCGGGAGGCCGCAGAAGAGGCGGCGGCCCCCGGCGTCGTCGGCGAGCACTCCGGCGTCGTCGCGGAGGGCGACCGGGTCGTCACGCACTACTTCGAGTGCAAGGAGCCCGGCTACCGCGGCTGGCGATGGGCCGTCACCGTCACCCGCGCCTCCCGGGCCAAGAACGTCACGCTTGACGAAACCGTCCTGCTGCCCGGCACCGACGCCCTCCTCGCGCCCGAATGGGTGCCGTGGAGCGAGCGGCTGCGCCCCGGCGACCTCGGCCCCGGTGACCTCCTGCCCACCGAGCAGGACGACCCGCGCCTGGAGCCCGGCTACACCGGCGAGGACGCCCCGCCGCCGAACTCCGCGGTCTCCTCCGACCTCGCGGACCACCTCGACGCCGAGGACGCCGAGATCACCGACCGCGCCACGCGCGGCGCGATCGCCGCCGTCGCGGACGAGATCGGCATGGGCCGGGCCCGCGTCCTCTCCCGGTACGGCCTCCGCATCGCCGCCGACCGCTGGGACGAGTCCTTCGGCCCCCGCACGCCGATGGCCCAGGCGGCCCCCGCCACCTGCCAGTCCTGCGCCTTCCTGATCCCGCTGGCCGGCTCCCTGCGCCAGTCCTTCGGCCTCTGCGCCAACGAGCTGTCCCCCGCGGACGGGCGCGTCGTCTCCCTCGCGTACGGCTGCGGCGGCCACTCGGAGGCCGCCGTCATGCCGACGCCGCCGCGCCCGGCGGAACCGGTCCTCGACTCCACCGCCGTGGACCCCTTCCCCCTCCGTCCCCCCGCCGACTCCGGCTCGGTGACCGACCCCGACGCGGCCTCGGAAGACCTGGGCCACTCCTGACCCACCCCCCGGGGGGGGGACCGCGCCCGCGGCACCCCCCGGGACCGCGCCCGCGCCCCCGGGGTCCCGAGCCTTCCGCACCCTCGGGGGCTCCGGGCCCGCCATGCCCGGGCCCGCCACGCCCCTGGACCACCGGGGGCGGTGCCCTCCCGCCACCCCGCGCACCGGGCCCACGTCTCCGCGCCCGGACGCCCCGCGCCGGTGCGGCCGCACCGGGGTGCGCCCGCCCTCCTCCGGCACGCGTGCCCCCACGGCGGCAGGACCGGCGCACCCCGCACCGGCGCGGCCCGGACGCACCCCGCACCGGCCCGCACGGTCCCGCGCCGGCGCGGCCCCGGCGCGCATGGGGGGTGCCGGGACGGGTAGGCGGGACGCGGTGGGGGCGTGGGGGGTGCTGGTCGGGGGGAAAGGGCGGCGGCGCGGTAACTTCGGCGCACCGAAGGACCGGAACAGCAGAGTGGAGTCAGACGTGAGCGTCACCGTCCGGACGACGACCGACGGAAGCGACCCCTTCGGCACGGCCCGGCTCCGCAGAGGCGTCCTGGACGCCTGGGCCACCTCCCCCGCCCGCTTCCGCGAGGACGCGAACGCCGAGGAGGACCTGGCCCTGGGCGGTTACCGCGACCGCCTCGTCGTCGAGCTGGCGCAGAACGCCGCGGACGCCGCCGCCCGCGCCCGCACCACCGGCCGCCTGCGCCTCACCCTGCACCCCGCCGACGCGGACAGCCCCGCGGTGCTGGCCGCGGCCAACACGGGCGCCCCGCTGGACGCGGCGGGCGTCGAGTCGCTGTCCACGCTCCGCGCGTCCGCGAAGCGGACCGAGCAGGACACCGCGGCCGCCGTGGGCCGGTTCGGCGTCGGTTTCGCCGCCGTCCTCGCCGTCTCCGACGAGCCGGCCGTCCTGGGCCGGCACGGCGGCGTCCGCTGGTCCCTCGCGGAGGCCCGCGAGCTCGCCGCGGACGTGGCCCGGCACAGCCCGGGCCTCGGCGACGAACTGCGCCGCAGGGACGGCCACGTACCCCTGCTGCGGCTGCCGCTGCCCGCCGAGGGCACCGCGCCCGACGGGTACGACACGGTCGTCGTCCTCCCGCTGCGCGACGCCGCCGCGCACGGCCTCGCCGAGCGGCTCCTCGCCTCCGTCGACGACGCCCTGCTGCTCACTCTTCCGGGTCTCGCCGAGATCGTCGTGGAGACGCCGGAGGGGGTCCGTACGCTGACCCGTTCCGAGGCGGACGGGTACGTCCACGTCGACGACTCGGCCGCCGAGGCCCCGCACCGCTGGCGGACCGTCACCCACACGGGTGGCCTCGACGAGGGGCTCCTCGCGGACCGCCCGGTCGAGGAGCGGCTGCGCCCGCACTGGTCGGTCACCTGGGCCGTGCCGGTGGACGGCGCGGGCGCCCCCCGCTACCCGCGCACCGCGCCCGTCGTGCACGCGCCGACGCCCACCGACGAGCCGCTCGGCATCCCCGCCCTGCTCATCGCCTCGCTGCCGCTGGACCCGACCCGCCGGCATCCGGCGCCGGGTCCGCTGACGGACTTCCTGGTGCAGCGGGCGGCCGACGCGTACGCCGAACTCCTCGCCGACTGGCGGCCGGTGACCAGCGGGGCGCTCGACCTGGTGCCGGGCCCGCTGGGCAAGGGGCCCCTCGACGGGGCGCTGCGCGAGGCGATCCTCGACCGGCTGCCGCGGGTCGCGTTCCTCGCGCCGGCGGTGGCCTCCGAGGACGTGCCGGCGCTCCGCCCGATCGAGGCGGAGGTCGTCGAGGGCGCGGGCGCGGAGACCGTCACGGTCCTCGCCGAGGTGTTCCCGGGGCTCCTCCCGGCGGGCCTGGAGCGCCGCCCCGAGCTGCGGACGCTCGGCGTGGGCCGGGTGCCGCTGACGGAGGCGGTGGACCGGCTGGCGGGCGTGGAGCGGGCGCCGGGCTGGTGGCAGCGGCTGTACGACTCGCTCGCCGGCGTGGACCCGGACCGGCTCACCGGCCTGCCGGTGCCGCTGGACTCGGGCCGTACGGCGATCGGCCCCCGGCAGGTCCTCCTGCCGCAGGAGGGCACTCCGGCGGAGCTGTCCCGGCTGGGTCTGAAGGTGGCGCACCCGGAGGCGGCGCACCCGCTGCTGGAGAAGCTGGGCGCCCTTCCGGCCACGCCCCGGGCCGTCCTGACGACACCGCAGGTGCGGGCGGCGGTCGCGGCCTCCCTGGAGGCGGACGAGCTCTGGAACCCGGACGAGCAGGCGCTGGAGCCGGACGAGCTCGTGGAGACGGTCCTCGGGCTCGTCCGGGACGCGGGGCTGGAGCCCGGCGACGAGCCGTGGCTGGCCGCGCTGGCCCTCCCCGACGAGGACGGCGAACTCGCCCCCGCGGGTGAACTCGTCCTGTCCGGTTCGGCGTTCGACGCGATCATGCGCGAGGGCGAACTCGCGCACGTCGACGCGGAGCTGGCCGCCCGCTGGGGCGAGGCCCCGCTCGCCGCCTGCGGTGTCCTGGCGAACTTCGCGCTCGTCCGCGCCGCCGACCTCGTCCTCGACCCCGACGACCTGGAGCCCCGCGAGGGCGACTACCCGGAGCCGGACGACGCGGGACTCCTGGACGCGGTCGACGTGTGGTGCGAGGACGTCCTCGACCGGCTGCCCGAGGCCGTGGTGCCGCCGGTGGCGACGGAGATCGTGGCGGTACGGGACCTGGACCTGGTCGACGACGACGCCTGGCCGCGGGCGCTGGCCCTGCTGGCGCAGCCGCCGCTCCGGGACGCCCTGACCCAGCCCGTACGGGTCCTCCTCCCGGACGGCACGACGGAGACGGTCCGCTCCTACACGGCCTGGTGGCTGCGCGACCACCCGGTCATCGGCGGCCGCCGCCCCGCCGGCCTCCGCGCGGCCGGCACGGACCCGCTCCTCACCGGCCTGTACGACCCCGCCGACGCGACCGGCTTCGAGGACGAGCAGGTGCTGCGCGCCCTCGGCGTCCGCACCTCCGTCGCGGCCCTCCTCGACGAGCCGGGCGGCGCGGCGGAGCTCCTGACCCGCCTCGCGGACCCGGACCGGCCGGTGACGGGCGCCCAGCTGCACGCCCTCTACACGGCCCTGGCCGACCTCGACCCGGACCAGGTGACGCTCCCGGACGAGCTGCGCGCGGTGGTGGACGGCGAGCTGGTGGTGGTCGACGCGGCGGACGCGCTGGTGGCCGACGCGCCCGACCTCCTCCCGCTCACGGCGGGCCTCCCCCTCCTCCCGGTCTCGCCGTCGCGGGCGGCGGACCTGGCGGACCTCCTCCAGGTCCGCCGCCTCAGCGAGGCGGTCGAGGCGGAGGTCACCACGGAGGGCGAGGAGCACGAGGTCCCGGCCGCGGTCCACGCCCTCCTGGGCCCGGCCACCCCGGCGACCTACCTGGAGCACGAGGAGCTCCGCGCGGGCGGCACGGAACTCGACTGGCGCCGCACCCCCGACGGCACCCTCCACGCCGCCACCCTCGAAGGCGTGGCCGCCGCCCTGGCCTGGGCCACCGCCCAGTGGCCCCGCCGCTTCGAAGTGGCGGCCCTCCTGGAGGACCCCACCCGCACCGAGGAACTGGCCCGGGACCGCTGGTTCGACTGACCGGGAAGCCCCCCGCGCCTCGGGCGCGGGGGGTTTTTCAGGCGGTCACGCCGGGAACCTGCGGTCCACCCAGCGCCAGGCGATCTCCAGGACCGCCGCGCCCGCGGCGGCGATGGCCACGGCTGCCCAGGGCATGGTGGTGCCGACGAGTCTGAGGGCGAAGAACTCCTGGAGCCAGGGGACGACGAGGACCAGGAGGAAGGCGCCGCCCATCGCGGCGACCAGGGCGAGGCGCCAGGCGGTGTAGGGGCGGGCGATGATCGCGAGGACCCACATGGAGACCAGGAAGAGGGTGAGGGTCGCGGCGCTGGTCTCGGCGCCGAGGGCGTCGGCGCCCGTGTAGTGGTGGCGGGCGAGGAGGTAGGTGGTGAAGGTGGCCGCCGCCGCGACGACGCCGCCGGGGATCGCGTACCGCATGACCCGCCGGACGAAGTGGGGCTTGGCGCGTTCCTTGTTGGGGGCGAGCGCGAGGAAGAAGGCGGGGACGCCGATCGTCAGGGTGGAGAGCAGCGTGAGGTGCCTCGGGAGGAAGGGGTACTCGATCTGGCTGATCACCACCAGGATCGCCAGGAGGACCGAGTAGACCGTCTTCGTGAGGAAGAGGGTCGCCACGCGCGTGATGTTGCCGATGACCCGGCGGCCCTCGGCGACGACCGACGGGAGGGTCGCGAAGGAGTTGTCGAGGAGGACGATCTGGGCGACGGCCCGGGTCGCCTCGGAGCCGGAGCCCATGGAGACGCCGATGTCGGCGTCCTTCAGGGCGAGGACGTCGTTGACGCCGTCGCCGGTCATGGCGACGGTGTGCCCGTGGGACTGGAGCGCGGCGACCATGTCCCGCTTCTGCTGCGGGGTGACCCGGCCGAAGACCGCGTTCTCGTCGAGGACCTTCGCCATCTCCTCCGTGTCCGGGGGGAGGGTCCGGGCGTCGACGGTGTTCGCGGCGCCGGGCAGTCCGAGCTTGCCGGCGACGGCGCCGACGGAGACGGCGTTGTCGCCGGAGATGACCTTGGCGGCGACGTTCTGGTCGGCGAAGTAGGCGAGGGTGTCGGAGGCGTCGGGGCGCAGCCGCTGTTCGAGGACGACGAGGGCGGTGGCGCGGGCGTCCTTCGCGACGTTGGGGGAGTCGAGCTCGTGGACCGTACGGGCGAGGAGGAGGACCCGCAGGCCCTGTTCGTTGAGCCGGTCGATGTCGGCGAGGGACGGGTCGCCGTGGGGGAGGAGGACGTCGGGGGCGCCGAGCAGCCAGGTGGAGTCCTCGCCGTCGCCCTCGCTGAACGCGGCGCCGCTGTACTTGCGGGCGGAGGAGAAGGGGAGGGACTCGGTGCAGCGCCACTCCTCGGCGTCGGGGTAGGCGTCGATGATGGCCTGGAGGGACGCGTTGGGGCGCGGGTCGGACTCTCCGAGGGCGCCGAGCACCTTGTGCACGTACGTCTCGTCGGAGCCGTTCAGGAGGCGGACCTCGGTGACGTCCATGCCGCCCTCGGTGAGGGTGCCGGTCTTGTCGAGGCAGACGACGTCGACCCGGGCGAGGCCCTCGATGGCGGGCAGCTCCTGCACCAGGCACTGCTTCCGGCCGAGCCGGATGACGCCGATGGCGAAGGCGACGGAGGTGAGGAGGACGAGGCCCTCGGGGATCATCGGGACGATGCCGCCGACGGTCCGGGCGATGGAGTTCTTGAGGTCGTTGTCCTGGACGACGAGCTGGCTGATGATCAGGCCGATCGCGGTCGGGACCATCATCCACGTCACGTACTTGAGGATTGTGGAGATGCCGGAGCGCAGTTCGGAGTGGACGAGCGTGAAGCGGGACGCCTCCTCGGCGAGCTGCGCGGCGTACGCCTCCCGGCCGACCTTGGTGGCGGTGAAGGCGCCGCCGCCGGCGACGACGAAGGAGCCGGACATGACGGGGTCGCCGGGGCGCTTGACGACGGGGTCGGCCTCGCCGGTGAGGAGGGACTCGTCGATCTCCATGCTGTCGGCCTCGGCGACGACGCCGTCGACGACGACCTTGTCGCCGGGGCCGAGTTCGATGAGGTCGCCGAGGACGATCTCGGAGGTGGAGATCTCGGCGGCGCGTCCGTCGCGGCGGACGCTGGGTTTCGCCTCGCCGATGACGGCGAGCCCGTCGAGGGTCTTCTTGGCGCGGAGTTCCTGGATGATGCCGATGCCGGTGTTGGCGACGATCACGAAGCCGAAGAGGCTGTCCTGGATCGGGGCGACGATCAGCATGATCACCCACAGGACGCCGATGATCGCGTTGAAGCGGGTGAAGACGTTGGCCCGGACGATGTCGGTGGTGGAGCGGGAGCTGCGGACGGGGACGTCGTTGACCTCGCCGCGGGCGACCCGTTCGGCGACCTCGGCGGCGGTGAGTCCGGCGGGCCGGTGGACCACGGGCGGTCCGGGCTCCACCGGGGTGTCCCGGGTGGAGCCGCCGTCCGTGTCGATCTTCGCCCGCTGCGTCATGGTTCCGACGGTACGACCGGAATCGACCGTTCACCTGCTGAGAAGGGGCAAGATCCGACCGCGGGAGGAGCGGAATCGTCCTGTGGTGCTACGTCCGCGGCGCCTCGGGGCCGAGGCGCGCGGACCTCGCGCCGCTACGGGGCCGGCGTCCCGGCGGCCTCCTGGGCCGCGCGGTGCCGCTTGATGGCCGCGTCGCGCTTGCGGACGTACCAGATGCCGATCAGGCCGAGGCCGGCGCCGGCCAGGCAGGTCCACACCCACCAGGTGAGGTCGCGGTCGTCGAACCACCCGTAGAAGGGGAGCTGGACGAGGAAGAGGACGAACCAGAGGATCGTGCCGCCGGTGATCGTGCCGACGACCGGCCCCTCCAGGGGCTCGGGCGCCTCGTGCTTCGGTGTCCACTTCGCCATGCGGCCCAGTCTAGGCGGCCCCGGGAGCGGCTCCCAGGGGTTGCCGGGAGGGCATCTACGCGCGGAGATGGACTCGCCCTCGTTCATGTGTTCATACTGAAACGGTTTGCCTATGGCGGGTTTCCTTCGTATGAACCGCCAAAAGGACTTCAGGACTTTCCCGAAGAGGAACCCACTCCATGAGCACCACGGCCACCGCCAAGGCCCCTGCCCCCGAGCCGAAGGAGCCCCAGGCACCCGCCTCGGCCCTCGACCGCTACTTCCGGATCTCCGAGCGGGGCTCCACCGTCGCCCGCGAGGTCCGGGGCGGTTTCGCCACCTTCTTCGCGATGGCCTACATCATCGTGCTGAACCCGATCATCCTCGGCAGCGCCAAGGACATGTACGGGCACCAGCTCGACGGCGGCCAGCTCGTCACCGCCACCGTCCTGACGGCGGCCTTCTCGACCCTCCTCATGGGCGTCATCGGCAACGTGCCGATCGCGCTCGCCGCCGGCCTCGGCGTGAACACGGTCGTCGCCCTCCAGCTCGCGCCCAGGATGTCCTGGCCGGACGCCATGGGCATGGTCGTCCTCGCCGGCATCGTCGTGATGCTGCTCGTCGCGACCGGCCTGCGCGAGCGCGTCATGAACGCCGTCCCGGTCGGCCTGCGCAAGGGCATCGCGATCGGCATCGGCCTCTTCATCATGCTGATCGGCCTCGTCGACTCGGGCTTCGTCTCCCGCATCCCCGACGCCGCGCACACCACCGTCCCGCTCCAGCTCGGCGCCGACGGGCACCTCAACGGCTGGCCGGTCCTCGTCTTCATCCTGGGCACCCTGCTCACCCTCGCCCTGATCATCCGCAAGGTGCCGGGCGCGATCCTCATCTCGATCGTCGTCATGACGATCGTCGCGATGGTGATCAACGCGGTCGCGACGGTCCCGTCCTGGGGCCTGACCACCCCGGAGTGGCCCGGCAACCCGATCGCCTCCCCGGACTTCGGCCTGGTCGGCGAGGTCAGCATCCTCGGCGGCTTCGAGAAGGTCGGCCTGCTCACCGGCGTCCTCTTCGTCTTCACCGTCCTGCTGTCCTGCTTCTTCGACGCGATGGGCACGATCCTGGGCGTCGGCGACGAGGCCAAGCTGATCGACAAGGACGGCAACTTCCCGGGCATCAACAAGGTCCTGCTCGTCGACGGCCTGGCCGTCGCCTCCGGCGGCGGGACCTCCTCGTCGGCCACCACCTGCTTCGTGGAGTCCACGGCGGGCGTCGGCGAGGGCGCCCGCACGGGCCTCGCCTCGGTCGTCACGGGCGGTCTGTTCTCGGTGGCGCTGTTCCTCACGCCGCTCGCGACCATGGTGCCGTCGCAGGCGGCGACCCCCGCGCTGCTCGCGGTGGGCTTCCTGATCCTGGCCGGGTCGATCAAGGACATCGACTGGAGCGACTACACCATCGCGGTGCCGGCGTTCCTGGCCATGGTGATGATGCCGTTCACGTACTCGATCACGAACGGCATCGGCATCGGCTTCATCAGCTTCAGCGTGCTGCGTCTGGCGGCCGGACGGGGCCGTGAGGTCCCGGTGGCCATGTACGTGGTGTCGGCGATCTTCGTCTTCTACTACGCGATGCCGGCGCTGGGCCTGACCTGATCGAGCGGGGCGGCGCCGGTGCCGGGAGGCTCCGGCTCCGCCCCGTAGAACTTCTCCGTCTCCTCGACGGCGGTCTTGAACCGCTCGTCGAAGTCCTCCCGAATGAGCGTCCGGACGACATAGTCCTGGACGCTCATTCCTCTTTTGGCGGCGTGACTCCTGAGCCGGTCGAGCAGCTCACTGTCGATGCGCAGGCTGAGCACTGTCGATCCCATGCCGTTCAGGGTCGGGGCTGCCCGGGCCCCTTTGCGTCACTTTCCGGATCCGACTCACTCATTTGGGTGATGCATGGATACCGACCCGTGACCTGGGGTGGCGTGATCCGTGCGACACCCGGGAAACCAGTTGGTCTTTAGAGAGAGTAATGAGTTAGGCTAACTACATGCCTGACCTGTCCCACGGCACCGCCGACGACGCCGCGGCCGTGAACGCGATCCGCTCGTCCGTCATGCGGCTGAGCCGGCGCCTCAAGCACCAGCGCGTCGACGAATCGCTGAGCCCGACCGAGATCTCGGTGCTCGGCACCCTGGCCCTCTGCGGCTCCGCCACCCCCGGTGAGCTGGCCCGCAAGGAGCACGTACAGCCGCCGTCGATGACCCGCATCGTCGCCCTGCTCGAAGCCAAGGGACTGGTCCGGCTGGAGCCGCATCCCGACGACCGCCGGCAGAAGGTGGTCAGCCAGACCGAGCGGGCCGAGGCCATGCTCGAGGACGCCCGCCGCAAGCGGAACGCCTGGCTGGCCTCCCTCGCCGAGGGTCTGGACGAGGACGAGTGGGCCGTACTGCGCGCGGCCGCTCCCGTCCTGGAGAAGCTCGCCCACCTCTGAACCGAGCGCCCAAGGAGGCGACGCACTTTGAGCACGGGATCCGGAGCAGACTCCGCCCCCGTCCACAAACCCACCTCGACCCGCCGGGGCGGAGGGTCCCGCAGGGGAACCTTCTCCTCGCTCTCGATCCGGAACTACCGGCTGTTCTTCACCGGAGCGATCGTCTCCAACACCGGTACGTGGATGGCCCGGATCACCCAGGACTGGCTGGTCCTGAGCCTCACCGGCTCGGCCGCCGCCGTCGGCATCACGACGGCCCTGCAGTTCCTCCCGATGCTCCTCTTCGGCCTGTACGGCGGAGTGGTCGCCGACCGCTACCCGAAGCGGCGCCTGCTGCTCGTCAGCCAGGCCGCGCTCGGCCTGTGCGGTCTCGCGCTCGCCGCGCTCACCCTCTCCGGGCAGGTGCAGGTCTGGCACGTCTACCTGATCGCCTTCCTCCTCGGCATGGTGACGGTCGTCGACAACCCGGCCCGGCAGTCCTTCGTCTCGGAGATGGTCGGCCCCGACCAGCTCCGCAACGCCGTCTCGCTGAACTCGGCCAACTTCCAGTCCGCCCGGCTCGTCGGCCCCGCCGTCGCCGGCGTGCTCATCGCCGGCGTCGGCAGCGGCTGGGCCTTCCTCATCAATGGCCTCTCCTTCCTCGCGCCGCTGACCGCCCTGTGGCTGATGCGGACGAGCGAGCTCCACAAGGTGGAGCGCGCCCCGCGGGGCAAGGGGCAGCTCCGGGAGGGCCTGCGGTACGTGGCGGGCCGGCCGGACCTGATCTGGCCGATCGCGCTGGTCGGCTTCATCGGCACCTTCGGGTTCAACTTCCCGATCTGGCTGACGGCCTTCTCCGAGGAGGTCTTCCACGTCGGCGCCGGCACCTACGGCTTCCTCAACACGCTGATGGCGGCCGGCTCCCTCGCGGGCGCCCTGCTCGCGGCCCGCCGCGGCTCGACCCGGCTGCGGATGCTGGTGATCGCCGCGGGCGTCTTCGGCGTCCTGGAGATCGCGGCGGCCCTGTCGCCGTCGTTCTGGCTCTTCGCGCTGCTGCTGGTGCCGATCGGCATGATCGGCCTCACGGTGAACATCACCGCCAACTCGGCCGTCCAGATGGCGACCGACCCGGTCATGCGGGGCCGGGTGATGAGCCTCTACATGATGGTCTTCGCCGGCGGTACGCCGATCGGCGCGCCGCTGCTCGGCTGGGTCACCGACACGTACGGGGCCCGCGCCGGCTTCGCGACCGGCGGGCTCGTCTCGCTCGCCGCGGCGGCCGTCATCGGCCTCGTCCTGGCCAGGATCGGCAATCTGAAGGTCGCGATGGGCTGGCGCCACGGGCATCCGAGCCTGCGGTTCGTCCCGCGCGTCGCACCGGAGCGGCTGGCCGCGGCGGCCTGATCCGGAGGGTTCCGCCTCGGGGCGGGCGGGAGCGCACGGCTCCCGCCCGCCCTTCCGCGTCCGGAAATGAACGTTCTGTCACGGGAGTGTGGGGATTCTGTGTATGTTGAGCCGTCAATCACAGGCTCGACAAGGGGGGTTCCCTTGCGCACGCGCTCCATCCGTCCCGTCATAGCCGCGGCCCTCGCCGCCGGCGCGCTGACCGGCGCCCTCGTCGCCACCCCGGCCCAGGCCGCCGAGTACTCCTCGGCCCTGAAGATCGCCGGCGTCCAGTACGACGCCCCGGGCCGCGACAGCAACAGCTGCACCACCGGCAACACCAAGGCCGAGTACCTGACGATCAAGAACTTCGCCCGGACCGGCAGGGTGAACCTCAAGGGGTACGTGGTCAAGGACGCGGTCGGCAACAGCTACACCTTCCGCGCCAACCACTACCTGGAGCCCGGCGACCACGTGAAGCTGCGCGGCGGCAAGGGCACGGAGTCCGACGCGGGCAACGTCGCCTACCGCAACAACTGCAACTTCATCTGGAACAACGACAGGGACACGATCAAGCTGATCAAGCCGGGCGGCGCCGCCGCGGACACGCACGCGTACACGAAGAGCGCGAACGACCGCGACGGCAACGGCTACATCACCTTCCACTGAGCCGCTGCCGGGCCGCCCGGGCTCTCACACCCGCATCTCCAGGACCTGTCCCGGCCACTCGCCGACCGTGAACGGATCGGTGCGGGTGAAGCCCCGCCGCTCGTAGTACTCCACGAGCCGCCCCTCGCTGCCCGCGAAGCAGTCCACGCGGAGCAGCGAGACGCCCTCGCGGCGGGTCTCCTCCGCCGCGTGGGCGAGCAGCGCCGCCCCCACCCCGAGGCCGTGGAACCGCCCGTCGGTGGCGAGGTACCGCACGTACCGCTCCGGCTCGCCGGCCGGCGGCACGTACGTCCCGGGGTGCGGGGTCAGCGTCAGCGTCCCGGCGGGGACGCCGTCCACCTCGGCGATCCAGGGGCTGCCCTCGGTCACCACCCGCTCGACCAGCTCCACGGTCTTCGGCCGGTCGGTGAAGGGGGTTGTGCCCCACTGGGCGGTGATCCCCATGCCGTTGAGCCAGACGACGGCGCTGTCGAGTATCGCGAGGACGGCCGGCAGATCCGCCGCCCCGCCCCGCCTGATCGTGATCGCTTCGGAGTCCATCCGGCAGAGGCTATCCGGTGCCAGACTGGCGCCCATGAGGTTGTTCGCCGCCGTCCTGCCGCCCGCCGGGGCCCTGTCCGAGCTGGGGGCCCTCGTCGACGGGCTCCACGCCCTCCCGGGGGCGGACGCCCTGCGCTGGACCTCCCGCCCGGGGTGGCACTTCACCCTCGCGTTCATGGGCGAGGTCGACGACGCCCTGCTGCCGGAGCTCCGCACCCGGCTGGCCCGGGCCGCCCACCGCACCCCGCCGTTCGGCCTGCGGCTGCACGGCGGCGGACACTTCGGCCGCCGGTCCCTGTGGACGGGGGCCGCCGGGGACCTGGACGCGCTGCGGCTGCTCGCCGAGCGTGCCGACGCGGCGGCCCGCAGGGCCGGGATCCCGATGGAGGAGCACCGCCGCTACCAGGCCCACCTGACGATCGCCCGCGGCCGCGACGGGGGTGTCTCCCTCGCCCCGTACCTCGATGTCCTGCACGGTTTCGAGGGTGCCCGCTGGCAGGTCGGCGAGCTGGCGCTGGTCCGCTCGAACCTGCCGGTGAGCGGGGTGGCGGGCGAGCAGCCCCGGTACGAGACGGTCGGCGCCTGGCCCCTGGAGGGGGGAGGCGGCGGGACGGAGGCCACGGGTTAACCTCGTGGGGTGGACCCGAAGACTCGTAACCGGATCATGGCCGGTGTGCTCGTACTGATGTTCGCGATCATCGCGCTGACCTCCGTGGCAGGACTGTAGGCGGTCGGTCACCCCTTGCTTCGAGCGCGCTCCAACGAGTTGGCTGGTGACTCATGGAGTACACGCAGCTCGGACGCACCGGACTCAAGGTCAGCCGCCTCGTCCTCGGCACGATGAACTTCGGCCCGCAGACCGACGAGGCCACCAGTCACGCGATCATGGACTCGGCGCTCGACGCCGGCCTGAACTTCTTCGACACGGCGAACGTCTACGGCTGGGGCGTGAACAAGGGCCGCACCGAGGAGATCATCGGCTCCTGGTTCGCGAAGGGCGACGGCCGCCGCGACCGGACCGTCCTCGCCACCAAGGTGTACGGGAACATGGGCGCCGACGGCGAGGCGTGGCCGAACCACGACAAGATCTCGGCCCTCAACATCCGCCGTGCCGTCGACGCCAGCCTGAAGCGGCTCGGCACCGACCACATCGACGTCTACCAGTTCCACCACGTCGACCGGTCCACCCCCTTCGACGAGGTCTGGCAGGCGATCGACGTCCTGATCGGACAGGGCAAGATCCTCTACGCCGGCTCGTCCAACTTCCCGGGCTACAAGATCGCCCAGGCGAACGAGGCCGCCGCCCGCCGCGGCATGGTCGGCCTGGTCAGCGAGCAGTGCCTCTACAACCTCTTCGAGCGCCGTGCCGAGATGGAGGTCATCCCGGCCGCGCAGGAGTACGGCCTGGGCGTGATCCCCTGGTCGCCGCTGCACGGCGGTCTGCTCGGCGGCGTCCTGAAGAAGGAGACCGAGGGCAGGCGGCGCACCGAGGGGCGGGCGGCGGAGACGCTCGCCGACCCGGCGAACCGCGCGCGGTTCCAGGCGTACGAGGACCTGCTGGACAAGCACGGTCTGGCCCCCGGTGAGGTGGGTCTCGCCTGGCTGCTCACCCGGCCCGGTGTGACCGGCCCGATCGTCGGCCCGCGCACCCCGGAGCAGCTGGCGGGTGCTCTGCGCGCGCTGGAGGTGGAGCTGTCGGACGAGCTCCTGGCGGAGCTGGACGCCATCTTCCCGGGCCCGGGGCCCTCTCCGGAGGCGTTCGCCTGGTAGCCGGCGCGGGAGCCCGGGAGCCCCGAGGCTCGGCCGCCCGGACCTCCGGGCTCCCGGGCTCCCCGGCTCCCGCGGTCAGGCGCCGCCGAGCCAGCTGGTGGCGTCGAGGCGGAAGGCCGTCTCCGGGGGGACGACCCTCCGCAGGTCCGCCTCCAGGGCGCGGACGTGGTCGGCGCCGAGGACGGCGGCCCACTCGGCCCGCAGCTCGTCGAAGACGGCGGCGGAGCGGGCGAGGACGGCGTGGCCGTGCGGGGTGAGGTGGACGAGTTTGCGGCGCGCGTCGGCGGGATCGTCGGCGCGTTCCGCGTATCCGAGGGCGAGGAGCCGGTCGACGGTCTTGCCGGCCGCCTGCTTGGAGACGCCGAGGCGGCGGCCGATCTCGCTGGCGGTGGCGCCCCGGAGGCCGATCGCCTGCATGGCGAAGCCGTGGGCGGGCCGGAAGCCGGTGTGGCCCTCGTCGGCGAGGCGGGCGTGCAGCCGGTCGATGAGCGTGCGGAAGCCGCCGAAGAGCAGCAGGGGCAGCTCGAAACCGGGGGAGTCGGGAGGGCCTGAGGGGCCGGGGCGCGGGGGAATCCCCTTGCCCGAATCGACAACCTGGTTTACGTTTTCTCCGACGGCATGGTCAACCATGTTGTCCATTCTAGAAGGGGGAACCGTCTTGCCGCACGCCGAGCTCACCACCCGCGTCGCCGACGCCGCCGCGCTCCTGAAGGAGCAGGCCCCGCAGGTCCTCGCGTCCTTCCTCGCGCTCTCCGCCGCCTTCGAGGGCGGCGACCTCGACCCGCACTCCCGCGAGACCGTGATCCTCACGGTCGCCCGCCGCAACCAGTGCCACCTCTGCATCGACATGCACGAGGCGAAGCTCGCCGCGCTCGGCCCCGCCCCGGCGCCCGAACGGCTCGACGCCCTCTGGAGGTTCACCCTCCAGGTGCTCGCCTCGTCGGGCGCGGTGTCGGACGAGGAGCTGGCCGCCTTCGAGGCCGCCGGCTACACCCGCGGGAACGCGCTGGAGGTCGTCCTCGGGATCGGCGCCTACACCCTCTCCACCTTCGCCAACCGGATGACCCGGGCGGCCTGAGGGCCTACGGGCGGGAGGCCCGGGTCCGGTAGGGCCCGCCGAGCCCCCACGCCTGGTGCATCGCGTCGGCGAAGGCGGCGGCCAGCTTGTGCTCGCCGCTCGGGGACGGGTGCGTGCCGTCGTAGGTGTCCTCGCGGAGGTCGTACGACTCCGGGACCGTCGCCAGCAGCAGCGGCGAGGCCGGCGCGTCGAGGTCGGCGACCGCCTTCGCCAGCAGCTCGTTGAAGCGGGCGCACTCGGCGGCGAAGGCGGCGTCGTAGCCGGCGCGGATATTGGGGATCACCGGCAGCAGCACCGCCCGGACGCGCGGATTGGCGGCCCGCGCGGCCGTCAGGAACGCCCGGACGTTCGCCTCGGTCTGCTCGCTGTTCGTGTAGAAGCCGAGGTCGATCAGGCCGAGCGAGACCAGCAGCACGTCGGCGCGGGTGGCGGCGACGGTCTCCCCGATCACCGGCGCCATGTGCAGCCAGCCCTCGCCCCACCCCGCGAGGTGCCGGCGGGCGGCGGCGGGGAAGGCGGGGTCGGCGTACGCCTGCGGACCGGCGCCCGTCTCCGGGCCGTCCGGGTCGCCCTCGGGCACGTACAGCCCGTCCCGGGGCCCGACGATCTCGTACCCGCCGGGCAGCACCGTCTCCAGGTGCCGCCACATGCGGTGCCGCCAGGTCCAGTCGCCGGCGCGTCCGATGGTCATGCTGTCGCCGACGAACAGAAAACGCATGGTCACATCATTCCGGAAGCGCCCGCGGCCCGGCGACGTGACCCCGGCCACGGCTCCTCAGCGCAGGAAGTCCGCGACCGTCTCCGTGAACCACTCCGCGTCGTCGTGCCACGGGAAGTGCCCGCCCCCGGCCAGGACGGCGAGCTCGGCCGACGGGAACAGCTTCGCGTACGCCTCCGCGGTCGGCGGCGGCGTGTTCGCGTCGCCCTCCCCGGCGACGACCAGCACCGGACGCCCGAACCCCGCGAACGCCTCGCGCGTCACCGCCGGGTCGTACGCGCCCTCGCTCCCGTACACCGCGGCCCCCTCGCCGTTCCGCTCCCGGTCCGAGGCCGCGTGCCGCTCCCGCGCCGCCGCGTCCCACGTGCCGTGGAAGAAGGGGGCGACCTTCCCGAACGTCCCGGCGGTGCCCCGGCCGGCCGTCAGCTCCTCCAGCGCCGCGTACGCCTCCGCGAACCACGGCTCGCCCGCCCGCAGCCGCGCCGCGGCGAGACGCTCCTCCGGCGCCGTGTCGATCCCGGCCGCCGCGGCGCCCGGCGTCACCAGCACCAGCCGCCTCACCCGCTCCGCGTACCGCGTCACGTACAGCGCCGCCAGGTTCGCGCCCGCCGAGTGGCCGAGGAGGTCGACCTCGGCGAGCCCGAGGTGCGCGCGCAGCGCCTCCACGTCCCCGGCGAGCCGGTCGCAGCGGTAGGAGGCCGGGTCCTCCGGCACCGCGGATCCGCCCGTGCCCCGCAGGTCGAGCCGGATCAGCGTGCGGTGGGCGGTGAGCCCGCCCAGTCCGCCGAGGTAGGCGGAGTCCTGGAGGGGGCCTCCGGGCAGACAGAGCAGCGGGTCGCCGGAACCGGAGACGTGGTAGGCGAGCAGGGTGCCGTCGGGGGCGTGGAAGGGAGGCATGGCGCGACCATGACAGTGGCTTCGGCGCAGGTCAAGCGGGTTCCGCCGCCGCCGTGGCACGCTTGATCCATGCGATCTGCTCTGTGCGCCCTCGGCGCGGCCGCCGCCCTCGCGCTGCTCCCGGCCGGCCATGCCCGTGCCGAAGGGCAGGAACCCGACCGGGACTTCACGATCGAGGACTCCCGGATCACCGAGTCCAGCGGTCTCGCCGCCAGCCGCGCCCACCCCGGCGTCTACTGGACGCACAACGACCAGGACGAGCCCCGGATCTTCGCCGTCGACTCCCGCACGGGCCGGACGGTCGCGACGATCACCCTGTCCGGCGTCGGCACCCCCCGCGACATGGAGGCCATCTCGGTCGGCCCGGACGGCGACCTCTACGTCGGCGACATCGGCGACAACCTCGACGGCTCCTGGGACCACGTCTGGATCTACCGCCTCCCCGAGCCGAAGATCCTGAAGGACCAGACCGTCCGGGCGCGGCAGTACGTCGTGAAGTACGCCGACGGCCCCCGCAACGCCGAGGCGCTGATGGTCCACCCGAAGACCGGCCGCGTCTACATCGCCAGCAAGAACGAGGACGGCGGCGGCCTCTACGCCGGCCCCGAACGCCTCACCACCTCCGGCACCAACACCTTCCGCCGCGTCGGCGACGTCCCCTGGGTGACCGACGGCGCCTTCTCGCCCGACGGGGAACGGCTGCTCCTGCGCGGCTACTTCAGCGCCCGCGAGTACGTCTGGAAGGACGGCCGCGTCGACGGCGACGGCACCTCCCCCGGCGCCCCCTTCCAGGGCCAGGCGGAATCGGTCACGTACACCCTCGACGGCTCCGGCATCATGTTCGGCTCCGAGGGCACCGGCAGCCGTGTCGTCCGCGTGGACCGCGAGGACGCCCCCCGCACCGGGACCCCGGACCGGACCGCCCCCGGCCCCGGCACCGGCGGCACCGGTCCGAGCCCCGCCCCCGGCGCCGCCGGCTCCGGGGGCAGCGCCACCAAGGGCTTCCTCGTCCTCGCCGGCGCCACCGTCCTCGTCCTCGGCGTCAAGCGGCTGCTCCGCCGCTGACCCGGCCCCGGCGCCGCGTCGCCCCGGAGCCGCCCCGGGGTCAGACTGGAAGGAGACCGAAGAGGTGAGGCGGCATGACGGCATTCACGCGCGAGGGCACCCCGGTCGCGATGGAGGGCGGCGGCCTGGACTTCCGGATGCGGGAGGCCGGAGGCGGCATGACCGTCGCCTTCATCCACCTTCCCCAGGGCACCGACATGGCGCCCGCCCTCAAGGGCCTGGAGGGCGATCTGTGCCAGTGCCCGCACTGGGGATACGTCTTCAGGGGCCGCATCAGGATGCGGACCGCCTCGGGCGAGGAGATCTACGAGGCCGGCCAGGCGTACTACTGGGGGCCGGGCCACGCCCCCGAGGCGCTGGAGGACGTCGACGTCGTCGAGTTCTCGCCGACGGCGGAGTTCACGGCCGTCGTGGACCACGTGAAGGCGGCCGCGTCCGGCTGACGAGCACCTCGAGGCCGTCCATGATCCGCTCCAGGCCGAAGGCGAACTGGTCGATCTCCCGCGAGAAGGTGTCGTCGGCGAGGCCCGCCACGGCGGGGAACTCGCCGGATTCCATGGCCCGTTCGAGGAACGGCACCTGGGCCGCCCAGAACTCGTCGTCGCTGACGCCGGTCTCCTTGACCGCCTCGGCGGTCTGCAGCTCCATGCGCGCGATGCCGGCCACGAAGCTCTGCACGGTGACGATGACGGCCAGGGTCTGAGGGTCGCTCAGGCCCAGCCCGTGCGGACCGGTCAGCCCGGTCAGGCACAGTTCGAAGCCGCGCAGCGTGTTCGGGCCGAGCAGCGAGCGGGCCTCGTTGACCTTCAGCAGCCAGGGGTGCGCCCGGTAGAGGGCGAGGTGGCCGCGGGCCAGCGCCTCGACGGCCTCCCGCCAGTGCGCCGGCGGCTCCACCGGGCCGTCCGGGAGGGACTCGCCCTGCACCCGGTCGAGCATCAGGTCGAGCAGCTCGGTCTTGCCGGGGACGTACCGGTACAGCGACATCGTGCCGACGCCCAGCTCGCCCGCGACCCGCCGCATCGACACGGCGTCCAGCCCCTCGGCGTCCGCGAGCGCGACCGCGGCCCCGACGATCCGGTCGAGGGTGAGGCCCGGCCTGGGGCCCCGGCTGGGCCGCTCGCCCGTTCCCCACAGGAGGTCGAGGCTGCTGGTCGTCGAGGACTTCATGGCCCTCACTCTAAAACTGAGTACACCGTACCCATAATGGAGTACGGTGTACTCAGTTTCGCCGTGCGGTACGGCGAAGGCTGTGGAGGCTGCCATGCACGAACACCCGGTCCTCGCCGAGGGCCTGCGCAAGCGCTACCGGGCCCGGCGCGCCGACAGGGGCACGGAGTCGTACGCCCTCGACGGATTCGACCTCGCCGTCCGCCGCGGCACCGTCCACGGCCTGCTCGGCCCCAACGGCGCCGGCAAGACCACCGCCGTGCGCATCCTGGCCACCCTGCTCAAGGCCGACGGCGGCCGCGCCGAGGTCGCCGGACTCGACGTCGCCCGCGCCCCCCGCGCCGTGCGCGCCCGGATCGGCCTCACCGGCCAGTACGCCGCCGTCGACGAGGGGCTGACCGGCCGCCAGAACCTGGAGATGTTCGCCCGGCTCTTCCACCTGGACGCCCGGCGCTCCCGCACCCGCGCCGCCGAACTCCTCGACCGCTTCGGCCTCGCCGACGCCGCCGACAAGGGCGCCGGCGACTACAGCGGCGGCATGCGCCGCCGCCTCGACCTCGCCGCCTCGATGATCCTCGCCCCCGAGGTCCTCTTCCTCGACGAGCCCACCACCGGCCTCGACCCGCGCAGCCGGGGCGAGGTCTGGGACGCCGTACGGGCCCTCGTCGCCGAGGGCACCACCGTCCTCCTCACCACCCAGTACCTGGAGGAGGCCGACCGGCTCGCCTCCCGCGTCACCGTCATGGACCGAGGCCGCGCCATCGCCGACGACACCCCCGAAGGGCTCAAGAACCGGGTCGGCGGCGACCGCGTCGAGGTCGTCGTCACCGAACCGGCGGACCTCGACGCCGCCCGCAAGATCGTCGCCCGGGCCGCCGACGGCGAGCCCGGCGTGGACGAGAGCGGGCGCCGCGTCCACGCCCCGGTCACCGACCGCGTCGCCGCCCTCACCGAGGTCGCCCGCGCCCTCCAGGACGAACGGATCCCCGTCGAGGACATCGGCCTGCGCCGCCCCAGCCTCGACGACGTCTTCCTCACCCTGACCGGCCACCACACCAGCACCGAAGGAGCGGACGCCGCGTGACCACCGCCGACCTCACCCCGCCCGGCACCCGCGGCCGCGCCGCCTGGGCCGTGGCCGACTGCGCCACCCTCGTCCGCCGCACCCTGCTCAACTACCGGCGCAAACCCGTCGCCATCCTCTGGCAGCTCGGCTTCCCCATCGTCTCCGTCCTCCTCTACGGATTCGTCTTCGGCAGCGCGATGCGGGTCCCCGGCGGCGGGGACTACAAGGACTTCCTGATGCCCGGCATGTTCACCATGACGATGACCTTCGGCCTGATGAACACCGCCACGGCCGTCGTCTCCGACTCCGGCAGAGGGGTCATGGACCGCTTCCGGTCCATGCCGATGGCGCCCTCCGCCGTCACCACCGGCCGCGGCGTCTCCGACCTCCTCGTCGCCTCCGCCGAACTCGCCATCCTCGCCGCCACCGCCCTCGCCATCGGCTGGACCTCCGACGGCGGCGCCGGCGGCACCCTGCTCGGCTTCGGGCTGCTCCTCCTCCTGCGCTTCAGCCTCATCTGGGTCGGCGTCTGGTGCGGGCTCGTGGTGCCCAGCACGGAGGCGGCGGGCGCGCTCTACGCGGTGATCTTCCCGGTCACGATGATCTCCAGCGTGTACGTGGCGCCCTCGCTGATGCCGGACTGGCTGGCGCCCGTGGCGGCCTGGAACCCGATCTCCTCGACCGTCGCCGCCACCCGCGAACTCTTCGGCAACCCCGGCGCCGGCGGAGGCAGCTGGGTCGAACAGCACGCCGTCCTGATGGCCTTCGTCTGGCCGCTGGCGCTCACCGCGCTGTTCCTGCCGCTGGCGGTGCGCCGCTTCCAGCGCCTCAGCCGCTGAACGCGGAGGGGCCCGCACCGGTCACACCGGTGCGGGCCCCTCGCCGACGCGTGGCTCAGGCGTCACGTCACGCGTGAAGGTCAGAGCTTCTCGATCACGTGGTCGATGCAGGCCGTCAGGGCCCGCACGTCCGCCGGGTCGATCGCCGGGAACATCGCGATCCGCAGCTGGTTGCGGCCCAGCTTGCGGTACGGCTCCGTGTCCACGATGCCGTTGGCGCGCAGCACCTTCGCGACCGCCGCCGCGTCGATCTCGTCCGCGAAGTCGATCGTGCCGATGACCTGCGAGCGCTTCGCCGCGTCGGTGACGAACGGCGTCGCGTACTTGGACTCCTCGGCCCAGGTGTACAGGGCGTCCGAGGACTCCTTCGTCCGGGCCACGGCCCAGTCCAGACCGCCCTGGCCGTTGATCCACTTCAGCTGCTCGTTCAGCAGGAAGAGGGTCGACAGCGCCGGGGTGTTGTACGTCTGGTTCTTCAGCGAGTTGTCGATCGCCGTCGGCAGCGAGAAGAACTCCGGGATGTGCCGGCCGGACGCGTGGATCCGCTGCGCCCGCTCCAGAGCCGCCGGGGAGAACGCCGCCAGCCACAGGCCGCCCTCGGCGGCGAAGGACTTCTGCGGGGCGAAGTAGTAGACGTCCGTCTCGGCGATGTCGACCGGGAGGCCGCCCGCGCCGGAGGTCGCGTCCACCAGGACCAGCGCGCCCTCGTCGGCACCCGCGACCCGGCGGATCGGGGCGGCGACACCGGTCGAGGTCTCGTTGTGGGTGTAGGCGTAGACGTCGGTGCCCGCCTCGGCCACCGGCTCCGGGTGGGTGCCCGGGTCGGAGGAGATCACGGTCGGCTCGGCCAGCCACGGGGCCAGCTTCGCGGCCTTCGCGAACTTCGAGGAGAACTCACCGAAGGTGAGGTGCTGCGACTTGTTCTCGATCAGACCGTGGGTCGCGATGTCCCAGAAGGCGGTCGATCCGCCGTTGCCCAGGACCACCTCGTAGCCCTCGGGCAGCGAGAAGAGCTCGGAGATGCCGGAACGCACCTCGCCGACCAGGTTCTTGACCGGAGCCTGGCGGTGGGAGGTGCCCAGGAGAGAGGTGCCGGTGGCGGCCAGGGCGTCCAGCGCCTCCGTCCGCACCTTGGAGGGGCCCGCGCCGAAACGGCCGTCTGCGGGCTTGATGTCAGCGGGAATCTGGATATCGGCCACGAGCCGGAGAGTATCGGGTCGGCAAGCCCGGAAGCGCCCGATGTCCGCCGGATGAGACGAGGAACGAGACATCCTTGCGTGGTGGGAACACACAAGGGAACGCACGGACGACTCGCCGCCGACCTGAGGTCCGCGCTCGCCGGGGACGTCGACTTCACCGCCACCGCCCGGGCGCTCACCACCATGGACGCCTCCAACTACCGCCGTGTGCCCGCCGGTACGGTCGCGCCCCGCGACGCCGACGACGTCGCCGCCGCCCTGGAGGTGTGCCGGAGGCACGGCGTCCCGGTCGTCCCGCGCGGCGCCGGCACGTCCATCGGCGGCCAGGCCACCGGCACCGGCGTCGTGCTCGACCTCACACGCCACCTCGACGGGCTCGTCTCCGTCGACCCGGAGGCCCGCACCGCCGTGGTCCGCCCCGGACTCGTCCTCGGCCGGCTGCGGGACGCCGTCCGCCCGTACGGCCTCACCTTCGGCCCCGACCCCTCCACCCACAGCCGCTGCACCCTCGGCGGCATGATCGGCAACAACGCCTGCGGAGCGCACTCGGTCGCCTGGGGCACGACCGCCGACAACGTGCGCTCCCTCGACGTGGTGACCTACCGGGGCGAGCGGTTGACGCTGGGGAGGGACGGACAGGGCGCCCCCGCCGGACTCCTGGACCTCGTCGACCGCCACCTCGCCCTCCTCCGGACCGGCTACCCGGCCGGCCTGCCCCGCCGCATCTCCGGCTACGCCCTCGACGCGCTGCTCCCCGAGCGGGGCACCGACGTCGTCCGCTCCTTCGTCGGCAGCGAGGGCACGCTCGGCGTGGTCACGGAGGCGACCGTCCGCCTCGTCCCGCTGCCCGCCGAGCCCGTCCTCGTCGTCCTCGGCTACGCCGACGAGACGGCGGCGGCCGACGCGGCGGCCGGACTCCTGGCGTACGGGCCGCTGACGGTGGAGGGGATGGCGGCGGACCTGGTGGGGGGTGGCGGGGGCGCGGCCGCCGGGCTGCCCCGGGGCGGTGCGTGGCTGTTCTGCGAGGCCGACGGGGAGGGCGCGGCCGCCGGGCTCGTCCGGGCGGCGGACGCGCTCGACGCGGCGGTGGTACGGGACCCGGCCGGGCAGCGGGCGCTGTGGCGGATCCGGGAGGACGCGGCCGGCACCGCCACCCGGATGCCCGGGGGCGGGGACGCCTGGCCCGGCTGGGAGGACTGCGCGGTGCCGCCGGCCCGGCTCGGCGCGTACCTGCGGGAGTTCCGCGCCCTCCTCGCCGAGCACGGCCTGCGGGGGACCCCGTACGGCCACTTCGGCGACGGATGCGTGCACGTCCGCATCGACTTCGACCTGTGGACCGGGAAGGGCGTACGGGACTTCCGGCGCTTCTCGGAGGCCGTGGCCGACCTCGTGGTCGCCCACGGCGGCTCCCTCTCCGGCGAGCACGGCGACGGCCGGGCACGGGCGGAGCTGCTGCCCCGCATGTACGGGGACGAACTCGTCGGCCTCTTCGGCGCGGTGAAGGACGTGTGGGACCCGGACGGCGGCCTCAACCCGGGGATGCTGGTCCGGCCGGAGCCCCTCGACTCCGGACTGCGCTTCGAGGGCCTGCCCCTGGTCGGCCTCGGCCGGGAGGCGGCCCGCTGCGTCGGCGTCGCCAAGTGCCGAGTGTCCGGCCCCGGCACGGGCCCGTCCGTGATGTGCCCGTCGTTCCGCGCCACCGGCGAGGAGAGGCACTCCACCCGGGGCCGGGCCCGGCTCCTGCACGAGATGGCCCTCGGCGAGATCGTCACCGACGGCTGGCGCTCGGAGGAGGTCCGCGAGGCGCTGGACCTCTGCCTCTCCTGCAAGGGCTGCCGCAGCGACTGCCCCGTGGGCGTCGACATGGCCGCGTACAAGGCGGAGTTCCTCTCCCGCCACTACGCGGGACCGGGCGGACTCCTGCGCCGGCCGCGCTCGCACTGGACGATGGGCGGCCTGCCGCGCTGGCTCGACCTCCTCGGCAGCGGGCTGAACACGGTCACGCGCCTGCCGTTCGCGGCCCGGCTCGCGGGGGTGACGCCGGAGCTGCCCCTGCCGAAGGTCGCGCCCCGGACCTTCACGTCCTGGTTCACCGGCCGGGACGCGGTGCGCCCGCCGGACCTCACGCTGTGGCCGGACACGTTCACCGACCACCTGGCGCCGCGGGTGGGCCGGGCGGCGGTACGGGTCCTGGAGGACGCGGGACTGGGCGTCGGGCTGCCGCCGGGTCGGGTCTGCTGCGGGCTCACGTACGTGTCGACGGGAAGGCTGGGGGCGGCGCGGCGGGTGATGCGGAGAACCCTGGACGTGATGGACGTGATGGACGTGATGGACGCGGGGGACGAAGGGGACGGCGCGGGGGCCGGGACGCGGCCGGTGGTCGTCCTGGAGCCCTCCTGCGCGGGGGCGCTCCGCACCGACCTCCCCGAGCTGCTGCCCGACGATCCGAGGGCGGCGCGTCTGGCGGCCCGGGTGCTCACCTTCGCGGAGGCGCTGGAGACCCTGGCCCCCGGCTGGACCCCGCCCCGGCTCGACCGCCGGGTCACCGGCCAGACCCACTGCCACCAGCACGCGGTCCTGGGCGACGCGGCGGACCGCCGTCTCCGGGAGCGCGCGGGCCTGACGGGCGGCCTCGCGGGCGGATGCTGCGGTCTCGCGGGCAACTTCGGCTTCGAGCCCGGCCACCAGGAGGTGTCGCGCGCCTGCGCGGAGGACCAGCTCCTGCCGTCCCTCCGCGCGGCCCCGCCGTCGGCGGTGACCCTCGCCGACGGCTTCTCCTGCCGCACCCAGATCGCCCACCTGACCGACCGCGGGGCCCGCCACCTGGCGGAGGTCCTGGCGGAGGGGCTGGAGGGGCGCGCGTAGGGGGGGGCGCGCGGCGGGCCGGTTGGCGGACGGGGGCGCCGGGTAGCTTCGGCGGATGGAGCGTTCTGCCTATCCGCACGGGGACCGGCTCTTCCTGCGGGAGCCGGTGGCCGGGGACGTGCCGGCCGTGCACGGGATCTACGGCTCCGAGGCCGTGACCGAGCACCTGAGCTTCGAGGCCCGGTCCGTCGACGACGTGCGGGGGATCGTCGGGCGGTCGATCGCCTCGGCGCGGGCCGTGCCCCGGGAGGAGTACGCGCTCGTCGTCGTCGAGCGGGCCACGGACGCGCTCGTCGGGTTCGTGCGGCTCGCGCTCGATCCGCACCAGCAGCGGGCGGCGACGGTGGGGTTCGCGCTGCGGGCCGAGTCGTGGGGCGTCGGCTACGGCCGGGAGACCGTCGGCCTCCTGCTGGACCTCGCCTTCGGCACGCTGGATCTGCACCGGGTGTGGGCGGCGCGCTCGCCGCTCAACACCGCCTCGGCCCGCACACTCCTCGCGGCCGGCTTCACGGAGGAGGGCCGCATCCGGGGGCACGTGTGCGTACGCGGGGCGTGGCGGGACTCGGTGACGTACGGGATTCTGCGCGAGGAGTGGGACGGGTCCGCTATCCGGCTCCGCTGACGATCTCGCGGGCCATCGCCACCAGGGCGCCGGTGGCCGGGTGGGGGAACGCGTCGCGCCAGGCGAGGAGGACGGGGAGGGGCGGGGCGTCCGGCAGGGCGCGGTAGGTGACGCCCGGGTGGGGGTGGAGCGCGGCCGTCGAGGCGGAGGAGACGCCGACGCCCCGCGCGGCGGCGATGGCGGTGAGCCAGTCGTCGGTGTTGGCGACGGTGAGGGTGCTCGTGGGGCGGGCGGGCAGCGGCCACAGGGTGAGGGCGGTCGTGCCGGAGACGGTGTTGAGGACGACCGTCTGGTCCGCGAGGTCGAGGAGGGTGAGGTCGCCGGGGCGGTCCGCGAGCGGGCTGTCGGCGGGGAGCGCCGCGACCCGGGGCTCCGTGGTCAGTTCGGCGGTCACCAGGCCGGGGGCCTCGACGGTGCCGCGGAGCAGGGCCGCGTCGACCTGGCCGCGGGCGAGGCCGGCGGTGCGGTCGTCGACGCGGAGGAGTTCGAGCGGGGTCTCGGGGTGTTCGCGCTGCCAGCGGCGCAGCAGCGGGGTGGTGTAGGGGCCGAAGGCGGACCAGGCGTGGCCGAGGCGGAGCGGGCGCCGGCGCAGCCGGGCGGGGTCGACGGCCGCGTCGAAGGCGGCGAGTGCGGCGGCGGCCCGTTCGCGGAAGGCGCGGCCGTCGGCGGTGAGGGCGAGGTGGTGGGTGGAGCGGTCCACGAGCCGTGCGCCGAGGTGCCGTTCGAGGGCGGCGAGGGTGCGGGAGACGGCGGGCTGCGTGAGGTGGAGGCGGGCGGCGGCCCGGGTGAGGTTCTCCTCCTCGGCGATGGCGAGGAAGCAGCGGAGGTGGCGCAGCTCGATGCTCACGGTCATGTCTCTGGAGCATAACCGCAGGCCGATCGGCATTTCCGCTGCCGCGCCGGACTCCGTAGCGTGGAAGCGGAATTCGGTCGTCAGGGTGCGGTGAGTGCATTACTCTGGACTGAGAGTCTAATGAAGTGAACTTGCGGGCCGGTCCGGCGGAGGACCGGGGAGGAGTGGTCGTGGACAGCCAGGTGACGACGGCGACGGGACGGGCCCCGGCGGCGCGGGCGGACGGGAGGGCGGCTCCGGCGGCACGCGCGGACGCGGCTCCGGCCCCGCGCGCCCCCGCGGCCCGCGCCGCCCGCGCCGCCTCCGGCGGCTCCGGCCGGCTCGGGCCCGTCGCGCTCGTCGTCGCCGGCGGGCTCTCCGTCCAGTTCGGCTCGGCCATCGCCGTCCTGCTGATGCCCCGGGCCGGCGCGCTCGGCGTCGTCACGCTGCGCCTCGTGCTCGCCGCGCTCGTCCTGCTGCTGGTCTGCCGGCCGAAGGTGCGCGGCTACAGCCGCGCCGACTGGGGGACCGTCGTCGCCTTCGGCACCGCCATGGCGGGCATGAACATGCTCTTCTATCAGTCGGTCGACCGGATCCCGCTCGGTGCCGCCGTCACCCTGGAGGTGCTCGGCCCGCTGATCCTCTCCGTCGTCGCCTCCCGACGGCTCGTCAATCTCCTGTGGGCCGGCCTCGCGCTCGGCGGCGTCGCCCTGCTCGGCGGCGGCGGCTTCGACCGCCTCGACCCGCTCGGCGCGGGCTTCGCGCTGGCCGCGGGCGCCATGTGGGCGGCGTACATCGTCTTCAGCGCCCGCACGGGCCGCCGCTTCCCGCAGGCCGACGGCCTGGCGCTCGCGATGGCGTTCGGCGCGGTCCTCAGCCTGCCGTTCGGCATCGCCGAGGCGGGCGACGCGCTGCTCGTGCCGACGACGATCGCGATGGGCCTCGGCATCGCCCTGCTCTCCTCGGTGCTTCCGTACACCCTCGAACTGCTCGCCCTGCGCCGCCTGCCCGCCCCCACCTTCGCCGTCCTGATGAGCCTGGAGCCGGCCATCGCGGCCGCCGCGGGCCTCCTCGTCCTGCACCAGGCCCTCGCGCTGACGGACGGTCTCGCGATCGCCCTCGTCATCGCGGCGAGCATCGGCGCGGTGCGCACGCAGACGGCGGCGGCCGCCGCGTAGCTCCTGTCCCTTCCTCCCGTCGGTCCCTTCGGCCGGCCCCCGGATCCTCCGGGGGCCGGCCGTCGCCGTTCCGGGCTCCGCGAGGGCACCCTGACGGCGCCGCGAGGGCGCCGCACAGCCGCCGACGGAGCGTTCACTCTCCTGTCATTGCAATGTCCTGGCATATGTCGTTGCGTCAATCTTGAATTCATTGCAATGAAATAACTGCACTGACCTGCACCGATGGCAATCCAGTGCAACGAATGTGTTGTCGAGAGTTGGAAAGCAACGTAGCTTTTCCCATGTCGGAAACACCGACCACGACCATACGGGAGCAGTCACCATGCAGACCTTCGCCACCACCGCCCCGATCGCCGCCGTCGTCACCGTCCCGGCCGGTCACCTCCGCTTCATCGCCGCCGACCGCGCCGACGCGACCGTCGAGGTCCGCCCGGCCACCGCCGGCCGGAGCCGCGACATGAAGGCCGCCGAGGAGACCACCGTCTCCTTCGCCGACGGGGTGCTGCGGATCGCCGCGCCCGAGGCGAAGA
>NZ_JBHVRX010000033.1:0-90712 GCF_042885515.1 Streptomyces sp. NPDC058052 | reverse complement strand
CGCCGGGGGCGAGCGGCCGACCGGGCGCCGGCGGCGCGCGCTCGCCGCCGCGCAGGAGCGGGCCGCCGCCGCCGAGGCCGGACCGCGGACGCCGTTCGCGCTGCCGCCGGCCGACGCGGACCGCGAGGCCCCGGAGTCCGTGGCGGACGAGGCCGGGTCCGGGCACGAGAACGGGATCCGCGAGGACGACGGCCTCCGGACCGGGCCCGATCACGACGCCGGTCACGAGCACGGCCCCGGCCCCGGTCACGAGCATGAGCACGGTCACGAGGCCGTGCGGGACGTGCCCGCCGTCCCCGGCCACACCCCGCCGCAGCCGCACCCCCTTCCGGCCGCGCCCGCGGTCCCGGCGGCCGTCCCGGTCCCGGCGGCCACCCCGGTCCCGGCCACCGGTCTCGCGCCGGTCGCCGCCCCCGCGGTCGTACCGCCGGCGCCCCCGGCTCCGGCCGCCCCGACGGCGACGCCCGCGAACGGCACCGGCACCGGTTCCGTACCTCTGCCCCCCGAACTGCCGATGCCGACCCCGGCACCGGCCCCCGCACCGGCCGTGACGCCGGTGCCCGGCGCGCTCCCGGCCGCGGCTCCCGCCGCCGCTCCGGCGCCGGCCCCGCTGCCGAAGGACTCCACGCAGGGGCGGGCGTTCAGCGTGCGGACGCTCGGCCAGGGGGTGCCCTTCGCGCCTCCGGCGCAGGCCGGGACGCCCGTCGCCGCGCCCTCCAGCGGTTCGGGCCGGCGCCGCAAGCTCGCGACGCCGCCGGAGCTCGATCCGCCGGCCCCGGCCTCCGGCCCCGCGCCGCTTCCGGCCGCTGCCGCCGCCCCGCCCGTACCGGCGTCCCCGCCCGTGCCCGTGGCGCCCGCGATGCCCGCCGCGTCCGAGGGGCGCGGGCGCGCCTACGCGATAGGGGCGCCCGCCGAGGGGTCCGCCGAGGGGCCCGAGCCGCTCGACGGTCCCGGGGGCGCGGTCGAGGTCGTCAACCGGCCCACCCCGCTCCCCGTCGACGACGAACTGCCTCCGGAGCCGCTCGACAACCCGCGCCGGCTGCTCGTCTGGCCCGCGCCGGACGTGGCCACCCAGCAGGCGCTGAGCGACCGCGGCTACCGGCCGGTGATCGTGCACTCCCGCGAGGAGGTCGACGCGCAGATCGCCGCCTTCCCGGCCGCGCTCTTCGTCGACCCGCTGACCGGGCCGATCACCCGGACCGCGCTCCAGTCGCTGCGCCAGGCGGCCGTCGCCGCCGAGGTGCCGGTGCTGCTCGCGGCCGGACTCGGACAGGCGGGCCGGGAGGAGGCGTACGGCGCCGATCCCGCCGTCCTGCTCAAGGCGCTCGCGCCGCGCGACAGCGAGCAGCACCCCTCGCGGGTGCTGGTCATCGAGGAGAACGAGCACATCGCCGACGCGCTCGCCGCCACCCTGGAGCGGCGCGGGATGCGGGTGGAGCGGGCGGCCACGGACACCGAGGCGGTGGCGCTGGCCGGTGAGATCCGGCCGAACCTGGTGGTCATGGACCTCATGCAGGTGCGCCGCCGGCGGGCCGGGATCATCGACTGGCTGCGGGCCAACGGGCAGCTCAACCGCACGCCGCTGGTCGTCTACACCTCGGCCGGCCTCGACGACGAGAAGCTGCCGGAGCTCTCCTCCGGCGAGACGGTCCTCTATCTGGCCGAGCGCTCCAACAGCGCCGAGGTGCAGGCCAGGATCGTCGACCTGCTGGCGAAGATCGGCACCAACTGAGCCGGCCGCACGACGACGGGGGAGGGCGCGAAGCCCTCCCCCGTCGTCGTGCGGCACCCGTCAGGGACGGGTTCAGATCGTGGTGACGTCCAGCTCGCCCTCCGCGTACTGCTTGCGGATCACCTTCTTGTCGAACTTGCCGACGCTGGTCTTCGGGACCGCGGGCACGATCGCCCAGCGCTCCGGCAGCTGCCACTTGGCGATGCCGCCCTCGCCGGCGAGGAAGTCCCGCAGGGTGGCGTAGTCGGCCTCGGCGCCCTCCTTGAGGACGACGGTCGCGAGCGGGCGCTCGCCCCACTTCTCGTCCGGGACGGCGACGACGGCGGCCTCGGCAACGGACGGGTGGGCCATGATCGCGTTCTCCAGCTCGACGCTGGAGATCCACTCGCCGCCGGACTTGATGACGTCCTTGGCCCGGTCGGTGAGGGTGAGGAAGCCGTCGGGGCTGATCACGCCGACGTCGCCGGTCTTCAGCCAGCCGTCCTCGCTGAACTTGTCCTCGGGGCGGAGCGGGTCGGCGCCGATGCCGCCGAAGTACGCGCCCGCGATCCAGGTGCCGCGGACCTCCAGCTCACCGGCGGACTCGCCGTCCCAGGGCAGGTGCTCGCCGCCGGGGCCGACGAGCCGGCCCTCGACGCCGGCCGGGAACCGGCCCTGCGTGACGCGGTACGGCCACTCCTCCTCCGCGGTCAGCCCGGCCGGCGGGTGCGCCATCGTGCCGAGCGGGGAGGTCTCCGTCATGCCCCACGCCTGGCAGAGGCGGACGCCGAGCTTGTCGTACGCCTCCATGAGGGAGGGCGGGCAGGCGGCGCCGCCGATGGTGACCTGCCGCATGGAGGAGAGGTCGCGCGGCTTGGCGGTGACCTCGGCGAGCAGGCCCTGCCAGATGGTGGGGACGGCGGCGGCGTGGGTCGGCTTCTCGCGCTCGATCATCTCGGCGAGCGGGGCCGGCTGGAGGAAACGATCCGGCATGAGCATGTTGATGCCGGTCATGAAGGTGGCGTGCGGCAGGCCCCAGGCGTTGACGTGGAACTGCGGGACGACGACCAGGGTCGTGTCGCGGTCGGTGAGGCCCATCGACTCGGCCATGTTCACCTGCATCGAGTGCAGGTAGATCGAGCGGTGGGAGTAGACGACGCCCTTGGGGTCGCCGGTCGTGCCGGAGGTGTAGCACATGGCGGCGGCCGTGCGCTCGTCCAGATCCGGCCAGGCGTACGTGGTCGGACGGCCGGCGATCAGCTCCTCGTACTCGTGGACGCGCGGAGCGACGCCCTCCAGGAGGGAACGGTCGCCGGGGCCGGCGACAACCACGTGCTCGACCGTCGGCAGGTGCGGCAGGAGCGGCGCGAGGAGGGGGAGCAGCGAACCGTTGACGAGGACGACCCGGTCGGCGGCGTGGTTGACGATGAAAACCAGCTGCTCGGGGGGAAGCCGCAGGTTGAGGGTGTGCAGGACGGCGCCCATGGACGGCAGCGCGAAGTACGCCTCGACGTGCTCCGCGTTGTTCCACATGAGCGTCGCCGTGGCCTCGCCCGGCTGGACGCCCAGCTCGTCGCGGAGTGCGTTGGCGAGCTGGGCGGCGCGGTCGCCGACCTCGGCGAAGGTGCGGCGCTGCGGCTCGGGCTCACCGGTCCAGGTCGTGACGGTGGAACCGCCGTGGATCCGTCGGCCGTGCTCGAGGATCCGGCTGATGGTGAGCTGTACGTCCTGCATGGTGCTGTACACGGGGCGTCCTCCCGGTGGGCGCTACGTGGCAGTAAGGATGTGCAGATTCTGCGCACGTACCGCGCGGTATGTCACTACCCGGGAGTATCGAAATTGCCAGTGATCACTGGCGGATGTCAACGAACGGCCCGAACGGCCGGGCGCCGCGGCGGGGGCCGCGGCTCAGGCGGCGACCCCCTCGGTGAGCTCCGGGTCCTCCCGGAGACGGCCCAGCGCACGCGAGACCGCGCTCTTCACCGTGCCCACGGAGACCCCGAGCGCCTCGGCCGTCTGGGCCTCGCTGAGGTCCTCGTAGTACCGCAGGACGACCATCTGCCGCTGCCGCTCCGGGAGCTTCATCACGGCGCGCCACATGGCGTCGTGCAGCACCTGCCGCTCGGCCGGGTCGGGCTCGGGCAGCCCCGCGGGCTCGGGCAGCTCGTCGCAGACGAACTCCTCGACCTTCCGCTTGCGCCACTGCGAGGTGCGGGTGTTCACCAGCGCCCGGCGCACGTACCCGTCGAGGGCCCGGTGGTCCTCGATCCGCTCCCAGGCCACGAAGGTCTTGGTGAGCGCGGTCTGGAGCAGGTCCTCGGCGTCGCTCGGGTTCGCGGTCAGCGAGCGGGCGGTGCGCAGCAGCAGCGGCCCCCGCTGCCTCACGAACGAGGAGAACGAGGGGTACGCGAACGGGCGCGGGCCCTGGCGCGGAGAGGTGCGCGGGGCCGTGCGCTGTACGGTCCGGGTGGTGACCGTCGAGGCGCCGGCGCAGACGGGGCCAGTGGGTGGCGGAGTCATGGCTCCACGCTAGGAGCGGAGGGGTACCGGACGGATCGGCCCCAGGTCCCGAACCGGGCTCCCCCTCAGGTCGGAGTCGTCGGGGTGCCCTCACCTCCTCTGGGTGGAGCCGCTCTCACCCCCGGGTCAGGGTCTCCCCGAGGAACCGCGACCTCCGTTTCCCCCTCCGGCCTCCGTCTCCCCGTCCGGCCTCCGTCTCCCCGTCCGGCCTCCGTCTCCCCCTCCGGCCGCCGTCAGTCATCCGCGCCCAGGAGCAGGCCCGAGGTCGGCACGCCCGTCCCGGCCGTGACCAGCACCCGGGCCGCGCCGGGTATCTGGTTCACCGAGGTGCCCCGCAGCTGCCGCACCGCCTCCGCGATGCCGTTCATGCCGTGGAGGTACGCCTCCCCGAGCTGGCCGCCGTGGGTGTTGACCGGCAGCGCGTCCGCCGCGACGAAGTCCCCGCCCTCCCCCGGACCGCAGAAGCCGAACTCCTCCAGCTGCATGAGCACGAACGGGGTGAAGTGGTCGTAGAGGATGCCCACGTCGATGTCGGACGGCCGGAGCCCCGAGGTCCGCCACAGCTGGCGGGCCACGACCCCCATCTCGGGCAGCCCCGTCAGCCCGTCCCGGTAGAAGCTGGTCATGGCCTCCTGCTTGCGGCCGGCACCCTGCGCGGCGGCGAGGACGACAGCGGGCGCGTGCCGCAGGTCACGGGCGCGCTCCGGGGTGGTGACGACGATCGCCTGGCCGCCGTCGGTCTCCTGGCAGCAGTCGAGGAGGCGGAGCGGCTCCGCGATCCAGCGGGAGGCCGCGTGGTCGGCCAGGGTGATCGGCCTGCCGTGGAAGTGGGCGGCGGGGTTGGTCGCCGCGTACCGGCGGTCGGTGACGGCGACGTGCCCGAAGACCTCCGGGGTGAGCCCGTAGGTGTGCAGGTAGCGCTGGGCGGCCATGGCGACCCAGGAGGCGGGGGTCAGCAACCCGAAGGGCAGCTGCCAGCCGAGCGCGGCCCCTTCGGCGGACGGCTCGCGCTGCTGCACGCCGGAGCCGAAGCGGCGCCCCGACCGCTCGTTGAAGGCCCGGTAGCAGACGACGACCTCGGCGACGCCGGCCGCGACGGCGAGCGCCGCCTGCTGGACGGTGGCGCAGGCGGCACCGCCGCCGTAGTGGACGCGCGAGAAGAAGGAGAGCTCACCGATGCCGGCCGCCTGGGCGACGGTGATCTCGGGGTTGGTGTCCATGGTGAAGGTGACGAGCCCGTCCACGTCCCCCGGGGCGAGCCCGGCGTCGTCCAGCGCGGCCCGCACCGCCTCGACGGCGAGGGAGAGTTCGCTGCGGCCGGAGTCCTTGGAGAAGGCGGTCGCGCCGATGCCGGCGACGGCGGCCCGGCCGCCGAGGAGGTCGGGGTGACGCAGGCTCATCGGGGCACCTCCACGGTGACCGTGCCGGTGACGTGGTGGCCGAGACCGTTGGCCCCGGCGACGCGGACGAGGGCGGTGACGGTGCCGTCGGGGCCGTCCGTCACCTCGGCGACGGTGCCGGTCAACGTCATCGTGTCGCCGGGATAGTTGGGGGCGCCGAGGCGGATGGCGACCTTGCGGAGCACCGCGCGGGGGCCGAAGCGGTCGGTGACGTACCGGCCGACGAGGCCATTGGTGGTGAGGATGTTCATGAAGACGTCCGGGGAGCCCTTCGCGCGGGCGGCCTCGGCGTCGTGGTGGACGTCCTGGTAGTCGCGGGAGGCGACGGCCCCGGCCACGACGAGCGTGCGGGTCACCGGGATCTCCAGCGGAGCCAGCACGTCCCCGGCCCGCACGGCGCCCGCCACCGGACCCCCGCCCTCCGTCACCGCGCCCGTCCTCGCGGCGTCCTTCCCGGTCTCCGTCACGACGGGTCCCCCTTCGCGAGCAGGTCGCCGAGCTCGGCGAGGAGTTCGGTCCCGGCGCCCAGGTAGGCGTCGAGCTGCCGGCCCCACAGGAAGTGCCGGTGGACGGGGTGGTCGAGGTCGGCGCCCAGGCCGCCGTGGAGGTGCTGGCCGCTGTGCACCACCCGCTTCCCCGCCTCGGACGCCCACCAGGCGGCGGTCAGCGCGGCCCCCGCGCGGTCGAGCCCCGCGTCGGACCGCCAGGCCGCCTCATAGGCGGTGACCCGGATGGACTCGGTGTCCATGTGGGCGTCGGCGGCACGCAGTTGCACCGCCTGCCGGGTGGCCAGCGGCCGCCCGAACTGCTCCCGCACCGAGGTGTAGGCGACGGCCCGGGCCAGCGACCCGGCGCAGACGCCCGCCTGGAGCCCGGCGAAGGCGGTACGGGCGGCGGCGAGCACGTCCTCGTACGGGCCCGCCCCCGGCCGGTCCCCGAGCCGCTCGGCGGGCGTCCCGTCGAGCACCAGCCGCCCCGCCGACCAGGGCGCGGTCAGCTCGACGGGCTCGGTCACGGCGTCCTCGGTCCGCACCAGCCACAGGGCACGGTCCGCGTCCGGCACGAGGACGAAGGCCGCGTCCCGCAGCCACGGCACCCAGGCGACGGTCCCCGTGAGCCGCCCCTGCCGCGCCGTGACCGCGCCGGTCGCCGGGAAGGCCCCGGTCGCGACGGCCGTCCCGTCGCGCAGCCCCGGCAGGAGGCGGGCGCGCTGCTCCCCGGTGCCGTGCCGGGCGACGGCGAGGATCCCGTACACCCCGGTCGCGGCCAGCGGGACCTGGGCCGTCACCCGGCCCTGCTCCTCCAGCAGGAGGACGAGGCCGAGCAGCCCGATCTCCTCGACGGCGGCGGGGAGCCCGGCCGCGCACAGCGCCTTCCACAGCTCGGCGTCCGTGGCGCCGCCGGTGGCGGCGAGCCGCTCGTGCGTGGAGAGGTCGCCGAGGATCCGGGCGGCCAGCTCCCGCGCGGCCTCCTGCTCCTCGGTGGGCGTGAAGTCCATGTCAGCGCTCCCCTTCCGCGAGGTCCCGGTCGTCCACGGCGCGGAAGACGGGCAGCTCGAGCTCCTCGTCGACGCGCTGGAACTCCAGCCGGACCGGCATCCCGATCCGGACCTTGTCGTACGGCACCCCCACCACGTTGCCGATGATCCGGACGCCCTCGGCCAGTTCGATCAGCCCGACCGCGTAGGGCGGGTCGAAGGCCGGGAAGGGCGGGTGGTGCATGACCACGTACGAGAAGACCGTGCCCTCGCCGCTCGCCGCGACGGTCTCCCACTCCGGCGCCCCGCAGTCGTTGCACCCCGGCAGCCAGGGGAAGCGGAGGGCCCCGCAGGCCGTGCACCGCTGGATCAGCAGCCGGTGGGCGGCCACGCCCTCCCAGAACCCGGCGTTGTCCCGGTTGATCACCGGGCGGGGCCGCCGGGGCCGCTCCGGGGGCTTCGCCGGACGCGGGGCGGGCGCGTACTTGAGGATCCGGAAGCGGTGGGTGCCGGCGAGCTCGCCGCCCGCCCGCACGTCCATCCGCGTGGTCACGAAGTGGCCGGTCCCCAGCTTGGTGGTCTTGAGCGGCGAGACGGACTCGACGACGGCGTCGAAGGTGACCTCGTCACCGGGCCGGAGCGGACGCAGGTACTCCTGCTCGCAGTCGGTGGCGACCACCGCCGTGTACCCGGCCCCGTCGAGGAGGGCGAGCAGCTCCCCGTACGCCTCCGAGCGGTCCTCGTGCCCGGAGAGGCCGCCCATCGTCCACGCCTGGAGCATCGTCGGCGGCGCCACCGCGTCCGGTCCCCGGTACGCCGGGTGCGCGTCCCCCATGGCCTCGCACCAGTGCCGGATCATCGGCAGGTTCACCGTGTCCTTGCCGTGCCCGCCGACGGCCGCCGGCCGCCCCTCGTACGCCTTCAGCCGCTCGAACAGCCCCTCCTGCCCCTCCCCGCTCATCGCCGTCCCCTTCCCCGCATGCCGAGCCGTGCCCGCGCGACGATCTCCCGCTGCACCTCGCTCACCCCTCCCCCGAAGGTGTTGATCTGGGCGGCGCGGTTCATGCGCTCCAGCTCGCCGCCGTCCCGCTCCCCCGGCGATCCCGCTCGCACCGTCCCCGCGTCACCCGCGATCTCCTGACATATCCGGTACACCTCCACCGCCGATTCGGTTCCCGCGAACTTCACGCCGCTGGCGTCGCCAGGGGTCAGCCGGCCGGCCCCCACGTCCCCCACGAGACGCCAGTTCAGCAGGCGTGTCGCGGCCAGCCGGGCATGCGCCTCGGCGGCCCGGATCCGCACCCACGGCTCGTCGATCCGGCGCCGACCGGTCACCCGATCGGGTGTACGGGCGCTGTCGAGGACGGCGGCGAAGAAGTCCTCCGCCTGCATGCCGATCGCGGCCAGGGCGACGCGCTCGTGGTTGAGCTGCTCGGTGATGAGCCCCCAGCCGCCGTTCTCCTCGCCGACCAGGTTCCCGGCCGGCACCCGGATCCCGTCGTAGTAGGTCGCGGTCGTGGTGAGCCCGCCGACGGTCTCGATCGGCGTCCAGGAGAAGCCCGGCGCCCCGGTGGGGACGAGGAGGATCGAGATGCCCCGGTGCGGGGGCGCGTCGGGGTCGGTGCGGCAGGCGAGCCAGATCCAGTCGGCGTTCTGCGCGTTGGAGGTGAAGACCTTCTGCCCGTCGACGACCCAGGAATCGCCGTCGCGCACCGCGCGGGTACGGAGCGACGCCAGGTCCGTCCCCGCCTCGGGCTCGCTGTAGCCGATCGCGAAGACGCACTCGCCGCGCAGGATCCGGGGCAGGAACGCGGCCTTCTGCTGCTCGGTGCCGTACCGCATGAGCGTGGGGCCGACGGTGTTGAGGGTGACCATCGAGACGGGGGCACCGGCCCGGTACGCCTCGTCGAAGAAGACGAACTGCTCGTCGGGGCCGCGGCCCTGGCCGCCGTACTCCTCCGGCCAGCCGAGCCCGAGGAGTCCGTCGGCGCCGATCCGCCGCAGCAGTCGGCGCTGCGCGGCGCCGTCGGCCGCCGGGGGCGGCCCGTCGGGCATCGTCTCGCGGAAGTACGCGCGGAGTTCGGCGCGCAGCCGCAGCTGCCGCTCGGTCGGGGCGAGGTGCACGGGACGGCCTCCCGGGGGGACGACGAAGGTTTCTGACTGTCCGTCAGATACAGTCGCCCTGTCAAGGACACGGGAGCCGGGACCGGGGGAGGGACGGGGACGGGACCGGGGGAGGGACGGGGACGGGACAGGGGAGCGATGGGGGCGGGACAGGGGGGCGGAACAGAGGGAGCGCCTCGCGGGAACGCCGAGGCGGCCTGCGCGCCGGTGCCGAAGCACCGCCGCACAGGCCGCCGTTCACACCGCGGTCACGCCCCCTCGGGCCGGCCCCGTGGGGTCGTCACCACCACGGGTGGAAGTTGACGACGTTGTTCGACTGGGCGATGTGGGTGAAGGCCGAGCCGTTCACGCTCGCCGTGTTGTTCTGGTTGGAGGCACCGGAGCCGGTCGCCACCTGCTGCGTGGTGGTCGAGTTGCCGTTGTTGTCGCCACCCACGCCGCTGCCGATGATGGAGGCGACGCTCGTGTTCGATCCGTCGTCCGCGAAGCCGCCGTTGTCGGCCTGCGCCACTCCGCCGAAGAGGGCGGCGGCGAGCGGCAGGGCGGCGACGGCGGCGACGATGCGGGCGGTACGGATGCTTGCCATGTCTGTTCCTCCGGGAACTGAAGCCAGTCTGCTGTGCACGGAATGATCGATCTCTGAAGGAAGGCCGTGAACTCCGGCCCTGACCAGGGAAGTTGGCCGACCGCCCCGGTCGTTCTCTGCTCGACGTCGCGACTCCAGAGTTGCCCACCGAATCCCCGGCGAACCACCCCGGAGCGGCTGATTCCCCCGCAAGCGTGAGGACAAGCCGATAAACCCTTCGTCCCCGAGAAACCCCCAGCTCACGGCGGGCGCCGCCGGTGAAACACCCCGGATCCGTTACGCCGCATGCGAGGAAGCGTTCCGCCAGAACCCCCGGCGAACCGGACCCGGAACGACGCCGGCCACCCACCCCGCCTCGAACGGGAGTGGGAGAGGGGAAAAGACGTCCTAGCCCTGGCCCTCGGCTGCGACCGCGGCCTCGAAGGCGGCGTACGCGGGCGCGTCGAAGAGCACGAACCGCACCTCCTCGACCTCCGTCCCCTCCGAGGCGGCCCGCCGGACCGCCTCGACCGCGATCCGCGCGCCGTCGTCGATCGGCCAGCCGTAGACGCCCGTGGAGACCGCCGGGAAGGCGACCGTGCGGTCCCCCAGCGCGTCGGCCACCCGGAGGGACTCCCGGTAGCAGGAGGCCAGCAGCGCGGAACGGTCCTCGTCCGCCGACCAGACCGGCCCCACCGTGTGGATCACGTGCCGCGCCGGCAGCCGCCCGGCCGTGGTCGCCACCGCCCGCCCGGTCGGCAGCCCCTTGCCGTAGTGCGAGCGGCGGAGGTCCTGGCAGGCGGCGAGGATCTCCGGACCGCCCTTCCGGTGGATGGCCCCGTCGACCCCGCCACCCCCGAGCAGGGAGGAGTTCGCCGCGTTGACGACCGCGTCCACCGCCTCCGCGGTGATGTCCCCCTGGACGAGCACGATCCTGACCACGCCACTCTCCTCCGTCCCACGGTTCCCGGCCATCCTCCCGCCACGGAGTCACCGGGGCACGCGGACGCGTCCGCCCCCGGTCCGTCCGGGGCGGGTGGACCGGGGGTGCGCGCGTCCGCTCCCCCGCCCCGGACGGTCCCGGAGAGGAGCTACGCGCCCGGAGACCCCTCCGCGGCCACGACCACCTGGTAGGCGTCCTCGTAGAGGATCCGGCCGGGGTCCGAGGACTCCAGGCGCCGGCACTCGACGCCATGGGCGGCGAGCAGCTCCAGATAGCCGTCCACGCGCGCGATGAGCTCGTCGGCGGACGCCTTGAACCAGGCCACCGCGCCGGGGTGCACGGCCGGGTCGTACACGGAGGGGTCGACGTGGGTCGGATTCGGGTAGTGGGCGTCGTACCAGTCGTTGGAGGCCCGCCAGAAGCGGTACTGCTCCTCGCTCAGCCTGCCCCGCGCCGCCAGCTCGTTGGCGAGGACGAAGACACCGGGGAAGTGCCCGCGCGGATGCCGGACGACCCCCTGGAACCTGACGAACGCCGCTCGCTCCACGGACCCGCACCCCTCCCCGCCGCTCCCCGCCCCGCCCCGCCCCGCCCCGCCCCGGAACGGACGAGAGCCCCCGTCCGGTCTCGCCGGCCGGAGGCTCTCGCACACCGCGGTGGGTGTGGGATTTGAACCCACGGAGACATCGCTGCCTCGACGGTTTTCAAGACCGTTCCCTTAGGCCGCTCGGGCAACCCACCGTCGCTCCCGACCGCTTGGGGCGGAGCGGGCTACAGCGTACCGGGTGGGGAGAGGGGGTGGCGGGCGGCGGGACGGGGAGGGTGATTCGCGGAGACCTGGGCGGTGCGCCCGGAATGCCACGGGTGCCTGAAGATCGCCGGGATCACCGGGTTAGAGTCCCCTTCACCACATCTCCACGTTTCCTGAGAAGAACAGAGGTCCGCACGGTGCAGGGCACGATCGACGGGTTCAGCTATGGCATGGTCACGCCCATCGTGGGCTATGTGATGGCCTGCCTGGGCAGCGCGCTGGGGCTGCGCTGCACCGTGCGGTCGCTCGCGACCGGGCGGACCCGCAAACCCGGCTGGCTGGCCCTCGGGGCCGCGTCGATCGGGTGCGGGATCTGGACCATGCACTTCATCGCGATGCTCGGCTTCCAGGTGGGCGAGACCGCGATCTCGTACGACGGCACGCTGACCTTCCTCAGCCTGCTCGTCGCCGTGCTCGTCGTCGGCGCCGGCGTCTTCACCGTCGGCTACCGGGGGGCGCGGCCGGTGCCGCTGCTCGCCGCCGGCGTCTTCACCGGGCTCGGCGTCGCGGGCATGCACTACCTGGGCATGGCCGCCATGCGCATGAACGGTTCCGTGACGTACGCGCCCGGCGTCGTCGCCCTCTCCGTGCTCATCGCCGTGGTCGCCGCGACCGCCGCCCTCTGGGCCGCCGTCTCCGTCCGCGGCTTCCTCGCCAGCCTGGGCGCGAGCGTCGTCATGGGCATCGCCGTGACCGGCATGCACTACACGGGCATGGCCGCCGTCGGCGTGCGGGTCGCGCACGACGCCCACGTCACCGCCGGCGAGGGCTCCTCCGCCCTCGACGTCCTGCCGCTGCTCGTCGGCCCGCTCATCTTCCTGGTGGTCGCGGCGGCCGTCGTGATGCTCGACCCGATGCTCATCATGGGCGACGACGAGCCCGCCGTCCGCCCGGCCCCGCGCATCGACGTCGGCGACATCCACGTCAGCCTGAACGCCGACAACAACTGGGGCGTCGCGAGCGGGAACCCGGGGCGGGAGCGCTAGATCCCGTCCCGCGCGGCAGGACCGGGCGCGGACGAGTGCGGACCACGGCGGACTACGGCGGACCAAGGCGGACCGCGGCGGACGCGTGGAAGGGCGCCGGGGGATCCCCCGGCGCCCTTCCACGTGTCCCGTCCGTGCCCCGCGCGCGTGGGTCAGCTGTCGCCGGTGCGCTCGCCGAGCACGACCGTCGTCGTCGCCGACTTGCCGTCCCGCTCGTAGGTGATCTTCACCGGGTCGCCCGGCTTGTGGGTCCAGATCTCGCTGATGAGGGACGGGCCGCTGTCGATCGGGTGGTCCCCGAAGGCCGTGATCACATCGCCGGCCCGCAGGCCCGCCTTGGCCGCCGGCCCGTTCGGCGTCACCGACGCCGTGCCGCCGGCGCCCTGCTCGGCGATCCTCGCGCCCTCGCCCTTGTCGTTCATGTTCACGGTCGCGCCGATCACCGGGTAGACCGGCTTGCCGGTCTTGATCAGCTGCTCGGCCACCGCCTTCGCCTGGTTGACCGGGATCGCGAAGCCGAGACCGATCGAGCCCGCCTGCGACTGCCCGAAGCCGCCGCCGGTGGACTGGATCGCCGAGTTGATGCCGATCACCGCGCCGCTCGCGTCCAGCAGCGGGCCGCCCGAGTTGCCCGGGTTGATCGACGCGTCCGTCTGGAGGGCGCTCATGTACGAGTTGCTGCCGCCGCCGTCGCCCGAGGCCACCGGACGGTTCTTGGCGCTGATGATGCCGGTCGTCACCGTGTTGGAAAGGCCGAAGGGCGCGCCGATCGCGATCGTCGAGTCGCCGACCGCCACCTTGTCCGAGTCGCCGAGCGGCAGCGGCTTCAGCCCCTTCGGGGCCTCCTTCAGCTTGAGCACGGCCACGTCGTAGCCCTCGGCCCGGCCGACGACCTCCGCGTCGTACGTCCTGCCGTCCGAGAAGGTCGCGGAGAGCGTGCCGCCCTCGGCCGCCGACGCCACCACGTGGTTGTTGGTGACGATGTGGCCTTCCTGGTCGTAGACGAACCCGGTGCCGGTGCCGCCGTCGCCCTGGGTGTCACCGGACTTCGCCTGGATGGTGACCACGCTCGGCAGCGCCTTCGCGGCGACCGCCGCGACCGTGCCCGGCTCTCTCTTGAAGGAGGCCGGGGCCTCGCCCGAGGAGACCGTCGTCGACGCCGGGCCGTTGTCCTCGCGCTGGGCGGCCCAGTAGCCGATGCCACCGCCGATGCCGCCGGCGACGAGCGCCGCCACCAGGACCGCGGCGACGAGCCCGCCGGAGCGCTTGCGCGGGGCGGCGTGCTCGGCGGGCGGCGCCGGGACGGGCTCGCCCCATGCCGGTACGGCCGGCGGCGCCGGCGGCCAGGAGCCGCCCCCGGCAGCGGCCGTGTACGCCGGGAGTACGGGCGGGACCGGCGGCTGGATCCGGGTCGGCTCGTCCGCCGCGGGCGCCACCGGATGCTGCTGCGCCACCGGATGCTGCTGCGGCTGAGCGGCCTGCGGCGGCGCCTGCCCGGCCGGAGGGGCGGCGGGCGGGGCGGCGGGGACGGGAGGCGTGGCGGGGGCGGACGGGGCAGTCGGGTCCGCCGGAACCTCGGTGCCCTCGTTCTCGGTGCTCACAGCTCGCTCTCCTCGTTCACGGCGCGGGGACGGTGACGGTGACGGTCGCTCCAGGGTGCTGGGCCCAGCTTTTCCCACGTGACGTCAGACCACGGTAAGGCGGAGCTGTGCGTCCGCACCTCATCCTTTATATCGGGCAGAACGGACAGGTCTCGCGTGCCTGGGCCGCCCCGCCAATGGCACCATGACGCGGTGACCCACGCACGGCAGCAACCGCACCCCGGCCCCGTCCAGGTCGTCGCCCACCGAGGGGCCTCGGAGGACGCGCCGGAACACACCCTGGCCGCCTATGTGAAGGCCATCGAGGACGGCGCCGACGCCCTGGAGTGCGACGTACGGCTCACGGCCGACGGACACCTGGTCTGCGTCCACGACCGCCGTGTCGACCGTACCTCGAACGGCCGCGGCGCCGTCTCGACGCTCGAACTCGCCGACCTCGCGGCCCTCGACTTCGGCGCCTGGAAGGCGTTCAAGGAGGACCAGGAGTCCGGTGTCCCCGGCGAGACCCCCGACTGGGGCGACCCCGAGTACACCTCGGTCCTGACCCTGGAACGGCTCCTGGAGCTGGTCTCCGACGCCGGGCGGCGGGTCGAGCTCGCCATCGAGACCAAGCACCCCACCCGCTGGGCGGGCCAGGTCGAGGACCGGCTCCTCGCGCTCCTGAAGCGTTTCGGCCTCGACGCGCCCGAGGCGCCCGAGGAGTCCCCGGTACGGGTCATGAGCTTCTCGGCCCGCTCCCTGCACCGGATCGCCGCCGCCGCGCCGACCCTCCCGACCGTCTCCCTCACCCAGTTCGTCACCCCCCGCCTGCGCGACGGGCGCCTGCCCGCGGGCGCGCGCGTGGCGGGGCCGTCCATCCGGATCGTCCGGCACCATCCGGCCGTCATCCTCCGCCTGCAGAAGGCCGGTCACCAGGTCCACGTCTGGACGGTGGACGACCCGGAGGACGTCGAGCTGTGCCTGCGGCTCGGGGTCGACGCGATCATCACCAACCGCCCCAAGCACGTTCTCGCGCACCTCGGGCGCGCCTGAGTCACGGCCCCGGCGGGGCGGCGGGTGCCGCCCCGGGGTGTGCACCGGCGCGTTCGGCGCGTACGCGATCGTCACTTGTGCTCCACCCCACCCGGAACAGGCGGTTTCCGGTCGCGGTCGCCGGGGCATCCACACGGTGGCGTGGGGCGAAGGAGGTCTCGGGGGTGGCGTTGGTGGTGGCACAGAAGGTGCCCACGTCGTCGAGCATGGCCGTACCCCATGGCCCTGCGGGCGTGGGGGAAGCACGACACCGGATGCGGGACGAGCTGTACCGCGGCGGGGTGTCGGAATCGGTCGTCGACGACGCGGTCCTGATCCTGTCCGAACTGCTCAGCAACGCCTGTCGGCACGGCAGGCCGCTGGGCAGGGGCGACCGGGGAGAGGGCGATGTGCTGGCGGCCTGGCGGCTGGATCCGTCGGGCGGGCTGACGGTCGAGGTGACGGACGGAGGCGGTCCCACGAGACCCGTCCCGTCGACGCCCTCGGTCACGGCACGCGGCGGACGCGGGCTCAACATCATCGGCGCCCTGGCCCAGGACTGGGGCGTGCGCGACAGCGCGACGGGCGAGGTCACCGTCTGGGTGATCGTCACGGAGGGCCACCGCCGCGAGGACTTCGCGGCCCGGGTCGGCGCCGGCGGCTCCGGCCTCGACCTCCTCGACGCCTACGACGACCTGGACTGACGACACCCCCCGCGACCGCCGGCCCGGACCCCACGCGGACACCCGCACCAGCGGGGCCCGTACGCGCCCGGTCGCCGCGCGGCCGGAGCCGTACACGAGCGGCGGCAGGTCCCGGCGGTGCCGTACCCGACGGGTCCCGGCCGTCCGTACCCGCCCGGCGGGCGTCCCGGCCATCGTGGCCGTCCCGTTCCGGACATGTGGCCGTCCCGTTCCGGGCATGTGGCGGAGGGGCGGGGCCGCGCCGTCCCGCGGTCCTGGCACGGCTGAGCCTCCGGGGGCGTCCGTGCGGCTAGGCTCGCGCCCGACACAGCATCGCGATCGGGAGAAAGCCACACCATGGCCAAGAAGCGCCCCCAGACGAAGGCCGGCAAGAGCGGCCAGGCACAGGTCACGAACGGGGAGATCCCGGTCGTCGGCGCGCGCGAGCCGTGCCCGTGCGGTTCGGGCCGCCGCTACAAGGCGTGCCACGGCCGGACCGCCGCGCACGCCGCGACCGAGCACGTCCAGCGCCCCTTCGAGGGCCTGCCCGGCGAGTGCGACCTGGTCGCGCTGCGCGAGCTGGTGCCCGCCGCCACCGTGCCCCTCACCCTCAAGGGCGGTCTGCCCGAGGGCGTGCCGTCGGTGACGCTCGCGACGGTCCTGCCGATGGCCTGGCCCGCGCTCCGCCGCGACGACGGCTCCGTCCTGCTCGCCCTGCAGAACGACGGCACCTCCGGCGACCTGTCCCGCGACCTCGCCGACACGCTCCAGCGCGCGCTGGAGACCGAGCCCGGCAACCCGGTGCCGCCGCGCCGCGTCGAGCCCGAGGGCCCGCGCCTCCAGGACCTGCTCGACACGGACGCCCCGTTCGCGCCGGAGGTCCACACCGGCTTCGAGTTCTGGATCCCGCAGTCGGCGGACGGCGCCGACCCCGAGGTCGCCGCCTCCCTGGAGCGGGCCAACGCCGCCGCCATCCCCACGGTGAAGCTGGCCTCGGTCGACGCCTCCTACTGGTGCGAGACCCCGGACAAGAACCACCTGCGCTGGGTCATGCCGCACCCCGAGGAGAAGCTCCTCGACGCGCTCGCCCGCCTCCAGGCCGCCGGCACCACGTCGCTCGGCCCGGACACCCGTCTCGTCGGCTCCTTCCGCGCCCACGGCCTGATGGTGCCGGTGTGGGACCTGCCGTCGGCGATGACCGCCGAGCAGTGCGAGAAGCCGGCCGCCGAGTTCGCCGAGCGGCTGGCCGAGGCGCTCGCCGTGGACACCCCGCTGACCGCCGAGGAGCGCCGGGCGCGCGGCGGCCTCACGAACCGTCAGGTGACTCTCAGCTGATACCCCAGGTGGTATCGGTGACTGACAGACCGACCAGTCGGTGACTTCCGCCACAGCGGAACCTACGGAGCGGTAAATCCCTGTCCGAATAACCGAGATCGAATTTGCGAACAGCAGATCTCTTGTTACCGTTCTGGAAGCCCGGTCGCTGGTGCATCCCCCGTCGCCAGCGACCGGGCGTTTCCATGTCCGCCCCCGCCGTCGCGCCGGGGCGTTCTCTCAACTCGCTTGCTCGTCGGCCGTGTTGCTGCCGGACCGGAGCAGCAGCGGCGCGGCGCCGCCCTCGTCCCTTCCCGCGAATTCCGCCACCGCCCCATGCGCGCGGGCCGTTCCCGTACCCGGCTCCCTCGGGGTGTCACAGGTGCCCGGCTCGTCCCGCGCCGGGACCGCGCAGCGCACCTGGACGGTCCGTCCGCCGGGTGCCATGAGGGTCAGAATCGCGTCGATCTCGTGGCCGGTGGCGTTGCGGTAGTACGTGCGCGCCCAGACGTCCGGACCCTCGGACAGGACGCAGGTCTGCGCCTCGACGCCCTTGGGCGAGGCGAGTTCGGGACCGCAGCGGCTGAGCCGCTCGGGCGCCCCGGCGGACGCGCCGGTACGACGCTCCGGCCCCGGCGAGGACGCCGGTGCGGGTGCCGGGGCGGACGCCGAGGGCGGTGCGGGCGTCGCCGTCCTCCCCGCCGGGCGCCGCGCGTCCTCGGCGGTACGGGTCTCCCGGCCGAGCCCCAGGTCTCCGATCAGCTCCCCGGCGAGCCGGCCGTCGCCCGCCCCGCCCGTCCCGCCCGCGGCGGCTCCGGAGGACCCGCCCGGCTTCGCGTCCGCGGGGGCCGCCACCGGTGGCGGTGACGCGTCGTCCGGCTGTCCGGCCTTCGCGGCGAGGGGGACGAGGACGGCGATCGCGACGGCGGTGCCGAGGCCGGCCATGCGGAGTTGCGCCGGGCTCAGCCGACTCATGCGACCCACCTGCTCTGTTCGGGGAACGGTCCCGGACGGGAACGATCACGGACGGTGGGGCGAACCTATCGGCGCCGGGCGGGCACCCGCCGGGCCGCGCGCCCGATTCCCGTACGCGTCGGCCCAGGACACACCCGTTCGGGTGAACGGCGGCGGGTGCCGGGGTCACCCGGCACGCGCGCGTGGACCCCGCCGCCCGGTCGCTCAGTACGCGAGCCGGCTCCCGCCGCCCGGTGTGGCGGTGCTCGCCTCCACGAGGGCGTCCACCACCGCCTCGACGTCCGGCAGCCACGGCCGCCCGGATCCCGCGAGCGGAGCCCGCTCCCAGCGGACCTGCCCGGTGCCCGCCGTGGACGGAGGCAGCAACAGATAGCCGCCCTCTCCATGGAAGCGCAGCGAACTGGGCACGCTGTCCTTCGCGTACAGCAGTTCACCGAGCCGTTCGAGGCCGTACGGGGCGACCAGGATCGACCAGCGGGTCGGCGTCGCCACCACCGGGCCGAAGCGCATGCCGGCCGCGTCGAGGGCCCGCAGGGCGCGGGCGCCCGCGAGGGCCGGGAGGCTCACCGCGCAGGGGGCGCGGCCGCCGGTGGCGAGCACGATCGGGGCGTCCGGGCGCCGGGTCCACCACCAGCGGATCATCCGCTCGTCGGTGGTGGCGGCGAGCAGCCCGGGGTCGAAGGGGTGGGCGCCGGGGACCACGCAGCCCGGGTCGGGGCAGGCGCACACCGGTCCGTCGCCGCCGGGCCGGGGCGTACCGCCCGCCCGGGTCGCACCGCTGCGGGCCCAGCCGGGCCGGACCCAGCCGGTCCGGGTCGTGCCCCCGGGCCGCTCGGCCGCGCCGGAGGTCGTCGTCGTACGGGCGGGCTCCTCGAGTCCCACGCCCGGCAGGATCGGCCAATCCCACCGGACCGCGAAGGTGACCGCCGCGTCCTGCCGTGCGGCCCTCGCCTTGCGCCGGAACCGGGCCCTGCGTCGCCTTCCGAGGATCTCGCGCATGAGCGCTCGTTCCTTTCCGTTGAACGCCGAATCCACATCACACCATGTGCAGATCTCTTCACCGTGCGTATCAGCGCGTACAGCGTCGGCGGTGCGTCGCCCCGCTCGGGGGCGGGGCCGGCCGGAACGGGGCCGGGTCACAGTCAGGTCGAAGCCGGTTCAGAACACGATCCCCGCCACGCGGGGACGGGCCGCGGCCTGCGGCACGTACGACGCCGGGGTTCCGCTTCTCGATCCCGGGGCGCTGTCAACTGCCCCTGCCTGTCATCGATTACGTACCCCACACGCTCAGAATGACGCGCTTTCAAACGACGCCAGTCGACCGCAAATGGTGCACACCGAGGGCAATTTTCAGCCAACTTCCAGCCCACTTCAACCCCTGCGCACGACCTCCCGGAACCCCGCCCGGACACCACAAGTCCCACGGGGACAATGCTGGACATCGCTCCTCGGGTGCGTGTACATGTGGAGACATCGAGCGGTGCCCAATGACATGGGGGTTTGCGATGCCATGGCGTCAAACGCACCGGTCGGAAAGCCGACCGAGATGAGCTCCCCACAGCTGCCGAAGCACCTTGCGAAAGTGGCCGGAATCGACTCCACGGTTCCCGCTCCACCGCACACTAAGGCGCCCCTCGCGGGCGTCCCCGCCGCCGCGGCACCGGCCGACGCGGCCCCCGCGCCCGGCGCCCTCATCACGGACCGCCTCGCCGGCTGGGTCTCCGACCTCACCACCCTCCACGAACTCACCGAGCGGCTGATCAGGACCGCCACCCTCGACGACGCCCTCCACGAACTGCTCGGCGCCGGAGCCGCCCTCGTGGGCGCCCGGCGCGGCATGGCCGTCCTCGAACCCGCCGACGGCCTCGGCCCCACCGCCACCATCGGCCTCGGCCTCGCCCACGCCGACCTCGGCACCATCGAGACCGTCCCCCGCGGCGCCACCAGCTACGGCCGGCTCCTCGACGGGCTCCCCGACCCGTCCGACCCGGGCCGCGTCCCGGAGCCCATCGCCATCCACGACGTGCGCACCGAGGAGGGCCTCGACCCCCGCCACCGCGAGGTCGCCGCCCGCCTCGGCTACGCCGCCAGCTACGCCCTGCCCCTCGCCACCGAGGAGGCCGGCCGGATCGGCGCCGCCGTCTGGCTCTACGACGAGCCGGCCGCCCCCGACGAACGCCGGCGCCACCTCATCGGCCTCTACGGCCGCTTCGCCACCGAGCACCTCGCCCGCCTCCTCCAGGTCGAGCGCGCCCGCGTCCAGGTCTCCACCGTCGCCGAGGAGCTGCTCCCGAGCCGGCTCCCCCGTGTCCCCGGGGTCCGGCTCGCCGCCCGCCACCGCACCGGCCCCCGCGGCGGTGGCGACTGGTACGACGCGCTGCCGCTGCCCGACGGCGCCCTCGGCCTCGCCGTCGGCTCCGTCTCCGGCACCGGGCCGAGCGCGCTGGCCGCCATGGGCCGGCTGCGCGCCTCGCTGCGGGCGTACGCGGTGATGGAGGGCGAGGACCCGGTCGCCGTCCTCTCCGACCTGGAGCTGCTGCTCCGGCTCACCGAGCCGGCCCGCTCGGCCACCGCCCTCTTCGCCTACGCCGAACCCGCCCGGCGCCGGCTCGTCCTCGCCGGCGCCGGCCACGCGCCGCCGCTCCTCGTCGGCGAGCGCCGCACCGCGTACGTGGAGACTTCGCTCTCCGCCCCGCTCGGGATGCTCTCCTGCTGGGAGGCGCCCAGCGTGGAGCTGTCGCCCGCGCCTGGAGAAACGGTGCTGCTCTACACGGACGGGCTGCTGCGGCGTACCGGCGACCCCATCGACCGGGCCTTCGCCCGGCTCCACGCGGCCGCCGCGAGCGTGCCCCGCGCGGACCGGGACGATCCGGGAGCGATCGCCGACCACGTGCTGCGGACCGTGCTCCCGGACGGGCTCGACCCCGCGGTGGAGGGCGAGGACGTGGTGCTGCTCGCCGCCCGCTTCGACTGATCCCGGCGGTGACCGCGCGGTAACAGGTCTTCCGGCCCTGGGCCCCCTTCCGTACGACCGTACGATGGAGGGGGTTCAGTGTCGTACCAAGAGGAGGCAGACCCGTGGCCGATGAGCTCACTCCGGAGACCCCGGACGAGGCCGAAGAGCCGATCAAGCAGCGGAAGAACGGCCTGTACCCGGGCGTCTCCGACGAGCTCGCCGAGAGCATGAAGTCCGGCTGGGCCGACACGGAGCTGACCGGGCTCGCGCCGATCCCGCAGGCGGCCATGACCGCCGCGCGCCGGGCCGCGCTCTCCGCCCGCTTCCCGGGCGAGCGCCTGGTGATCCCGGCCGGCAACCTGAAGACCCGGTCGAACGACACCGAGTACAGCTTCCGCGCCGCCACCGAGTACGCGTACCTCACCGGCGACCAGACCCACGACGGCGTCCTGGTCCTGGAGCCGGCCGCGGCCGGCCACGAGGCCACGATCTACCTGCTGCCGCGCTCGAACCGTGAGAACGGCGAGTTCTGGCTCGACGGCATGGGCGAGCTGTGGGTCGGCCGCCGCCACTCCCTCGCCGAGGCGGAGCAGCTGCTCGGCATCCCGGCGAAGGACGTGCGCGAGCTCACCGCCGCCCTCAAGGAGGCCACCGGCCCGGTCCGCGCCGTGCGCGGCCACGACGCCGGCATCGAGGCCGCCCTCACCGACAAGGTGACCGCCGAGCGCGACGAGGAGCTGCGGGTCTTCCTCTCCGAGGCCCGCCTCGTCAAGGACTCCTTCGAGATCGCCGAGCTGGAGAAGGCATGCGCCTCCACCGCCCGCGGCTTCGAGGACGTCGTGAAGGTCCTCGACAAGGCCGAGGCCACCAGCGAGCGCTACATCGAGGGCACCTTCTTCCTCCGCGCCCGCGTCGAGGGCAACGACGTCGGCTACGGCTCCATCTGCGCCGCCGGCCCGCACGCCTGCACCCTCCACTGGGTCCGCAACGACGGCGCCGTGCGCTCCGGCGACCTGCTCCTCCTCGACGCCGGCGTCGAGACCACCGAGCTGTACACCGCCGACGTCACCCGCACCCTGCCGATCAACGGCCGGTACACGGACGTCCAGCGCAAGATCTACGACGCCGTGTACGAGGCGCAGGAGGCCGGCATCGCCGCGGTGAAGCCCGGCGCCGCCTACCGCGACTTCCACGACGCCGCCCAGCGCGTGCTCGCCGAGAAGCTCGTCGAGTGGGGCCTCGTCGAGGGCCCGGTCGAGCGCGTCCTGGAGCTGGGCCTCCAGCGCCGCTGGACCCTGCACGGCACCGGCCACATGCTCGGCATGGACGTCCACGACTGCGCCGCCGCGCGCACCGAGGCGTACGTCGACACCACGCTGGAGCCGGGCATGTGCCTGACCGTCGAGCCCGGGCTCTACTTCCAGGCCGACGACCTGACCGTGCCGGAGGAGTACCGCGGCATCGGCGTCCGGATCGAGGACGACATCCTGGTCACCGAGGACGGCAACCGGAACCTCTCGGACCAGCTGCCGCGCCGCTCCGACGAGGTCGAGGCGTGGATGGCCGCCCTGAAGGGCTGACCCCGCACGCCGTGACGAGGGCCCCCGCCGGAATCCCGGCGGGGGCCCTCCGCGCGTCTCAGGCCATCAGGAGGGAAGGGCTGTCCTTCCACTTGAGGATCTTGTCGAAGCTGACCACCGCGCCGCCGCGGCCCGAGCGGCCGAAGTGGACGTGGTCGGAGAGCTCCTCGATCAGCCGGAGCCCGCGCCCGTGCTCGGCGTCCGGACCGGCCGCCGGGGCCGGGGCGGTCCGCACCTCGGCGAAGCCGGGACCCGCGTCGGCGACCTCGATCCGGCAGGTCTCGCCGTCGAGGAAGGCCGTCACCCGGTACGCCTCCGAGCCGCGGCCCGCGGCGGCGCCGCCCCCGTGCTCGACCGCGTTGGCACACGCCTCGGTCAGGGCCACCGACAGCTCGTAGGACACGTCGGGATCGACCCCGGCCGTCTCCATGGTGCCGAGGAACAGGCGCCGGGCGAGCGGCACGCTCGCGGCCTCGCGCCGCAGATGGAGTGACCACCAGATGCTCATGCTCCAGCCTCCCGGCAGCGGCTCGACATACCCCTAGCTATTGCCGGAGACAGCGGTCCGTAAGCACCCGAACCGGTCAGGAGCGCCCGTTCGGCGGATATGACCGCTCCCGGCGGCGGTGTATGTCCTCCCGAACACCCCCAAGAACGACCTTGCGGACCTGCCGCGTGGAGGCGGGTGCGCTGGTGCGATGATGGGGCCGCCATGTCTGCCCCCGCGCTCGCTCCACGGCTGCTGAGGGCCGCGGTGTTCACCGCGGTCTGCGTCGTGCTGTCCGCGCTGGGACACGCCCTCGCCGCCTGTGCGGGCATCGCCCTGTGGACCCTCCTCGCCGGATTCCTCGGCGTCTTCGGGGTCACGGTCCTGCTCACCGGGCGCGAGCGCTCCCTGGGCTTCGTCGTCGCCACCCTCGCCGGCGGACAGCTCGGACTCCATCTGCTCTTCGGCCTCGGCCAGCGGCAGCTCGCCCTGAGCGCCCAGGCCGACGACTCGCTGGTACGGATGGCGGCCAAGCTCGTCTGCGGGGCGGGCGCCGCCTCCCTCACCCCCGGCGACGCCGCCGGGATCCTCGACCGGGCCGGGATCGACCCGGCCGCCGCGCAGGCCCACGCGGGCATGCACACGGCCGGCACGGCACCCGCCGGCGCGCTCCTGCCGAGCCTGCCGATGCTCCTCGGGCACCTGCTCGCCGCCCTGGTGGCCGGCTGGCTGCTGCGCCGGGGCGACCTCGCCCTGGTCCGGCTCGTCGAACTCTCCGAGCAGGGCGCCGCCGAGCTGGCCGAGAGCACACTGGTGCGCTCGCTGCGCGCCGCTCTCCGGCTCGTACGGGCCCTGCTCGCCGGCCTGGCGACGCTGGCCCCGGCCGGTCCGCGCGGCCGGCTCCGTACCGCCCTCGACCCCGCGCCGCCACCGGCGGCCGGGGCACTCCAGCACACGGTGATCCGCCGCGGCCCGCCGGCCGCCGCCTGCGTCCTCGCAGCCTGACGCGGTCCGCTCCACGAGGGAGCGGGGCCGCGCCCGTCCGCACCCACCCGCCCGGCTCCGTCCGTGGCCCCGGTGTGCCGGACCGGACCGCCTTCCCTCCTCCGGGGTCCCCTCCGCGGGCCCCCTCACCGAGCCGGAGTGTCTTCCATGAACCTGTCCCGCGTCGCCCTCGCCGCCGGCACCGCCGCCGCCTCCGTCGTCCTGCTCTCGGGCACGGCCTTCGCGCACGTCAGCGTGCAGCCCCAGGGCGAGGCCGCCCAGGGCGGCTACGCGACCGTGAACATCAAGGTCCCGAACGAGCGCGACAACGCCTCCACCGTGAAGCTGGAGGTCAACTTCCCGCTCGACCACCCGCTCGCCTCCGTCATGCCGCAGCCGGTGCCGGGCTGGAAGGCCGTGGTCACCAAGGCCAAGCTGGACAAGCCGCTGACCCTGCACGGCAAGCAGATCAACGAGGCCGTCTCCAAGGTCACCTGGACCGCGGACGGCTCGAAGATCGGCCCCGGCCAGTTCCAGCAGTTCCCGCTCTCCCTCGGCCAGCTGCCGGAGGACACCGACCAGCTCGTCCTCAAGGCGATCCAGACCTACGACAACGACGAGGTCGTGCGCTGGATCGAGGAGCAGAAGGGCTCCGAGGAGCCGCAGAACCCGGCCCCCGTCCTGAAGCTCTCGGCCGCCGGCGAGGACCACCACGGCGGCGGCGCCGCCACCTCCGCCGCGCCCTCCGCCTCCGCCGACGCGAAGGCCGGCCACGAGGAGAAGGCCGGCGACCACTCCGGCAAGGAGACCGCCTCGGCCTCCTCCACCGACACCACGGCCCGCGTCCTCGGCGTCGTCGGCATCCTCGTCGGCGCCGCCGGCATCGCCTTCGGTGTCCTCGCCGGACGCCGTCGCTCGGCCTGACGGCACCCGCCCAGCACGCCCAGCACTCCGAAAGACAGTCATCGCATGTCCACTGAGAAGACGTCCCCGTCGCAGCGCGACGGGGACGGCACCACCGGCCGCCCCGGGCGGCGCACCCCGCTGATCGTCGCCGCCGTCGCGATCGTCGCCGCCCTCGGCATCACCGCCGCGGTCGGCCTCGGCGGCGACGACACCAAGGACACCTCGTCCGGCGTCGTGCAGCTCGAGGGCACCACGGAGAAGGCCCAGGCGGCCACCGTCCTCGACCGCCCGTTCACCAAGCCCGACCTCGTCCTCACCGACACCAAGGGCGAGACGTACGACCTGCGCGAGCGCACCAAGGGCAAGCCGACGCTCATCTACTTCGGCTACACCCACTGCCCCGACGTGTGCCCGCTGACGATGAGCAACATCGCCATCGCCAAGAAGCAGCTCCCCAAGGCCGACCAGGAGAAGCTCCAGGTCGTCTTCGTCACCACCGACCCGGAGCGGGACACCGCGGCCTCGCTGGCCAAGTGGCTGCCCGCGGCCGGCGACGCGACCTTCACCGGTCTCACCGGCGACTTCTCCAAGATCCAGGCGGGCGCCCGCTCGATCGGCATCGGCATCGACCCGCCGAAGAAGGAGAAGGACGGCACCGTCGTCTCCATGCACGGCGCCCAGGTCGTCGCGTTCTCCCCCACCACCGACCAGGGCTACGTCCTGTACGGGGAGGACACCACCGTCGACGACTACGCCAAGGACCTGCCGAAGATCATCAAGGGGGAGAACCCGTGACCCGCCGCACCACCGCCCTGTCCGCCGCCGTGGCCCTCGCCGCCGCCCTCGCGCTCACCGGGTGCTCGTCCGACGGCGGGAAGCCCCAGCTGAAGGTCAGCGGCGCCTACATGCCCCAGCCCGTGATGGACATGGCCGGCGGGTTCCTCACCATCGAGAACACCGGGGACACCGCCGACAAGCTGACCTCGGTCACCAGCCCGCTCTCGGACGACGTCACCATGCACGAGACGAAGAACCAGAAGATGCAGGCGGTGACGGCCTTCGACATCCCCGCCAACGGGGAGCTGAAGCTGGCCCGGGGCGGCAACCACCTCATGTTCATGGAACTGAAGTCGCAGCCGAAGCAGGGCGAGAAGGTCAGCGTCGAGCTGCACTTCGAGAAGGCCGACCCGATCACGGTCGAGGTCCCGGTCGAGGCCGCCAACCACAACCCGCAGCAGCACTGAGCTCGTTGACGGAGTGACACAGTGACGACACCCACCGCCCCGCGCCTCGGCACCGCCCTGGCCCGGCTGCTCGTTCTCGCGGCCGCGCTCCTGGGCGTGCTCCTCGCCGGCGCCGCCCCCGCCTCCGCGCACGCGGCCCTGACCGGGAGCGACCCGAAGGACGGGGCGGTGGTCGCCACCGCCCCCGAGGAGGTCGGCCTCACCTTCTCGGAACAGGTCGCGATGAGTCCCGACTCGATCCGGGTCCTCGACCCCTCGGGCCGGCGCGCCGACACAGGCGAGATCATCGACCTGTGCAGCGGCGCCGTCGTCAAGTACGGCGTGGCCCTGCGGGCCGGTCTGCCGGACGGCACCTACACCGTCGCCTGGCAGACCGTCTCCGCCGACAGCCACCCCATCGCCGGGGCCTTCACCTTCTCCATCGGCGCCCCCTCCGCCACCTCGGTCGCCCTGCCCGCGCAGGCGGCGGGCGGGGGGATCGTCGGCGCCCTCTACGGGATCGCGCGCTATCTGTCGTACGCGGGCTTCGCCGTCCTCGTCGGCGGCGGCGCCTTCGTGCTGCTGTGCTGGCCGCGCGGGGCGGGCGTCCGGCCCGTGCAGCAGACCGTCGTACGGGGCTGGCTCACCCTCACCGGCGCCACCCTGGTCATGCTGCTGCTGCGCGGCCCGTACACCGGTTCCGGCAAGCTCGCCGACGTCTTCGACCTGGCCGGGCTCCAGGCCGTGCTCCAGACCAAGACCGGGGCCGCGCTCTCCTCCCGGCTGCTCCTGCTCGGGGCGGCCGCGCTCTTCGTCGCCGTCCTCTTCGGCGCGTACGCCCGGCGCACCGACCCGAAGGAGCGCAAGGACCTCGCCTTCGGCCTGGGCCTCGGCGGCACCGTGGTCGCCGCGGGCATCGCCGGCACCTGGGCGCTGGCCGAGCACGCCTCCACCGGCATCCAGCCGGGCGTCGCCATGCCCGTCGACGTCCTGCACCTGCTCGCGGTCGCCGCCTGGCTCGGCGGGCTCACCACCCTGCTGGTCGCCCTCTACCGGGCGCCCTCGGTGGAGCGCGCGGCGGTCGAGCGCTTCTCCCGCGTCGCCTTCGTCTCGGTCGCCGTCCTGGTGGCCACCGGCCTCTATCAGTCCTGGCGCCAGGTCGGCTCCTGGTCCGCCCTCACCGGCACCCGGTACGGGCAGCTGCTCCTGGTCAAGATCGGCCTGATGGGCGTGCTCGTCGGCATCGCCTGGATATCCCGCCGCTGGACCCAGCGCCTCGCGGAACGGACCGCCGGACCGGGGGACGCGCCGGACACGGCTCCCACCCCGGAAGCCGACACGGAGACGGACCCGGACTCCGGCGAAGAGGAGCCTGAGGAGCAGGCCCCCGAGGAGGCGCCGGAGCAGGCGCCGGACGCCGAGCGGGCAGCTCAGCTCGCCCGGCAGCGCGCCGCCGTGGCCACCGCGCGGAGGAAGAAGGCGCGTGACGCGGACCCCGAGCGGACCGGGCTGCGCCGCTCGGTGCTGACCGAGGCCGCCGTGGCCGTCGTCCTGCTCGCCGTGACCACCGTCCTCACCTCCACCGAGCCCGGCCGCACCGAGGAGGAGGCCGGCCGCACCGGCGGGACGACGGCCGGCTCGGCCGCGGTGCCCGACCGTCCGGTGGACATCCGGCTCCCCTTCGACACCGGCGGCGTGGACGGCAAGGGCGTCGTCCGGCTCAGCCTCGACCCCGGCCGCACCGGCGCCAACGCCCTGCACCTCTTCGTGGAGCGCCCCAACGGCAAGCCGCTGGACGTCCCCGAGATCAAGGTGAACCTCACCCTGGAGGAGAAGGGCGTCGGCCCGCTGCCCGTCGCCCCTGACCGGATCCAGACCGGTCACTGGAGCGCGAGCGGCGTGCAGCTCCCGCTGCCCGGCGAATGGCGGATCCAGGTGACGGTCCGTACCTCCGAGATCGACCAGACCACCATCGAGAAGAACGTCAAGATCGGCTGAATGCCCGTGAGCAACCCCGTGACCGGCCCCGCGCCCGACAACGCCTCCGCCTCCGCGTCCGACGGCGGCCACCTCGACATCTCCCGGCGCCGGCTGCTCGGCACCGTCGGCGCGGCGGGTGCGGCCGGCCTCGTGATCGGCGCCGCCGGCGGTGCCGGGATCGCGGCGGCCGTCTCCGAGGACGGCTCCGCTCCCGGGGCCGGCGGCTCCCGGGCCCTCACCTCGGTCGGGGCCACCGAGGTGATGTTTCACGGGAAACATCAGCCCGGCATCACCACCCCGCTCCAGTCGCGCGGCCATCTCGTCGCCTTCGACCTCGCGCCGGGCGCCGGCCGCAAGGAGGCCGCCGCGCTGCTGCGCCGCTGGTCGGCGACGGCGCGGACGCTGATGGCCGGGGAGGCCCCGTCGGGGGACACCGGGATCGCGCTGGACGCGGGCCCGTCCTCCCTCACCGTCACCTTCGGCTTCGGGCGGACCTTCTTCGACCGGACCGGGCTGACCGCCCGCCGCCCGACGCAGCTCGACCCGCTGCCCGCCTTCTCCTCCGACGCGGTCGACCCGAAGCGCTCGGAGGGCGATCTGTGGGTGCAGATCGGGGCGGACGACGCCCTGGTCGCCTTCCACGCGCTGCGCGCGCTCCAGAAGGACGCCGGGGACGCGGCCCGGGTGCGCTGGCAGATGAACGGCTTCAACCGTTCGGCCGGGGCGACCGCCCGGCCGATGACGGCCCGGAACCTGATGGGCCAGGTCGACGGGACCAACAACCCGAAGCCCGCCGACTCCGACTTCGACCGGCGGATCTTCGTCCCCGCCGGAGCGACCGGCGCCCAGGACTGGATGGCGGGCGGCTCGTACGCGGTCGTGCGCCGGATCCGGATGCTCCTGGACGACTGGGAGGGGCTGCCGCGGGATGCCCAGGAGCGGGTCATCGGCCGCCGCAAGGCGGACGGGGCGCCGCTGTCGGGCGGCTCGGAGACCACCCCGCTGGACCTGAACAAGAGGGGTCCGGACGGGAAGCTCGCCGTCGCCGACAACGCCCACGCCCGGATCTCCGCCCCCGAACAGAACGGCGGTGCGGCGATGCTGCGCCGGCCCTTCTCCTTCCACGACGGGATCGGCGCGGACGGCACCCCGGACGCGGGGCTCCTCTTCGTCTGCTGGCAGGCCGATCCGCTGCGCGGCTTCGTGCCGGTGCAGCGCAAGCTCGACCGGGGCGACGCGCTGTCCCCGTTCATCCGGCACGAGTCGAGCGGGCTCTTCGCGGTGCCGGGCGGGGCCGACGAGGGCGAGTACGTCGGCCGGCGGCTGCTGGAGGGCTGAGGGCCGCCGCGGGGCCGGGGCCCGGGCCGCCGCCTGTTTGAGGGCTGAGACGGGACGGGCCCGGGCGCCGGGGCGCATTAGGGTGACGGTATGTCCGCCACCCGGTACACCTACCTCGGCCCCGAAGGCACCTTCACGGAGGCCGCGCTGCGGAGCCTGCCCGAGGCGGCCACGCGGGAGCTCGTCCCCATGGTCTCCGTCCCGGCCGCGCTCGACGCCGTACGGAACGGGGAGGCGGCCGCCGCGCTCGTGCCGATCGAGAACTCGGTGGAGGGCGGCGTGACGGCGACCCTCGACGAGCTGGCCTCGGGCGAGCCGCTGATGATCTACCGCGAGGTGCTGCTGCCGATCGCCTTCGCCCTGCTCGTGCGCCCCGGGACCTCGCTGTCGGACGTCAAGACGGTGACGGGCCACCCGGTGGCCCAGCCGCAGGTGCGCAACTGGCTGCGCAAGCATCTGCCGGAGGCGGTGTGGGAATCGGCCGCTTCGAACGCGGACGGGGCCCGGCTGGTCCAGGAGGGGCGCTTCGACGCGGCCTTCGCCGGCGAGTTCGCGGCGGCCACGTACGGCCTGGAGGCACTGGTCAAGGAGATCCACGACGCGGAGAACGCGGAGACGCGGTTCGTGCTGGTGGGCCGGCCGGCCCGGCCGGCGGCGCCGACCGGCGCGGACAAGACCTCGGTGGTGCTGTGGCTGGGTGACGATCATCCGGGTGCCCTTCTGGAACTCCTCCAGGAGTTCGCGGTGCGGGGGGTGAACCTGATGCTGATCCAGTCCCGGCCGACGGGGGCGGGGATCGGCAACTACTGCTTCGCCGTGGACGCCGAGGGCCATGTTTCGGACCGCCGGGTCGGCGAGGCGCTGATGGGTCTGAAGCGGATCTGTCCGCAGGTGCGCTTCCTCGGCTCGTATCCGCGGGCGGGCGCGTCCCGTGCGGACGTCAGGCCGCTGCGGCGGGGGACCTCGGACGAAGAGTTCACGGCTGCCTCCGACTGGCTGGCGAGGGCCCAGGACGGCAGGGCCTGACCGCGATACTGACCGACCGGCGCACCTCGTGCGTCCGGTCGTCCACAGGCAGGCATCAATAGTCCTACCTGCATACTTTTCAGTTTCTCCCCACGGTTATCCACAGGTCCTCGGCGGAAGCTGGGGACAAGTCGACACCCGCCGCCGACAAGGTCGACAAATCACCCCCGTCACTCCTCGCGCGCATGCCCTCCATCCACAGGGCCCACAGGGCCCCGCGTCAGAGCGACCCCGCGACACTCACCCTCCGGAGCGAGGGATTCCCCTCGAAATGAGTGCGCGAATGGGGTTTGATCACGCAATTCGGAGGCGGGGAGCCCGGAATCCACAGAACTTCCGCACACCCTGTGGATAACTCGATTCCGTGGAATTCCCAGGACCCCAACAAGAACCTCAATTCGGGCATACCCGCACGCGCCCGCATATCCGGTGGGGTCGCGCGAGCGCACACCGGTAGCCTGGTGGGGTGATTGACCTTCGCCTGCTCCGTGAGGACCCCGACCGTGTTCGCGCCTCCCAGCGCGCCCGTGGAGAGGACGTCGGCCTCGTCGACGCCCTGCTCTCCGCCGATGAGCGGCGCAGGTCGTCCGGCGTCCGCTTCGACGAGCTCCGTTCCGAGCAGAAGTCGCTCGGAAAGCTGATCCCCAAGGCCACCCCGGAGGAGCGCGCCGAGCTCCTCCAGCGGGCCGAGCAGCTCAAGACCGACGTCAAGGCCGCCGAGGCCGAGCAGAACGAGGCCGACGAGACGGCCCGTGCGCTCCTCCTCCGGCTCGGCAACATCGTCCACCAGGACGTGCCGGTCGGCGGCGAGGAGGACTTCGTCGTCCTGGAGACGCACGGCACCATCCGCGACTTCGCGGCCGAGGGCTTCGAGCCCAAGGACCACCTGGAGCTGGGCGAGGCGCTCGGCGCCATCGACGTCGAGCGGGGCGCCAAGGTCTCCGGCTCGCGCTTCTACTACCTGACCGGCGTCGGCGCCCTCCTGGAGCTCGCCCTGGTCAACGCGGCCATCGCGCAGGCCACCGAGGCCGGCTTCATCCCGATGCTCACCCCCGCGCTGGTCCGCCCGCGCGCCATGGAGGGCACCGGCTTCCTCGGCCAGGCCGCGGAGAACGTGTACCACCTGGAGAAGGACGACTACTACCTGGTCGGCACCTCCGAGGTCCCGCTCGCCGCGTACCACATGGACGAGATCATCGACGCCGACAAGCTGCCGCTGCGGTACGCGGGCTTCTCGCCCTGCTTCCGCCGCGAGGCCGGCACGTACGGCAAGGACACCCGCGGCATCTTCCGCGTCCACCAGTTCGACAAGGTCGAGATGTTCTCGTACGTCGCGCCCGAGGACGCGGAGAACGAGCACAAGCGGCTCCTGGACTGGGAGAAGCAGTGGCTCACCTCCCTGGAGCTTCCCTTCCAGGTGATCGACGTCGCCACCGGCGACCTCGGCTCCTCGGCCTCCCGCAAGTTCGACTGCGAGGCGTGGATCCCCACCCAGGGCAAGTACCGCGAGCTGACCTCGGCCTCCAACTGCGACGGCTTCCAGGCCCGCCGCCTCTCGGTCCGCATGCGCGAGGAGCAGGGCGGCAAGAAGACCGTCCAGCCGCTCGCCACGCTGAACGGCACGCTGTGCGCGGTTCCGCGCACCATCGTCGCCATCCTGGAGAACCACCAGCTCGCCGACGGTTCGGTGCGCGTCCCGGAGGTCCTCCGGCCGTACCTGGGCGGGCGCGAGGTCCTGGAGCCGATCGCCAAGTGAGCGCCTTCCCCTACCGCCTGGTCGCGACGGACCTCGACGGCACGCTGCTGCGGGCCGACGAGTCCGTCTCGGCCCGCACCCGGGAGGCACTCGCCGCGGTGACGGCGGCGGGCGCCGCGCACATCGTCGTGACCGGCCGGGCCGTGCCCTGGACCCGGCACATCCTCGACGACCTCGGCTACGAGGGGATCGCGGTGTGCGGCCAGGGCGCGCAGGTCTACCACGCCGGCGAGCACCGGCTGCTGACCTCGCTGACCCTGGACCGGCAGCTCGCCGGGCTCGCCCTCTCCAAGATCGAGGCGGAGGTCGGCCCGCTGGCGCTGGCCGCGAGCCGCGACGGCCTGGAGGGCGAGGTCCTGATGGGCCCCGGCTACCGGGCGCAGGAGGGCCCGCTGCCGTACGTGCCGTACGAGGACCCGGCCGAGCTGTGGGCGGCGCCGCTCACCAAGCTCTACGTCCAGCACCCGGTGATGACCGACGACGAGCTGACGTCCGTCGCGCGCGCCACCGTCGGCGGGCTGGTCGACGTGGTGATGGCGGGCCCGGGGATCGTGGAGATCCTGCCGCTCGGTCTGAGCAAGGCCACCGGCCTCTCACTGGCGGCGCGCCGGCTCGGGATGAAGGCGGCGGACACGATCGCCTTCGGCGACATGCCCAACGACATCCCGATGTTCGGCTGGGCCGCGCGCGGGGTCGCGATGGGCAACGCGCACGCGGAACTGCGGGCGGTCGCGGACGAGGTGACCGCCTCCAACGAGGAGGACGGCATCGCGGTCGTCCTGGAGCGCCTGCTGGCGGGCTGACCCGTCCGGGAGATTCCGTGCGAAGGCCCGCTCCCCCTGGGAGCGGGCCTTCGTCGGTCGCGGCCCGCGCGGACCATGGGTCCGCGCGCTCGAAGCGGCCGCCACCGGGGGATCCCCCGTGTCCCCCGCACAACTAGTGTGCTCCGGGCCCCCGTTCGGGTGCGAACGGTTTTCCGTGCGCGGGATGCCGGGTGAGCGGGTAGCAGGCCAGGCCGACCGCCAGCGACAGGGCGTGCCCGAGGTCGGTGTACGTACGGTTCGTGAGCAGCGGGACAAGGAAGAAGGCCACCACGCCTGCCAGGTAGGGCAGGCGCCAGGGCCGGGCGATCCGGTAGGCCAGGATTCCGGCCGAGGCGGCGAGGCCGTAGCTGACGCCGATGTCGACGACGTGCGCCATGCTCCGCGGCACGTGGTGGTCGCGGATCGCCAGGAGGACGACCTGCTGGCTGACGAGGGTCGCGACGATGTGCGCGGTGGCGACGGTGAACAGCCACTTGGCCGTGCCCAGCCAGCGCTCCACGGGGGCGTGCAGGACCTCGAGGAGCACCGCGTACAGCAGCAGGTCCGCCGGGTTCTGGATCCAGAACGCGCTGCCGAGCAGCGCGCGGACCGGGTGGTGGGCGAGCTGGTGGAGGTTGCTGCTGTTCCGGTGGAGGAAGTACGCGTCCAGACCGGCCGGGGACAGCGCGAGGGTGAGGCTGGTGACCGCGATGACCGCGAGCCAGAGATGCGTGCCGGGTGACGAACGCGCCCACGACCTGATCGGTCGGGACGGTTCGCCACCCGGGAAGGTTTCGCTCGGCACTTCTCAGTGCCTATCACCTGAAGCCGTGGAAGACCCGTGAGGCCGGGCGGGGCCTCGGGGAACGACCGGGTCTCAGAAGTTGATCATGTGGCCGGCGATGCCGTGGACGGCCTCCTTGACGGCCTCGCCCAGCGTCGGGTGGGCGTGGACGTTCCGCGCGACCTCGTGGACGGTGAGGTCCCACTGCTGCGCCAGGGTCAGCTCGGGCAGCAGCTCGGTGACGTCGGGGCCGATCAGGTGGGCGCCGATGATCTCGCCGTACTTCGCGTCGGCGACGATCTTGACGAAGCCGGTGGAGTCGCCGAGGCCGTGCGCCTTGCCGTTCGCCATGAAGGGGAACTTGGCGACCTTGACGTCGTAGCCCTTCTCGCGGGCCTGCGCCTCGGTGTAGCCGAAGCTGGCGATCTGCGGCTGGCAGTAGGTGGCGCGCGGGATCATGACGTAGTCGAGCTCCATGGTCTCGGCGTCCGCGATGGTCTCGGCGGCGATGACGCCCATGGCCTCGGCGGTGTGCGCGAGCATCAGCTTGGCGGTGACGTCACCGATGGCGTAGATGTTCGGCACGGAGGTGCGGCAGCGGCCGTCGACGTCGATGGCACCGCGCTCGGTGAGGGCGACGCCGGTGTTCTCCAGGCCGTAGCCGGAGACGTTCGGGGCGAAGCCGATGGCCTGGAGGACCTTGTCGGCCTCCAGCACCTTGCTCGCGCCGTCCTTGCCGGTGACGGTGACGCGGACCTGCGGGCCGGACTCGTCGATGGCCTCGACGCGGGTCGAGGTGAGGACGTCGATGCCGAGCTTGCGGTACTGCTTCGCCAGCTCCTTCGAGACCTCCTCGTCCTCCAGCGGGGCCATCCGGTCGAGGAACTCGACGATGGTGACCTTGGTGCCGTAGTTGTTCAGCACGTACGCGAACTCGATGCCGATGGCGCCGGCGCCGGCGATGACGATCGACTTCGGGGCGTCCTCGGCGAGGATCTGCTGCTCGTACGAGACGACGCGGTCGCTGAGGGCGGTGCCGGGCAGCAGGCGCGGGGTGGCGCCGGTGGCGATGATGCAGTTGTCGAAGGTGATCGTCTGCGTCGTGCCGTCGGCCTTCGCCACCTGGAGGGTGTTCGCGTCGAGGAAGGTGCCCCGGCCGTCGAACTCCGTGATGCCGTTCTTCTTCATCAGGAAGTGGACGCCCTTGACGCGGCCGTCCGCGACCGTGCGGCTGCGGCGGTAGGCGTCGCCGTAGTCGAAGGTCACCGTGCCGTCGACCTTGATGCCGAAGGTCTTGGCCTCGTGGTTGAAGATGTGCGCCAGTTCGGCGTTGCGGAGCAGCGCCTTGGTGGGGATGCAGCCGACGTTCAGGCAGACACCGCCCCAGTACTTCTCCTCGACGACCGCGACCCGCTTGCCCAGCTGGGCGGCGCGGATGGCGGCGACGTAGCCGCCGGGGCCAGCTCCGAGTACGACGACGTCGAAGCGGTCTGACATGACTGACTCCCGAAGGTGATGAGGGTGTTCGGTGCACGTACGAGCCCACAGTAGTCCGGTCGCCGGGCGGTGCCCCGGTGACCGTGAGCACTCCTGTGGATTACTTGTAGGATGACTGGGCAACCGGGTGAATCAGGTGTTATGGAGGGACGAAGCGGATGGCGGCACTGAGAGCGGCGGGGCGCACCTCGCTGGTGGACTCCGCGGTGGAGCAGCTGCGGGCCCAGCTCGCCGAGGGCGAGTGGTCCGTCGGTGACCGCATCCCGACCGAGCACGAGCTGGCCCAGCAGCTCGGCGTCGGCCGCAACACCGTCCGCGAGGCCGTCCGGGTCCTGGTCCACTCCGGGCTCCTGGAGTCCCGGCAGGGCAACGGCACCTTCGTCCGCTCCACCGCCGACCCGGCCGCCGTCCTGCGCGGGGTCCGGCACGCGGGCGCCCGTGACGTCCTGGAGCTGCGGACCGCCCTGGAGGCGGAGGCGGCCCGGCTCGCGGCGGAGCGGCGGGACACCCACGACCTGCTGCGGCTGCGGGCCGCCCTGACCACCCTGCGCGAGGAGGGCGACCGGGACGCCGACGCGGACCTCGCCTTCCACCTCGCGGTGGTCGCCGCCACCCACAACGCGGCCTTCATCGAGGTCTACCGCTTCTTCTCCACCCAGGTCCACGAGGTCCTGGTCGAGGCGCTCGGCGACCGCGCGATGCCGCCGGTCGACATCGACGCCCACGAGGCGCTGGTCGCCGCCGTCGAGTCGGGCGACGCGGACGCGGCCGAGCGCCAGGCGCGCGAGCTGCTGCGGATCCCGGCCGAGACGGTGGCGGCGCTCATGGAGGAGACGGCCGCCGGCCCGGAGAACGGGGCACGGGAGACGGCCGCCGGCCCGGAGAACGGGGCACGCGCGTGAGGGGGACGGAAACGGGCCCCGCGCGCGTGCTGGTCGACGCCGAGGCCGACGTACGGCCCTCGTCCGCGGGCGCGGCCGCGCGGCGGGCGCTGCTCGCCCATCCGGTGCTGCTGCTCGCCGGGATCGTGCTGGCCTCGCTCAACATGCGGGTCGCGCTCGCGAGCGTGGCCCCGCTGGTCGGTGAGATGGCCGGGAGCTTCGGGCTCTCCTCGACCGCCGGGTCGCTCATCACCTCGATCCCGGTGCTCTTCCTGGGCCTCGGCGCGCTGGTCGCGCCCTGGCTGGGGCGCCGCTTCGGCGCCGAGCGGACCGTCCTCGCCGCGCTCCTGCTGCTCGCCGCCGGCATCCTGGTGCGGCTGCTGCCGTCGGTGGCCGCGCTGTACGGCGGCGGCGTCCTCGTCGGCACCGCCATCGCCCTGCTCAACGTGCTGATGCCGGGTCTGATCAAGCGGGACTTCCCGGACCGGGCCGCCGCCATGACCTCCGTCTACACGGGCGCGATGGTCGCCGGCGCGACGGTCGCCGCGGCGGCGGCCGTGCCGCTGGAGGAGGCGCTCGGCGGCGGCTGGCAGGGCTCCCTCGGCTTCTGGTCGCTGCTCGCCGTCGTGGCGGCGGCGGCCTGGCTGCCGCAGGTGCTGATCGCCCGGGGCCGTACCGGCCACGAGGTACGGGCCGTACCGGCCGCCGGCGCCGCTCCGGTGCGGGTGTGGCGCTCGCCCCTCGCCTGGCAGGTGACCCTCTTCATGGGCCTGCAGTCGCTGTGGTCGTACGTGCTGATCGCCTGGATGCCGACGATCTTCACCGACCACGGGATGAGCCGCTCCGAGGCCGGTGTGGTCTTCGCCTTCAACAACCTGATCCAGATCGCCGGGGCCTTCGCGGTGCCGCTGCTCGCGGGCCGGATGCGCGGCCAGCGGCCGCTGGTGGTGCTGGTGACGACGATGGTCGCGGCCGGCTACGCGGGGCTGCTCGTCGCCCCGGCGGAGGGCGCCTGGCTCTGGTCGGCGGTCCTCGGCGTCGGCCAGGGCGGGGCCCTGGGGCTCGCCCTGACCCTGATCGTGCTGCGGACCAAGGACGCCCCGACGGCCGCCCGGCTCTCGGGGATGTCCCAGACGGTGGGCTATCTGATGGCCGCCGCGGGTCCGCTCGCGGCCGGGGCCCTGCACCAGGCGACCGGTTCCTGGACGCTGCCGATCTCGCTGGTGCTCGCCGTCTGCGCGGCGGCCGCGGGCGTCGGCCTGCTCGCCGCCCGCGACCGTACCGTCTGACGCTTCGTCCGGACCGGTTCTACTCCTCGCCGGCCAGCGTCAGCGTGCGCAGCTTGTGGCCGGCGAACCAGGTGGCGCCGAGGGTGACGACGACCAGGAGCACCGACGCCGTCGGCAGCGCCACGTCCGAGGTGATCAGCCCCTCGCCGGTGACCTTCTCGGCGAGGGCGAGCGCCCACTGCTGCACGCTGAGGGTGCGGGCGCCGGCGATCAGGGAGCCGAACAGGGCCTCCCAGACCAGGGCGTAGACGAGGCCGATCACCACGGCGTGCCGGCTGACCGTGCCGAGCAGCAGGAAGAGCGCGCTGTAGGCGATGGAGGCGACGAGCGCGGCGACCATGTAGGCCACGGCGACCTGCTGTCCGTTCCCGTTCAGGATGAAGCCGGCGATCAGCGTGGGCACGGCCGAGAAGGCCATGGTCACGGCGATGGCCACGATCAGCTTGGTGGTGATGATCGTCGTCCGCTTCACCGGCTTGGAGAGCAGGTAGACGATGGAGCCGTCGTCGATCTCCGGGCCGATCGCGCCCGTGCCGGCGATGACACCGATCAGCGGCACCATCGTGGCGAGCGCGAAGCCGCCGAGGAGGTCGGCCGCGACCTGGTCGTCCGCGCCGTTGATGACGCGGACGGCCGTGGCGATGAGCAGGAGCAGCCCGGGCAGGAGGAAGAGGATCGCCGCCCGGCGGCGGCCGAGGAGGGCCCGGTAGGTGAGCCGGGCGACCGTGGGGTCGTACATCGGGGTCGTGCTCCTTTCAGGCCGCGACGAGATACGAGAAGACGGATTCGAGGGACTCGTCGGACGGCGAGACCGTCAGCAGCCGGATGCCCCGCTCGCGCGCGACCTTCGGCAGCAGTTCGGTGAACCGTCCGAAGTCCACGGCCTGGATCCGCAGTCCGCCCTCCACCGCGTCGACCTCGATGCCGGCCGTCGACGGGTCGGCGATCAGCGCGGCGGCCAGTGCCCGGTCGTCGCTGGAACGGACCATGTAGCGGTGCGGCCGGTCGGTCATCAGGCGGCGGATCCGGCGGAAGTCGCCGGAGGCGGCGTGCCGGCCGGCGACGATCACCTCGATGTGGGAGGCGAGCTGCTCGACCTCCTCCAGGATGTGCGAGGAGAACAGCACCGTGCGGCCCTCGGCGCCCATCCGGCGCAGCAGCTCCATGAGCTGCATGCGCTGGCGCGGGTCCATGCCGTTGAACGGCTCGTCGAGCAGGAGCACGGACGGCTCGTGGACGAGGGCCGAGGCCATCTTCACGCGCTGCCTCATGCCCTTGCTGTACGTGGCGATCTTCCGGTCCTGCGCGTACTCCATCTCCACGGTCGCGAGGGCCCGCTGGGCCTCCGCGGCGCCGAGGCCCTGGAGCTCCGCGTTGGCCACGACGAACTCACGGCCGGTGAGGAAGTCGTACATCGCCTCGCGCTCGGGGACGACGCCGATGGAGCGGTAGACCGACTCGTTGCGCCAGACGGGTTCGCCGTCGAGGGTCACGCTGCCCGTGGAGGGGTCGAGGAAGCCGCCCATCATGTTGATGAGGGTGGACTTGCCGGCGCCGTTGGGGCCGAGGAGGCCGGTCACGCCGGGGCCGATCGACATCGTGACGTCGTTGACGGCGACGACGTTGCCGAACCAGCGCGAGACGTGGTCGATGTGCAAGGTGCTCACAGTCCGACCTTTCGGTAGCGGCGCATCAGGATGCCGTAGCAGCCCGCGATGAGGCCGAGGACGACCAGCAGGTAGACGACGCCGGTTCCGGCCCCGACCGGCACCTCGCCGGGGAAGGAGGCGGGGGCGCCGAGGAAGGCGTTCTGCAGGCCGATGACGAGGGTGAGGGGGGAGAAGAGGCCGAGCCAGGCGATGGCGTCGGTGTTCTCCGTGGCGTAGGAGATGCCCTGGAGGGTGGAGACCGCGCCGTAGGAGATGGTGAGGACGGCGATCACGGCGGCGACGCCGAAGCCACGGCGCGGGGTGAGCGCGGCCATGACCAGGCCGATGCCTCCGAAGAGCACCGAGAGGACCGCGACGGAGACGAGGCCCTGGCCGAACAGCTTGGCCTGCTCGGCGAAGTCCATCTTGGCCAGCATCGAGCCGATCCACAGGATCAGCAGCGGGGTGGCGGTGAGGACGAAGAGCGCCGAGGCCATCGCCCCGAACTTGGCGAGCACGTAGTCGACCCGCTCGATGGGGCGGGAGAAGTACAGCGGCACCGTCCGGAACCTCAGGTCGCGGGAGACCGACTGGGGCGCCTGGGAGGCCAGGTAGACGGCGATGACGAGCTGGAGGAGCACCGCGTACTGGGTGTACTCCACGAAGAGCTTGTCGGCCTTGGTGTACACCGCGATCGCGACGATGATCAGCGCCGGCACGCACATCACGGCGAAGAGCAGCATCGGCAGCACCTTCGACTTGGCGCTGCGGCCCAGACCGTACGCCCCCCGCAGGGACTGCGAGAAGAGCGAGCGGCGGGCGTAGGAGCGGCCGAGCCGGGGGCCGTCGTAGGACCGGTATCCGATGTTGTGGATCCGGGTGGTGTCGGGGGCGGCCTCGGGGGCGGGAGTGCTCATCGGGCCTTGACCTCCTCGTGCTGCGCGGCGGTCTCGGGGCGGAAGACCTCGGCGATGTGGTGGCGGCGCTGCTCCATGCGGACCAGGCCGAGGCCGAGGCCGGCGACGGTGTCGCGCACCAGGTCGTACGTCTCCTCGCCCGCGGCCTCCAGGAGCAGGATGTGACCGGCGCCGGGCAGGCCCTCCTCGACGCCTTCGTGGAGGGTGACGCCGGCGGCGGCGAGGGCGGCGCGGAGCGCGCCGGTGCCGTCCGGGTGGGCGTCCGAGTCGGTGACCTCGACCGCGAGGGTCGTGGTGGTGCGGGTGAAGTCGCTGGTGGAGCTGGACCGCAGCAGCTTGCCGCCGTCGATGACGACGACGTGGTCGCAGGTCCGCTCCAGCTCGCCGAGGAGGTGGGAGGTGACGAGCACGGAGATGCCGAAGTCGGTCCAGACGCGGCGGATGAGGCCGAGCATCTCGTCCCGGCCGACCGGGTCGAGGCCGTTGGTCGGCTCGTCGAGGAGGACCAGCCTGGGGTCGTGGACCAGGGCCTGGGCCAGCTTCACCCGCTGCTTCATGCCGGTCGAGTAGCCGCCGATGGGGCGGTAGCGCTCCTCGTACAGGCCGACGTGACGCAGGGTGTCGGCGGTCCGCTCGCGGGCGGCGGTCGGCGGCAGGCCGGACATCCGCGCCATGTGGACGACGAACTCGGTGGCCGAGACGTCCGGCGGGAGGCAGTCGTGCTCGGGCATGTACCCGACGCGCTCGCGGATCTCGGAGCCGTGCTTCGAGACGTCGAGGCCCAGGACCTCCGCGCGGCCCTCCGTGGCGGGGGAGAGTCCGAGGAGGATCTTGATCATCGTGGACTTGCCGGCTCCGTTGGCACCCACCAGTCCGGTCACACCGGGCCCGATGTCCAGGGAGAGCCGGTCGAGAGCGGTCACCCGGGGGAACCGCTTGCTGAGGCTTTCGGTGGCGATCACAGTCACGGTTCGAAGGTAGTGGCGAATGCCACAGGGGTCGTCAGCCCTACGGATCGATCGCTCTCCGACTTAGGGAGTACGAACCCTGAGGGAAGGTCGCGACGAAAGTCGTCCGGGGTTCCGGAGCGGGAGTTTTCCACAGGCGGTCGTGCACACCCCTTGACGTAGCCTCCGGGCATTGTCACATTCATCGGTGTCAAGTTACGGACGCGTAGGGCGACCGGACGCTCACACCGGACGGGCGGGTGGCATGACCTCAGCAGTGGCAAGCGAACTGACCGCGGACCTGCGGGGGTTCAGGGAAGTACAGCGGCTCTCCTACGCCTGCGCGGAAGCGGTCGCGGCCCAGCTCAAGCCGGGCGTGACCGAGCGCGAGGCGGCGCGGATGCAGCGCGAGTGGCTGTACGAGCGCGGGGTGAAGGACTGGTTCCACCGGCCCTTCGCCTGGTTCGGCGACCGCACCGCCTTCGTCGACTTCAAGATCCCGCTCCAGTTCTTCCCCACCGACCGGCGCCTGGAGGCGGGGATGCCCTTCATCCTCGACATGGCGCCCGTGTACCAGGGGTACACGGCGGACATCGGCTACAGCGGCTGCCTCGGGCTCAACCCGCTGCACGACCGGCTGCTCGCCGATCTGCGCGACCACCGCGAGCTGATCCTGCGCGAGGTGCGCGAGCGGCGCAGCCTGCGCGAGATATACGAGGACGTGAACCGGCTCATGGTCCGCCAGGGGTACGCCAACCGGCACCGGGCCTATCCCTTCGGCGTGATCGCCCACAAGATCGACCGGGTGAAGGAGCGGCGGTTCGCGCCCACCCTGTTCGGCTTCGGGGCCCAGTCCCTCAAGGGCCTGGTGAGCGACGCCGTGCACGGACACCGGGACGGCTGGTCGCCGCTCTGGTCCCCGTACAAGTTCTCCGACCACCCGCCCACTCCGGGGCTCTGGGCGGTCGAGCCGCACCTCGGATTCCGGGGGACGGGCGCGAAGTTCGAGGAGATCCTGGTCGTCACCGACTCCCGGGACCCCGAGCAGAGCGCGTTCTGGCTGGACGACGACCTGCCGCACGTGCGGCGGTGGAACGAAGGAGCGGTCTGATGGCGGGCGCGGGACTCAAGGCGGCGCGGGAGCGCCGGGTCCGGACGGGCGGGATCGAGCTGTGCGTCGCCGAGCTCGGCGACGCCGACCGGCCGACGGTACTGCTCGTGCACGGCTACCCGGACTCGAAGGAGGTCTGGTCCGAGGTCGCGGTGCGGCTCGCCGAGGAGTTCCACGTCGTGCTGTACGACGTGCGGGGCCACGGCCGCTCGACGGCGCCGGCACCGCTGCGGGGCGGATTCACCCTGGAGAAGCTGACCGACGACTTCCTGGCCGTCGCCGACGCGGTCAGCCCGGACCGGCCGGTCCACCTCGTCGGGCACGACTGGGGTTCGGTGCAGTCGTGGGAGTTCGTGACCGTGCCGCGCACCGAGGGCCGGATCGCCTCCTTCACCTCCATGTCCGGTCCGTCGCTCGACCACTTCGGGCACTGGATCAAGAGCCGGATGACCCGCCCCACCCCCCGGCGGGTCGGACAGCTCCTCGGCCAGGGCGCCAAGTCCTGGTACGTGTACATGCTGCACACCCCGGTCCTGCCGGAGCTGGCCTGGCGCGGCCCGCTCGGCAAGCGCTGGCCGAAGCTGCTGGAGCGGGTGGAGAAGATACCGGCGGGCGAGTACCCGACGCCGTCGCTGCCCGGCGACGCGGCCAACGGCGCCTGGCTCTACCGGGACAACGTCCGGGCCCGTCTCTCCCGGCCCCGCCCCGACGCCTTCGCGCACGCGCCCGTGCAGCTGATCACCCCGACCGGGGACGCCTTCCTCTCCGAGCGGCTCTACGACGACCTGGGGACCTGGGTGCCGGAGCTGACCCGGCGCACCCTGCCGGCGAAGCACTGGGTGCCGCGCACCCGCCCCGACCAGCTGGCCGCGTGGATCACGGACTTCGTCCGCGCCCACGAGGAGCCGGAGACGCGGGCCCCCCGCCCGGTGGCGGAGACGACGGCGAAGAGCGGGGTGCGGCCGGAGTACGCGGAGCGCTTCGGCGGACAGCTGGTGCTGGTCACCGGTGCGGCCAGCGGCATCGGGCGGGCCACCGCCTTCGCCTTCGCGGAGGCCGGGGCCCGGGTCGTCGCGGTGGACCGGGACGCCGAGGGCGCGGCCCGCACCGCGGAGATGGCCCGCCTGATCGGCGCCCCGGACGCCTGGGGCGAGACGGTGGACGTCGCCGACGAGCAGGCGATGGAGAAGCTGGCGGCCAAGGTCGCCGCCGAGTACGGGATCGTCGACGTCCTCGTCAACAACGCGGGCATCGGCCTGACCGGCTCCTTCTTCGAGACCACCAGCGAGGAGTGGAAGCGGGTCCTGGACGTCAACCTGTGGGGCGTGATCCACGGTTGCCGGGTGTTCGGGGCGCAGATGGCGGCCCGCGGTCAGGGCGGTCACATCGTCAACACCGCCTCGGCGGCGGCCTTCCAGCCCTCGCGGGCGCTGCCCGCGTACAGCACCTCGAAGGCGGCGGTGCTGATGCTGAGCGAGTGCCTCCGGGCCGAACTGGCCGGGCAGTCCATCGGGGTGAGCACGATCTGCCCCGGCATCGTGAACACCAACATCACGGCGACCGCCCGCTTCGCCGGGGTCACGGACGCGGCGGAGGAGAAGCGGCGGCAGCGGAAGGCGTCCCGGCTGTACGGACTGCGCAACTACCCGCCGGAGAAGGTCGCGGACGCGATCCTCGGGGCGGTGCTGCACGACCGGGCGGTCGTGCCGGTCACCCCGGAGGCGCGGGGCGCCCACGCCCTCTCCCGGCTGGCCCCGGGGGCCCTGCGCGCCCTCGCCCGCTGGCAGCCGCCGGCGTAGCGGGGCCGGGGGCCAGGGGGACCGGGGGCGTCCTCCCGGGCGGGGCGGGCGCGGGGGCGGACCGTCCGCCCGGGGGACGGGGCGGGCGGGCGGTCGTACGATCCCTCGCAGAACGGGCCCCGCGCGGGGTGCAGCGATCGGTCGGTGGGAGCGGGTTTGTCCGAGCAGTCAGCAGTGCGACCGGAGTACCGGATCGAGGATCTCGCCCATCACAGCGGGGCCACGGTGCGGACCATCCGCGCCTACCAGGACCGCGGCCTGTTGCCCCGCCCGGAGCGGCGGGGAAGGTCCAACGTGTACGGGGACAGCCATCTGGCCCGGCTGCGCCAGATCGCGGACCTGCTGGACCGGGGCTACACGCTGGCCTCGATCAAGGAGCTGCTCGACGCGTGGGACACCGGCCGGGGGCTGGGCGGGGTGCTCGGGCTGGTCGCGGAGGTCCAGGGGCCGTGGACGGACGAGGAGGCGGCCCGGATCACCCGCGCGGAGCTGGACGCCCGCTTCGGCGGCACCCCCGACGAGGAGGCGGTCCGGGAGGCGGTCGAGCTCGGTGTCCTCGAACGGATCCCCGGCCGCGACGGCGAGGAGTACCTGGTCCCGAGCCCCCAAGAGCTGGCGGTGGCGGTGGAGTTGCACGCGGCGGGGGTTCCCCTGTCGGCGATCACCGGGCACCTGAGGGAACTTCGGGAGCAGGTCGAGCACATCGCGGGCCGTTTCCTGGAGTTCACCACGGAGCACGTCTTCGCGCGCTATCTGGAGCACCGGCCGCCGACGGACTCCGACGCGGCCGAGGCGGCGACGATGGTGCGGCGGCTGCGGCCGCTCGCCCAGCAGACGGTGGACGCCGAACTGGCCAGGGCCATGCGGATCCTGGCGACCCGTCATCTCCAGATCCACCTCTCGCCCGACGCCCCGCTCCTGCGGGACGACGAGCCGCGTCCCGTGCAGATACCGGCCGGGACGATCAGGGCCGTCCAGGCGCTCGTTGGCGTGGAGAGCGTCGCGGCCTTCGTGACGGCGGCTGCCGAACGCGAGGTGAACAAGAGGACATTGGACTCATTGACGGTAAATGCCGTCAATTCCCCCACAGTTCAATAAACCATTTGATTCTTCAGGGGAGTTGTCCACAGAATCGTCAACTGACCTGTGGATAAACCACTTTGGTTGTGGATCAAACATGGACGGGGAAGAACGATGGACGAACGTCGCACGGTGAAGGTCTCGAAGTACCTGTCGAAGCATCTCCGGCATCAGCCCGAGCGGATCGGGCTGGTCCTCGACGCGCACGGCTGGACCGAGATCGACGCGCTGCTCACCGCCGCGGCCGGCCACGGCTTCCCGATCAGCCGCGCGGAGCTGGACCACGTGGTCGCGACCAACGACAAGAAGCGGTTCGCCGTCGAGGGCACCCGGATCCGGGCCAGCCAGGGCCACACGATCGGCGTCGACCTCGGCCTGCCGCCCGCCGAACCGCCCGCGTACCTCTACCACGGTACGGTCGCCGACCGGCTTCCCGCGATCCGGACGGAGGGGCTGCGGCCCATGGCCCGCCACGACGTGCACCTCTCCCCCGATCGCGAGACGGCCACCCGGGTCGGGGCGAGACGCGGCCGGCCGGTGGTGCTGAGCGTGGACGCAGGCGCGATGCACCGGGCGGGGCACGAGTTCCGGGTCAGCGCCAACGGCGTCTGGCTGACCGGGGCCGTGCCGGCCGAGTACATCCGCTTCCCCGGTTGAGGACGGACGACCGCCCCGAGCACCCCGGACGGCTGAGGCATGATCGGGTCATGACCCACCCGCACCTCCCCAGCACCCAGGCAGCCGTGACCGCCGTCCGCGCGCTCGCCGAGGAGTTCCGCCTGGAGATCACCGTCACCGACGACATCGGCGCGGACCAGACCTCCCGTCGCACCTCCTCCGGCGCCTTCGGCGTGCTCGACGAGGACGGCTCGCTGCCGCACGAGGCGTACATCGAGCTCGGCGGCTCCCCCTCCCTCTCCCTGCGGCTCTATCCCGAGGACGACGCCAGGATCACGGTGGACGGCGTCGAGTTCGCCGATGTGCCGAGGGACGCCGTCCCGGGCTTCGTGCGGGCGGTCCACACCGGCCTGGCGCACGTGAAGGGACGGTTCTTCCCGCCCGGGCAGTGGCTGATCGTCCCCGTGCCCGGCGGCGAGACCTACAAGGAGCTCATCCCGATGATGGCGCTCACCCCGTGGCTGAGCAGCCGCTTCCGCTGACGGGACGCCCCGGAGGCCCGCCCCCGCGACATCAGCCGGACCGTCCCTCGCCCCAGACGAGGCGGGCGGTGGCGAAGAGGACGATCGGGTGGGGATGCCCCTGGTCGGGAGCCGGTACGAGGGCCAGTTCCGCGTCCTCGTAGGGAGCACCGATCAGGACCGCGTCACGGAGGCTCATGACGGCGCGGGGGCGGAAGCCCGCCCCACCGTCGTCGTCCCCGTCGTCGTCCCTGTCGTCGTCCCCGTCGACAGCCCCGTCGTCGTCCCTGCCGGAGTCTCTGCCGTCGTCCCTGTCGACAGCCCCGGCGACGGGGGCGTCGTCCTCGGCACCGCTGCGCTCCTCGTCGTCGGGCCGGTCGGCCGAGGCCAGGTCGATGACGAACAGCGGCTTCCTCGTCCCGGTGGCGTCGGGGCCGTGGATCCGGAGCATGCCCTGGCCGTCCATCGCCGCCCGCACGCGCAGAGCCGGTAGCCCTGCCCGTCGCAGTGCCGCGGAACGACGGAGGGTCCGAAGTCCCCAGGCCGCCAGGAAGATGCCCGGGACCCCGGTGACCAGGGCGAGCAGCTGCGGGCCGAAGGCGTCGTACGGTTCGGCGGCGAGCCGGCACCACGAGCCGTCCTCCAGCACCGTGACGGTGGCGCCGAGACGGTGGTCCTCGGGATAGGCGGAGGCGACGACGAGCCGGCGCCCGTCCGGGGCGCGGAGCCGTACCGAGTCGTCCGCGCGGCTCGTGACCTCCGCCTCGACGCGCGTCGCCCGGGCGGCCCGGTCCTCGTCGGCGTGCACGCCGCGCTGGCCCATGAGGGTCGCGCCGAGGGCCACCGCGCACAGGGTCGTCCCGGCGATCAGCGGCCACTTCCCGCGCCGCGGGAATCCGGTGGTGTCGAGGGTGCGGAGGACCGCGCCGGAGGCCCGTTCGAAGACGAGGCGCTGCCGGCGGCGGGCCGCCACGCGTTCGCGGGCGGCGGCCCAGCCCAGGCCGAGGGCGGCGAGCACCGCCAGGTTCGCCGCCCGGGACGCGGCCCCGGGGGCGGGGAACTGCTCGGCCGCCACCAGGCCGGCGAGCACCGGTGCGACGAGGAGGGTGAGCTCGGGGAGCCGGGCGTTCCAGCACAACAGGCCGATCGCCAGGCCCGTCTGCGCCGCGTCGATCCACTCCGGGCCGCACGGGGCCGCGTCGGCGCACAGCGGCACCGGCTCCGTGACGACCGCCGCGCCCACCGTCACCAGGAGCGCCAGGAAGGTCCAGAGCGGCCGCGCCCACCGGCCGGGGCCCGCTGCCGACCAGGCGGCCGCGCCGACGCGCCCCCAGCCGGGCACGCCGTCGGCCGGCGGGCCCGGCGGCAGGGGGCTCGTTGTCGGGGCCGGGGTCGCGGGCATGGCAGGAGTATGCGCGAGGCCCCGCCGGGCGCCCGCGGCGGGACCGCGCGATCGCCCGCGGCGGGACCGCGCGATCGGTGGAGACGGTCGAGGCCCTCCGCGCCGCCGGCCGGGGCGGCCGTGGACCTCCCCGGGCTCAGCCGAGGCGGCCGAGGGCCTCCGTGGCGATGGTCTCGAAGACGGCCCGGTCGGCGGCGAAGACCGAGTCCTGGATCGGCCAGTGGATGACGATCTCGGTGAATCCGAGGTCGCGGTGGGTCCCGGCGAAGTCCACGAAGCGCTCCAGGGAGTCGAGCACCGTGTTCTTCTCCGGGGTGAAGCTGGTGAGCAGGACCTTGTCCAGCTCGGCCACATCCCGGCCGATCTCCGCGCACGCCTTGCCGAGCCGCTCGATCTGGCCGCGCAGGGCCTCCACGGACTGGGCCGCCGTGCCCTCCTCGTACAGCTTGGGGTCGCCGGTGGTCACCCACGCCTGCCCGTGCCGGGCGGCGAGGCGCATGCCGCGCGGGCCGGTCGCCGCCACCGCGAAGGGCAGCCGGGGGCGCTGCACGCAGCCGGGGATGTTGCGGGCCTCGTCGGCCGAGTAGAACGTGCCGCTCTCCGTCACCGCGTCCTCGGTGAGCAGCCGGTCGAGGAGCGGGACGAACTCCGCGAAACGGTCGGCCCGTTCCTTCGGCGTCCAGGGCTCCTGACCGAGCGCGGTGGCGTCGAAGCCGTTGCCGCCGGCGCCGATGCCGAGGGTGACCCGGCCGCCGGAGACGTCGTCGAGCGAGATCAGCTCCTTGGCGAGCGTCACCGGGTGCCGGAAGTTCGGCGAGGTGACGAGGGTGCCCAGGCGGAGCCGGTCCGTGGCGGTCGCGGCGGCGGTCAGGGTGGGCAGGGCGCCGAACCACGGGCCGTCCCGGAAGGTGCGCCAGGACAGGTGGTCGTAGGTGTACGCGGTGTGGAAGCCGAGTTCCTCGGCGCGCTGCCACGTGGCGCGGCCGCCCTCGTGCCAGCGTTCGACAGGAAGGATCACGGTGCTCAGGCGCAGGCTCATGCCCCGAGCGTACGTCGGCCCCGCCCGGACGCCTTCCCGGACGCCCGGCCTACCCCTGCTCCGCCTCCTGCTCCTGCGCGTTCTCCCCCTCCCGCCGCCCCGCCCGCTTCGCGAGGGTGCGGTACCCGGGGTGGACGCCCGGGGTGAGGCCCTGCTGGGCGGCGACCCGGCCGAGGAGCTCCGCGAGCAGCCCCCGTTCCGCCCCGTCCAGCGCGGCCAGGAGGTCGTCCTCGTGGGCGGCGGCCACCTCGCGGACCCCGGCGAGGGCATGACGGCCGGCCTCGGAGACGTACAGCTCGTAGTTGCGGCGGTCCTCGGTGCTGCGTCGGCGCTCCACCAGGCCCTTCCGCTCCAGGTTGTCGATGAGGGCGACGACCCGGCTGGGCACCACGCCCAGGTCGGCGGCGAGCGAGCGCTGGCTGCGGCCGGGCTCGGTCGCGATCATCCGCAGCAGGCCGACGTCCGGGGGGTTGAGGCCGAGCCCGCCGACGCGCTCGCCGAACCGTCCCGCCGCGTGCGCCCCGAGCTGGGCGAGGAGGAACGCGGCACCGCGCGGTACCGGCGGCCCCCCGCCGGACGGGCCGTGTCCCGCGTCCGGCGTGCGCTCTTCGTCTGGTTGTTGCCCGTGGCTGCTCACGGAGTTATCGTACTCGAAAAGAATGATTCTCCAATGTGAACCATTCTCTAATGGGAACGGAAACGACCATGGCCGTCCAGAACCAGACCGCTCAGCGCCACGAGGCCCAGGGCGGGCCCCCGCTCGGACCGCTCGCCCTCGTCTTCACCGCCCTCTTCGTCGCCTCGCTCGTCGCGGGCATCCTCCTCGCGGGCGGCAACACCTTCCCCTCGCCCTTCGGCGGCGCCGACGCGACCGACGGGATCGCCGCGTACTTCCGCGACCACACGGACGCCGTCCGCGTCGCGGCGACGCTCCAGTTCGGGGCCTCCGTACCGCTCGCGATCTACGCCGCCACCGCCTCCGCCCGCCTCCACCGGCTCGGCGTCCGCGCCCCCGGCGCGACCATCGCGCTCGCCGGCGGCCTGCTCGCCTCGGGCTTCCTCGGCCTGTCCGCCCTGCTGAGCTGGACCCTCTCCCGCCCCGAGGTCCTCGACCAGGCCGGCGTGATCCGCGCCCTCCAGTCGCTGGCCTTCGCGACCGGCGGCCCCGGCCACGTGGTGGCGCTCGGTCTGCTCGTCGCCGGCGTCGCCGTCCCCGGACTCCTCGCCGGACTGCTGCCCCGCGGGCTCGCCCTCGGCGGCCTCGTCCTCGCGGCGGTCGCCGAACTCTCCACCCTCGCCCTGCTGTTCGACGGCGCCGCCGTCCTGCTCCCGATCGCGCGCTTCGGCGGCCTGCTGTGGCTGATCGCGGCCGGATTCCTGCTGCCGCGCCACCGTTCCGACCCGCGCGTCCGCGCCCGCGCCGCGCGCCACGAGGAGACCTCCGCATGACGCACGCCGCGAACGACACCGCGCTCACCGCCAAGCTGGTCCGCTTCCAGCAGCCGGAGAAGAACCTCCGCTACCTCGGCGACCTCTCCGAACCCACCCTCGCCGGCCTCTTCGGCCTCGACCCCGCCGCCTACCGCGCTCTGCTCCACGGCCTCGACGAGGAGGCCCGGCGCACCGCCGACGAGCTCCTCGGCGACCCGGAGTTCGCCGCCCTCGTCGCCCGGCTCCCGTTCCGCCCCGGCGAGCGGATCGCCGTCCTCGGCGAGAGCACCACCGCCGACCGCCTCTCCTGGCGGGCGGTCCTGCGCCACCTCCTCCCCCCGTCGGTCGCCCTCCTCGACCTCTCCGTCTCCGGCCTCACCACCTCCCAGGCCCTCACCCACCTCCCGCGGCTCGGCTTCCTCCGCCCCGACCGGGTGCTGTGCATGCTCGGCGCCAACGACGCCCAGCGGCTCGCCCGTACCCCGCTGACCCCGGACGGCGTCCTCCTCGTCGGCCGGGCGGAGACCGAGCGGAACCTGCGCGCCCTGCGGGAGTCCTCCGGCCTCACCGGTCCGGAACAGTGGACCTGGCTCACGCCGAGCGCCATGGACCACGCGCGGGCCGAGGCGTATCCGCACTTCCGGCGGGCCGGCATCGGCTGGTCGCGCGAGGACGTCGACGCCGTCGCCGACCTCGTCCTGACCCTCCCCGGCACCGCCGTCGACACCCGGAGCGCCACCCGCCCCCGCCCGGACGGCCCCGACCTGCACACGGACGACGGCGTGCACCTCTCCCCGGCCGGCCAGCGAGCCGTCCTCGTCACGCTCGTCCACGCCCTCGCGACGTGACCCGCGGACCTCGCCGGGCCCGCCCCGCCGTCCCCACCGGACGCCCCACCGGCCCCACCGGACGCCCCGCCGGCCCCACCGGGCGCCCCACCGGATGCCCCGCCACCCCCACCGGACGCCCCGCCCGACCCCGCCACGCGCCCCACCGCACCCCCCGTCCGCCCCCTCACCCCGTACCGCACTCAAATGTGCGGGGACCCGCACGCCCGTGCGTCCGGTGCGGCACCATGGGGAGGTGACCTCTCCCCGGCCCTCCTCCCGACCCGCCGTCCGGCTCATCGCCACCGACCTCGACGGCACCCTCCTGCGCGACGACAAGTCCGTCTCCGAGCGCACCGTCGCCGCCCTCGCCGCGGCCGAGCGGGCGGGGATCGAGGTCTTCTTCGTCACCGGCCGCCCGGCCCGCTGGATGGACGTGGTCAGCGACCACGTCCACGGCCACGGCCTCGCCATCTGCGCCAACGGCGCGGCCGTCGTGGACCTGCACGCCGGCGGCACCTTCCTGGAGGTCCGCCCGCTGGACCGGCCCGTCGCCCTCGACGTCGTACGGACCCTGCGGGAGGCCGCCCCCGGCACCAGCTTCGCCGTCGAGCTGACCACCGGGATCCACTACGAGCCGCAGTACCCGCCCTTCTTCCTCGACCCCGGCGCCACCGTCGCCACCGCCGAGAAGCTGCTCTACGAGGAGGCGCCGGGCGCCTCCGCCCCGGTGCTGAAGCTGCTGGCCCAGCACCCGGAGCTCGACCCCGACGTCTTCCTCGCGACGGCCCGGGAGGCCGCCGGCGACCTGGCCTCGTTCACCCGCTCCAGCCCCACCGCGCTCATCGAGATCAGCGGCCTCGGCGTCTCCAAGGCGTCGACGCTCGCCCTCTGCTGCGCGCAGCGCGGCATCACGGCGGACGAGGTGGCGGCCTTCGGCGACATGCCGAACGACATCGAGATGCTGAGCTGGGCGGGCCGCTCGTACGCGATGGGCAACGCCCACCCGGACGTGATCGCCGCCGCCTCGGGCCGCACCGTCGGCAACAACGAGGACGGCGTCGCCGTCGTCGTCGAACAGCTCGTCGCCGAAGCCCTCGCCGCCCGCCCGGCCCTGGAGGAGCCCCGCTGAAGACCGCGCGGGACGCTCCGGAGAGGACCTGGGCCGCCTCTCCGAGACCGTGCCGGGCGCGTCCGGACCGTGCCGGGCTCACGTCGCCCGGCACCCCCGCTCCCCCACCCGGCCCGGTCCGGAAGACGCGGCCTAGAGCGGCGCCTCCCACACCACCGACGTGCCGGAGCCGTCCTCGGCGAGTCCCGGACCGCACCAGCTCGCGCCGCCCAGGGACTCGGCGCGCCGGGCGAGGTTGCGCAGACCGCTGCGCCGGCCGCCCTCCGGCATGCCGACGCCGTCGTCCGCGACCGTGAGCCGCACCCCCGGCGAGCCGTCCGGCAGGGTCACCGTCGCGTCGACGACGACCTCGATCCGGTGCGCCCCGGCGTGCCGGAAGGCGTTGGAGAGCGCCTCACGGAGCGCGGCGATCAGGTTCTTGCCCGTCAGCTCGCCGACGGTGGCGTCGATCGCGCCGAGGAAGCGGTGCGCGGGCTTGAAGCCCAGCGGCACCGCCGCCATGTTGATCTCCCGCAGCACCCGGGTGCGCAGCCCCGACGGCGCCTCCGCCGGACCCTGCTGGAGCGCGAAGATCGCCGTACGGATCTCCTGGATGGTCACGTCCAGTTCGTCCACGGCCTTGCCGACGCCCTCCTGGACGGCCGGCACGACCGCCTTGCGCTGGGCGCTCTCCAGCATCATCCCGGTGGCGAAGAGCCGCTGGATGACGAGGTCGTGCAGGTCGCGGGCGATCCGGTCGCGGTCCTCGAAGACGGCGAGCCGCTCCCGGTCGCGCTGCGCCTCGGCCATCATCAGCGCGAGCGCGGCCTGCGAGGCGAACTGGGTGGCGAGGGTCCGCTCCGCCTCCGAAAACGGGCGGGCGCCCCGGGCGCGGGGCATCGCGAGCGCGCCGAGCACCCGGCCGCCGCTCTGCAGCGGCAGCAGCATGCTCGGACCGTACGGCGAGGTCAGCCGGCTGATCATGCGCGGGTCGCTGGAGGCGTCCTGGACGAAGACCGCCTCGCCCTCCAGGAGCAGCTCCACGACCTGGCTCTCCGGCGGGATCACCATGCCGAGGGACTTGGTGGGGCGGGGCGAGGAGACGGCGACGATCTCCAGGCCGCCCTCCTCGGCCGGCAGCAGCACGATCCCGGCGTCCGCGTCGGCGAGCCGCCGGGCCTGTTCGGCGACGACGGCGAGGGCGTCGTCGGCGTCGCCGCCGGAGAGCAGCGCGGTGGTCACGGCGACCGAGCCGTCGATCCACCGCTCGCGCTGGCGCGCGGCCTCGTAGAGGCGGGCGTTGCCGATGGCGATCCCGGCCTCGGTGGCGAGGACCCGGACCATGTGCTCGTCGTAGTCGTTGAACTCCTCGCCGCCCCGCTTCTCCGCGAGGTACAGATTGCCGAAGATCTCGCCCTGGACGCGGATGGGGACGCCGAGGAAGGTCCGCATGACCGGGTGGCCGGGCGGGAAGCCGGCCGACCGCGGGTCGGCGGACAGGTCGGCGAGCCGGATCGTCCGCGGGTCGCGGATGAGCGCGCCGAGCAGCCCGGCGTGCCCGTCGGGACGGTGCCCGATGCGCCGGGCGATGTCGTCGCCGACGCCGTACGTGACGAAGTCCGAGAGCCCCTTGCCCTCCTCGTCGACGACGCCGATGGCCGCGTAGCGGGCGTCGGCCAGCTCCGCCGCCGTCTCGCAGATCCGGTCGAGGGTGGTGTGGAGTTCGAGTCCGGTGCCCACCGACCGCATCGCTTCGAGCAGCTGCGGCACGCGGGCGGTCAGCTCCGTGGACAGCCCCTGGAGGCTGCGGGTGGCCTCGGTGGCGGCGACCAGGGGGTCCGGGGAATCGGGCGTGGCGGCGGTCATGACCCTGAGCCTAGTTAGTCCGATTTGGCGAGAAAAGTCGGACGGCCGGTCCCCGCGGCCGCGACGCCGTCGAGAAGGAGGTCGGCCGCCCGCTCCTGCTCCAGCATCCGCCGCAACGGCCCGTCCTCGGCGGCGAGCTCGGCGTACGGTCCGCGCTGCACGGTCCGGCCGCCGTCCAGGACCACCACCTCGTCGACCGCGTCGAGCCCGCGCAGCCGGTGGGTGATGAGGACGGTGGTCCGGCCCTCGGTGGCGCGCAGCAGGTCGTCGGTGAGCGCGTCGGCGGTGGCCAGGTCCAGGTGCTCGGCCGGCTCGTCGAGGACGAGGACGGGGAAGTCGGCGAGGAGGGCGCGGGCCAGCGCGAGCCGCTGCCGCTGACCGCCGGAGAGCTTCGAACCGTGCTCGCCCACGAGGGTGTCGAGCCCGTCGGGCAGGCCGTCCACCCAGTCGGCGAGCCGGGCCCGGCGCAGCGCCTCCCGCAGCTCCTCGTCGCTCGCGTCCGTCCGGGCGAGCCGCAGGTTCTCCCGCACGGAGCTGTCGAAGAGGTGCGCGTCCTGCGCGCACAGCCCGACGAAGCGCCGTACGTCGTCGCCGTCGAGCTCCCCGGCGGGCACCCCGCCGATCCGGTACGTGCCGGACTCCCCGTCCAGGAACCGCAGCAGCACCTGGGCGAGCGTCGTCTTGCCGGAGCCCGACGCACCGACGACGGCGACCCGCCGCCCGGCGTCCAGGGTCAGCGCGAAGCCGTCGAGAGCGGGCCGGTCCTGCCCGGCGTACCGGGCCGAGAGCCCCGCCAGTTCGAGCGGGAACGGCCCGGCCGGGGGAGCGGCGGGCACCGCCGGCTCGTGGACGGGGACGGGCGCGTCCAGCACCTCGAAGACCCGCTCGGCGCTGTGCTTGACCCGCTGCCGGTACTGGACGGCCGACGGCAGGCCGGTCACGGCCTCGAAGGCGGCGAGCGGGATGAGGACGACGACCGCGAGGGCGACCCCGTCGAGCCGCCCGTCGCGGACGGCCTGCACGCCGACGAAGGCGGCGGCCACCACCGTCAGTCCGCAGACCACGGCGGAGAGCCCGGCGCCCAGCGCGGCCGCGGCCGACTGCCGGGAGGCGATGCCGGTGAGCGTGCGGTCGACGGCCCGGGCCCGGCCGAGCCGGTCCCGCAGCACCCCGGCCACCGTCAGTTCGGCGCAGCCGCGCAGCGGATCGGCCACGGCCGTCGCGAGCGCGCCGCGCGCCGGGGCGAGCCGCCGCTCGGCCCGCCGGGCCAGCGCCGCGCCCAGCGGCGGGACGAGGACGCCCGCCACGAGGAGGCCCACCGCGAGCACGGCGCCCGCCTCGGGCAGCAGCCAGGCGGTGAAGCCGACCGAACCGAGGCCCACGACGAGCGCGGCTCCGACCGGGAGCAGCCAGCGCAGCCAGTAGTCCTGGAGGGCGTCGACGTCGTGGACGAGCCGGGCGAGCAGGTCGCCGCGCCGGGTGCGGCGCAGCCCCGCGGGGGCGATCCGCTCCAGCCGGACGTAGACGGAGACCCGGAGTTCGGCGAGCGTCCGCAGCACGGCGTCGTGCGAGACGAGCCGCTCGGCGTACCGGAAGACGGCCCGCCCGATGCCGAAGGCCCGGGTGGCGGTCACCGCGACCATCAGGTGCAGTACGGGCGGCTGTTCCGAGGCGCGCGAGATCAGCCACCCGGACACGGCCATGAGGCCCACGGCCGATCCGAGCGCCAGGCTCCCGAGCAGCAGCGCGAGCCCCATGCGGCCCCGCAGCTCCGCTGCCGTCGCACGCACCCGGGCGAGGACACCGGACGCCTCGGCGGGCGCCTCCGCCGGCGCGTACGCGTCCCGCGGGGCGACGGCCGGGGACGCCGTCCTGGGGGACCCGCCGCCCACGACCGCGTCCGCGGCCGCGGCGGTGCCGGAGTCCCCGGCCTGCGCGGGGCCGCCCAGCGCGACGACCCGGTCGGCGACGGCCAGCAGCGCCGGCCGGTGCACGACCAGCAGCACCGTCCGCCCCACGGCGAGCCGCCGCACCGCGTCGACGATGCCGGCCTCGGTCTCCCCGTCCAGCGCCGCCGTCGGCTCGTCGAGCAGCAGCAGCGGCCGGTCCGCGAGGAAGGCCCGCGCCAGCGCGAGCCGCTGCCGCTGACCGGCCGACAGCCCGGCCCCGTCCTCGCCGAGCACGGTGCCGGCGCCCTCGGGCAGCCCGTCCACGAAGGAGTCCGCCCCGGCGTCCCGCAGCGCCCGCCGCAACTCCTCGTCGCTCGCCTCCGGCCGGGCGAGCCGTACGTTCTCGGCGACGGTCCCGGCGAAGAGGTACGGGCGCTGCGGCACCCACGCGATCCGCGACCGCCATGCCTCCAGGTCCAGCTCCGCCAGGTCCACGCCCCCGACCCGTACGGTTCCGCCCTCCTCCGGCTCCGTGAAGCCGAGGACGACGTCGAGCAGGGTGGACTTGCCGACCCCGCTCGGCCCGACCAGGGCCACCGTCTCCCCCGGCTCGACGGTGAGGCTCGCCGCGTCCAGCGAGGGTTCGGCCCGCCCCGGATGGCGGACCGTCACCCGGTCCAGCTCCAGGCGCGTCCCGGCCGGAACCACCCGCGTACCGCCGCCGCGCACCGGGGTCTCCAGGACCTCGAAGATCTCCTCGGCCGCCGCGAGCCCCTCCGCCGCCGCGTGGAACTGCGCGCCGACCTGGCGCAGCGGCAGGTACGCCTCGGGGGCGAGGACGAGGATGACGAGCCCGGTGTAGAGGTCGAGGGTGCCGTGGACGAGTCGCATGCCGATGGTGACGGCGACGAGCGCCACCGACAGCGTGGACAGCAGCTCCAGGGCGAAGGAGGACAGGAAGGCGATGCGCAGGGTGCGCATCGTCGCCCGCCGGTAGTCGGCGGTGACGCCGCGGATCGAGGCGGCCTGGGCCTTGGCCCGGCCGAAGACCTTGAGGGTGGGCAGTCCGGCGACGACGTCGAGGAAGTGGCCGGAGAGCCGGGAGAGCAGCTTCCACTGCCGGTCCATCCGGGCCTGGGTGTACCAGCCGATCAGGATCATGAAGACCGGGATGAGCGGCAGGGTGACGACGATGATCGCGGCCGAGACCCAGTCCTCGGTGACGATCCGGGCGAGGACCGCGAGGGGGACGACGACGGCGAGGCCGAGCTGGGGCAGGTAGCGGGCGAAGTAGTCGTCGAGCGCGTCCACGCCCCGGGTGGCGAGCGCGATGAGCGAGCCGGTGCGCTGCCCGCCGAGCCAGCCGGGGCCGAGGGCGGTGGCCCGTTCGAGGAGCCGGCCGCGGAGTTCGGACTTGACCGCCGCGCTCGCCCGGTGGGCGGCGAGTTCGGTCAGCCAGGAGACGAGCCCCCGCGCCACCGCGACCCCGGCGAGCAGCAGCAGGGGAGTGGTCAGACCGGAAACCGAGAGGCCCTTCTGGAAGGCCCCCACCACGACCTCGGCGATGAGCATCGCCTGGGCGATGACCAGCGCCGCCCCGACCAGGCCGAGCACGACGACCGCGACGAGGAAGAAGCGGGTCGCCCGGGCGTACCGGAGCAGACGCGGGTCGATCGGTTTCACGTGAAACATGCCCCTCTGAATGAGCGCCCGGGCCCTCGCGGACCCGGGCGGCGTGCCCTAGTGGGCGTCGGCGATGTGCTGGGTGCCGATCCGCTTGCGGAACACCCAGTAGGTCCAGCCCTGGTAGAGCAGGACCAGCGGCGTGGCGATGGCCGCGCACCAGGTCATGATCTTGAGCGTGTACGGGCTCGACGACGCGTTGGTCACCGTCAGGCTCCATGCGGGGTCGAGCGACGACGGCATGACGTCCGGGAAGAGCGCCAGGAACAGCATCGCGACCGCGGCGGCGATCGTCACCCCCGAGAGCGCGAACGACCAGCCCTCGCGCCCCGCCTTGATGGCACCGACCGCGCCGACCAGCGAGACCGCCGCGATCACCAGCGCCGCGAGGCTCCAGCTGTCCCCCGTGTCGACCTGGGTCCAGATCAGGAAGGCGAGCGCGAGCACCGCCGTGACGAGCCCCAGCCTGACCGCGAGCGCCCGCGCCCGGACCCGGATGTCACCGACCGTCTTCAGCGCCACGAAGACCGTGCCGTGGAAGGTGAAGAGGGTGAGCGTGACGAGTCCGCCGAGGAGCGCGTACGGGTTGAGCAGGTCCCAGAAGGTGCCGACGTACTCCATGTTCTGGTCGATCTTCACGCCCCGGACGATGTTGCCGAAGGCCACGCCCCACAGGAAGGCGGGGATGAGCGAGGTCCAGAAGATCGCCTGCTCCCAGTTGCGCTGCCAGTTCTCCTCGGGCCGCTTCGCCCGGTACTCGAAGGCGACACCGCGGACGATGAGGCAGACCAGGATGATCAGCAGCGGCAGGTAGAAACCGGAGAAGAGCGTCGCGTACCACTCGGGGAAGGCGGCGAAGGTCGCGCCGCCGGCGGTCAGCAGCCACACCTCGTTGCCGTCCCAGACGGGTCCGATGGTGTTGATGAGGACCCGCTTCTCGGGCCGGTTCCGGGCGAGCAGCTTGGTGAGGATGCCGACCCCGAAGTCGAAACCCTCCAGGAAGAAGTAGCCGGTCCAGAGGACGGCGATGAGTACGAACCAGACGTCGTGGAGTTCCATGCCTCGATCTCCTGAGCCTCAGTACGAGAAGGCCATGGGCCGGTCGGGGTCACGGGTGTCCCCGCCGATCCTGGTGGGCGGGTTGAGGTCGTTCTCGGTGAGTTCGGGCGGGCCGGCCTTCACGTACTTCACGAGGAGCTTGACCTCGACGACGGCGAGGATCGCGTAGAGCGTGGTGAAGACGATCATCGAGGTGAGCACCTCGCCCTGCGAGACGCCGGGGGAGACCGCGGAGCTGGTCTTCATCACGCCGTAGACCACCCAGGGCTGACGGCCCATCTCGGTGAAGATCCAGCCCCAGGAGTTGGCGATCAGCGGGAAGGCCATGGTCCAGAGGGCGACGATCCAGTACCACTTGCCGAGCTTCGGGCTGAGCGCCTTGTTCTTGAAGAGGACGAGGTTCGGCACCTCGTCCTCACCGGTCCTCAGTCCGGGGGCGATGAGGAACTTCTTGCGGGTCAGCCAGAGCCCGAGGACGCCGATGGCAAGCGACGCCATGCCGAAGCCGATCATCCAGCGGAAGCCCCAGTAGGCGACGGGGATGTTGGGCCGGTAGTCGCCGGGCCCGAACTTCTCCTGCTCGGCCTTGTTGACGTCGTTGATGCCGGGGACGTACGAGTGGAAGTCGCCGTTGGCGAGGTAGGACAGTATTCCGGGGATCTCGATGGCGACCTCGTTGTGGCCCTTGTCCACGTCGCCGATCGCGAAGATCGAGAAGGGTGCGGGCGCCTCGCCGTCCCACAGCGCCTCGGCGGCGGCCATCTTCATCGGCTGCTGCTTGAACATGACCTTGCCGAGCATGTCCCCGCTGATGGCGGTGCCGAGGCCGGCGATGATCAGGGTGATCAGGCCGAGCCGCAGCGAGGTCCGCATCACCGGGACGTGCCGCTTGCGCGCCAGGTGGAAGGCGGAGATGCCGACCATGAAGGCGCCGCCGACGAGGAAGGCGGCCGTCATGGTGTGGAAGAACTGGGTCACCGCGGTGTTCTGGGTGAGCACCGCCCAGAAGTCGGTGAGCTCGGCGCGGGCGCCCTGGCCGCGGTCCTCGTTGATGCGGTAGCCGACCGGGTGCTGCATCCAGGAGTTGGCGGCCAGGATGAAGTACGCGGAGAGGATGGTGCCGATCGAGACCATCCAGATGCAGGCGAGGTGGATCTTCTTCGGCAGCTTGTCCCAGCCGAAGATCCACAGCCCGATGAAGGTGGATTCGAAGAAGAAGGCGATCAGCGCCTCGAAGGCCAGCGGGGCGCCGAAGATGTCGCCGACGAAGCGGGAGTAGTCCGACCAGTTCATGCCGAACTGGAACTCCTGCACGATGCCGGTGACCACACCCATCGCGATGTTGATGAGGAAGAGCTTCCCCCAGAACTTCGTCGCCTTGAGGTACTTCTCCTTCTCGGTCCGGACCCACGCGGTCTGAAGACCGGCGGTGAGCGCCGCGAGGGAGATCGTCAGTGGAACGAAGAGAAAGTGGTAGACGGTGGTGATACCGAACTGCCAGCGCGCCAGAGTCTCGGGCGCCAAAGCGAGGTCCACGTCGGCTTCTCCTTACATCGCCGTGGTCACATCGGCAGTTTGCCCCTTTGATCCCCCCTATTACGGGATGAACGGGGACACGCTTGTGAACGCGTTCACATTCACAAGCATTATGACTCATACGAAATCCGTACTGGAGGGCGGGGGGCTGTACCGAAGGTCACACCTTCCCAGGGCCTTCAACATATTGTTGAATCCGGGCCATGACCCTACGGATACGCCTCACCTGGCCGGCCGGACACACCACGGCCACCCTCGACGAGACCCCCACGAGCACGGCGCTCGCGGGGGCTCTGCCGATCGTCTCCACCGCCCGCACCTGGGGCGAGGAGGTCTACTTCGACACGCCGGTCTCCGTGCCGCGCGAGGACGGGGCTCGCCAGGTCGTCGACCCCGGCACGGTGGCCTTCTGGACCGACGGCGACGCCCTCGCCCTCCCCTACGGACCCACCCCGATCTCCCGGGGCGGGGAGTGCCGCCTGGCGAGCCCCTGCAACCTGCTGGGCTCGCTCGACGACAACCCGCGGATCCTGGCCACCGTCCGCGACGGCGACCCGATCCGCGTCGAACTCGCCTGAACCGTCAGGCGCCCTGGCGGAAGCTCTCCGCCACCTTCAGGAACAGGTCGTTCGCCTCGGTCTCGCCGATCGTGACGCGCACGCCTTCCCCCGCGAACGGCCGCACCACCACGCCGTGCCGCTCGCACTCCGCCGCGAAGTCCACGGTCCGCTCGCCGAGCCGCAGCCAGACGAAGTTCGCCTGGGCGTCCGGCACGGTCCAGCCCTGGGCCACGAGCCCCGCGTGGACCCGCGCGCGCTCCGCCACCAGCGAGCCGACCCGCCCGAGCAGCTCGTCCTCGGCGCGCAGCGAGGCCACCGCCGCGTCCTGCGCCACCTGGCTCACGCCGAACGGCACCGCCGTCTTGCGCAGCGCCGCCGCCACCGGCTCGTGGGCGATCGCGAAGCCGACCCGCAGCCCCGCCAGGCCGTACGCCTTGGAGAAGGTGCGCAGCACCGCCACGTTCGGCCGGTCGCGGTAGAGCTCGACGCCGTCCGGGATGTCGGTGTCGCGGACGAACTCCTTGTACGCCTCGTCGATCACCACCAGGACGTCGGAGGGCACCCGGTCCAGGAAGCGCTCCAGCTCGGCGCGGCGCACCGCGGTGCCCGTCGGGTTGTTGGGGTTGCAGACGAAGATCAGCCGGGTCCGCTCGGTGATCGCCTCGGCCATGGCGTCGAGGTCGTGCGTCTCGTCGGCGGTGAGCGGCACCTGCACCGAGGTGGCGCCGCTGATCTGCGTGATGATCGGGTACGCCTCGAAGGAGCGCCAGGCGTAGATCACCTCGTCGCCCGGGCCCGAGGTCGCCTGGAGCAGCGACTGGGCGACGCCCACCGAGCCGGTGCCGGTGGCGATGTGGGAGACCGGGACGCCGAAGCGGTCGGCCAGCTCCGCCGAGAGCTCCGTGCAGGCCATGTCCGGGTACCGGTTGAAGTTCGCGGCGGCGGCCAGCGCGCTCTCCATGACCCCCGGCAGCGGCGGGTACGGGTTCTCGTTGGAGGACAGCTTGAAGGCCACCGGGCCGCCCGCGGCGGCCGGCTTGCCCGGCTTGTAGGTGGGCACGCCGTCCAGCTCGGCGCGCAGCTTCGGGGTGGACGCGCTCGTCCCGCTGGTCTCGCTCACAGTGTGGCCTCCTCGACCGTCCGTACCGCCAATGCTTCTCACCTTATGAGGATTCCCGCCCGCTGCGAATGGGCTGTGGACAACAGCCCTGCAACGCTGTGGAAAACCCGCCCCGCGGCCCTCCCCGACCGAGGGGGCGCGCGGCCGGGTGGCGCGCGCCGGTGGCGAGCGCCGTGGCGCGCATCCCCCGTAGAGGTGAGTTGAGACCTCTTCGAGACCTCGCCCCCACGCCAGGCCCATCCCGCCCGACGACATCAAGTCGCATGGAAAACACCTCAACTACCTTTGATTTCCACGCTCTTGACGCCAATCGATCATGCAGAAACGTGCCTGTCAACGTCTGCATATGCGGCCGTCCCACCCACCCCTCATCGCCCTACTATCGGCTCGCCATGACAGCAGCAGGGAAGCACCAGGTGAGCCGGGCACAGACCCGGGGAAGCCGACAGGGCCGGGCAGGCATCCGGGACGTGGCCGCCGCCGCCGGGGTCTCCATCACGACTGTCTCCGACGCGCTCAACGGCAAGGGCCGACTCCCGGACGCCACCCGCCGGCACGTCCGCGAGGTCGCCGACCGGCTGGGCTACCGCCCCTCGGCGGCGGCGCGCACGCTCCGCACCGGCAAGTCCGGACTCATCGGCCTGACCGTGACCACGTACGGGGATGAACCTTTCACCTTCACGGAGTTCGCCTACTTCGCGGAGATGGCCAGGGCCGCCACATCGGCCGCGCTCGCCCGCGGCTACGCCCTCGTCATCCTCCCCGCGACCTCACGCCATGACGTCTGGTCGAACGTCGCCCTCGACGGCACCGTCGTCATCGACCCCTCCGACCACGACCCGGTCGTCACCGAGCTCGTCCGCCAGGGCCTCCCCGTCGTCTCCGACGGACGCCCCGCCGGCACGCTCCCGGTGACCGCCTGGGTCGACAACGACCACGAGGCCGCCGTCCTCGACCTCCTCGACCACCTCGCCGACGCCGGCGCCCGCCGCATCGGCCTCCTCACCGGCACGACCACCGACACCTACACCCGCCTCTCCACCACCGCGTACCTCAACTGGTGCGAGCGGGTCGGACAGGACCCCGTCTACGAGGCATACCCGGCGCACGACCCGTGCGCGGGCGCCGTCGCGGCCGACCGGCTGCTCGCCCGCCCCGACCGTCCCGACGCCGTCTACGGCCTCTTCGACCCCAACGGCACCGATCTCCTCGCCGCCGCCCGCCGCTACGGTCTGCGCGTCCCCGACGACCTGCTGATCGTGTGCTGCAGCGAGTCCACCGTCTACGCCACCACCGAACCGCCCGTCACCACGCTCTCGCTCAAACCGCGCCGCATCGGCACCGCCGTCGTCCAGCTCCTCATCGACGCCATCGAGGGGATCGAGAGCGACGGTCCGGTCGAGCAGGTGATACCGACCGAACTCATCGTCCGCACCTCCTCGCAGCGCCGCTCGCCGCGGACGACCGTCAGTCCGCCGCGCTCACCCGCGAAGGACTGACCCGCCCGCCGGACCCCGGCCGCGCCGAAGGAACGGCCGGACGCACGACAACAGAACGACCGCGAACGAACCGCCGTCCCGCCCTCTGCCCGTGGGCGGAGACGGCGAAACCGGCCACCCCGCCGGACCCGACCCTGGACTGGACCTTCTCAATTCGGGCGAAACAACCGGTGAACCCGGAGCGAACCCGGATTCACCACCCCTGGTGCGTCACACAGGCGGACCCTCATTCCTATGATGGGCGCACGACACCGCGGACCACCCCGACCAGGCCGGTCCGCGATGTGCAGGGCATCGCGACGGTGGTGGAGGGGTCGATGACTCAGGGGGCCGGGCAGGATCCCGTGGAGCGCACGGCGACATTGCGTGACTTCCGCGTACCGCCGTACGCCCGCGTACCCGTACAGGGCCACGCGGCGGAGCCTCCCGCCGCGCCCGCCGATCCCACGCTCCATCTGGGCACCCGCCCGGCCGCGTTCCCGGAACCGGTCGGCTTCCCCGCCCCCGCGCAGGCCCCGGCCCCGGCCCCGCGCCAGGAAACCGCCGCGCGCCCGGAGGCGCCCGCGCGCCCCGAAGCGGCCCCGCACCCCGCGTCCGCCGCGTACCCGGAACAGCTCCCTCGTCCCGAAGCGACGGCCTCGCGCCCCGAAGCGGCCCCGCGCCCGGAGGCCGCGTACCCCGAGCCGGCCCCGCGCCCCGAGCCCGCCGCGTACCCGGAGCCCACCCCGTACCCGGAACCGGCCGCGGCACCGCCGGCCGTCACCGCCGCGCCGCTCTCCGGCGTCACCGTGACCCACATCGGTCTCACCGGCCCCACGGGCCAGACCGCTCCCACAGGCCAGCCCGCCCCCGCGGGCCACGCCGACCACGCCGCCCCGACCGCCCCCGCCGACCGCATGCCCGGCGGCTACCCCGGCGACTTCCCGGAGGGCTACACCCCCACCGAGCGCGACCTCCCGGTCATCCAGCGCGGCGACACCCTCCAGGTCCCCGTCGCCCCGGCCGCCGCACCGGCGCCCGCCCCCACCGGCGACGGCCCGGGCCCGCTCTACGTCGTCGGCGACGTCCACGGCTATCTCGACGAGCTCGTCGCCGCCCTGCGCGCGCAGGGCCTCGTCGACGAGAACGGCGGCTGGGCCGCGGGCAACGCCCGGCTGTGGTTCCTCGGCGACTTCACCGACCGGGGCCCCGACGGCATCGGCGTCATCGACCTCGTCATGCGGCTCTCCGCCGAGGCAGCCGCCGCCGGCGGCTACTGCAAGGCCCTCATGGGCAACCACGAGCTGCTCCTCATCGGCGCCAAGCGCTTCGGCGACACCCCCGTCAACTCCGGGGCCGGCACCGCCACCTTCCAGGCGGCCTGGCTGCTCAACGGCGGGCAGAAGCACGACATGGACCGCCTCCAGGACGTCCACCTCCAGTGGATGTCCCGGCTCGACGCCGTCGTCCTCGAGGACGACCACCTGCTGCTGCACTCGGACACCACCGCGTACCTCGACTACGGCCAGACCATCGAGGACGTCAACGAGACCGTCCACGAGACCATCCGGCGCAACGACGCCGACGAGGTCTGGGACCTCTTCCGGAAGTTCACCAAGCGCTTCGCCTTCCGCGACGAGGCGGGCCCGCAGGCCGTCCAGGAGCTGCTCGGCACCTACGGCGGCTCGCGGGTCGTGCACGGACACAGCCCGATCCCGTACCTCCTCGGCCAGGTCGGCACGGAGGACGGCGAGGAGGACTCCCGTCCGGCCGTCGACGGCCCGCACGTCTACGCCGACGGGCTCGCCATCGCCATGGACGGCGGCGTCACCATGGCCGGAAAGCTGCTGGTGGTCCGACTCCCGCTGGGGGACTGACTCTCACCCAGCGCATCCGGGGCAGGCGATTTCCGGAAACCCCCTGTCAGCGCGCCCGGTCACGGCCCTACCATCGGTCTCCCTAGGTAGGCAGGCTCTCCTCCGCTTCCGCCCGGACCGCCGTTCTCCACGGCCGGTCCCGGCCCACCGAGCATCGGGGGATGCACATGAACGTGGCTCCGCACCTGCTGACCGAGGACCGCGCCGAGTACGAGCGGATCCTCGACGACGCACTGCGCACCGCGCCGGAACGGCCGGAACTCGCCGGAACGGGCGCCCGGCTGACGGCCGCCCAGCTCCGGGTGATGGCGCTGAACGCGACAGCGCTGATCACCGCGGCGGCGGCGAGCGAGTACGAGCACTTCGTCAAGGTGCGCGAAGAGCACCGCGCCGCGTCCAACCGCCCGCGGACCCCCGGTCCCGACGAGTCGCCCGGCGCCGTCGCGGTCCTCACCGTCCTCGTCCCGGTCCTCGCCGGCACCGCCGCCGCGATCTTCCTCCTGGTCGGGGCCGTGGTCCACCTGCTCGCCCCGGACGCGGCGCTCGGCACCACCCTGCTCACCGCGGGTCTGGTCTTCGGCGCCCTCGCCGCCGCCGGCCTCCTCTGCGCGGGCGCCGGACTCCTCGTCACCGCCCTGCGCAACAGCCCCGCCGAGACCGAGGCCCCCGACGACGAACTCACCCGTGCCCGCGCCGCCTGGCGCCACGCCCTCCTGGAACGCGGCGTCGTCCCCTTCCTCCAGGCCGCCCTCACCGCCACCGCCCCACCGCCCCGGGACCCCTGACGCACCCCGGCCCGCGATCCCCCCGTGGACCGCGGGCCGGGGTGGGTCTCGTACGGCCGACCGCTACTCGGCCAGCGGCAGGTAGACGCGGTTGCCGGAGGCGGCGAACTCCGCCGACTTCTCGGCCATGCCGGCCTCGATCTCCTCCTTCTTCAGGTCTCCACCGTGCTCGCGGCGGATGTCCTGGGAGATCTTCATCGAGCAGAACTTCGGGCCGCACATCGAGCAGAAGTGGGCGGTCTTCGCGGGCTCCGCGGGAAGCGTCTCGTCGTGGAACTCGCGGGCGGTGTCCGGGTCGAGGGCCAGGTTGAACTGGTCCTCCCAGCGGAACTCGAAGCGCGCGTCGGAGAGGGCGTCGTCCCACTCCTGGGCGCCCGGGTGCCCCTTGGCCAGGTCCGCCGCGTGCGCCGCGATCTTGTACGTGATGACGCCGGTCTTCACGTCGTCGCGGTTCGGCAGGCCGAGGTGCTCCTTGGGCGTCACGTAGCAGAGCATCGCCGTGCCCCACCAGGCGATCATCGCGGCGCCGATGCCGGAGGTGATGTGGTCGTAGGCGGGCGCGACGTCCGTGGTCAGCGGGCCGAGCGTGTAGAACGGCGCCTCTTCGCAGATCTCCTGCTGGAGGTCGATGTTCTCCTTGATCTTGTGCATCGGGACGTGGCCCGGGCCCTCGATCATCGTCTGCACGTTGTGGCGCTTGGCGATCGTGTTGAGCTCGCCGAGCGTCTTCAGCTCCGCGAACTGCGCCGCGTCGTTGGCGTCCGCGATCGAGCCGGGGCGCAGGCCGTCGCCGAGCGAGTACGTGACGTCGTACGCGGCGAGGATCTCGCAGAGCTCCTCGAAGTTCGTGTAGAGGAAGTTCTCCTTGTGGTGCGCGAGACACCAGGCGGCCATGATCGAGCCGCCGCGCGAGACGATGCCGGTCTTGCGGCGCGCGGTGAGCGGCACGTACGGCAGGAGCACGCCGGCGTGCACGGTCATGTAGTCCACGCCCTGCTCGGCCTGCTCGATGACCGTGTCCTTGTAGATCTCCCAGGTCAGGTCCTCGGCGCGGCCGTCGACCTTCTCCAGCGCCTGGTAGAGCGGGACGGTGCCGATGGGCACGGGGGAGTTGCGCAGCACCCACTCGCGGGTGGTGTGGATGTTGCGGCCGGTGGACAGGTCCATGACCGTGTCGGCGCCCCAGCGGGTCGCCCAGGTCATCTTCTCCACCTCCTCCTCGATGGAGGAGGTCACCGCGGAGTTGCCGATGTTGGCGTTGACCTTCACCAGGAACCGCTTGCCAATGATCATCGGCTCGATCTCCGGGTGGTTGACGTTGGCCGGCAGCACGGCGCGGCCCGCCGCGATCTCCTCGCGGACGACCTCGGGGGAGACGTTCTCCCGGATCGCCACGTACTCCATCTCCGGGGTGATCTCGCCCCGGCGGGCGTACGCGAGCTGGGTCACGGCCTGTCCGTCGCGGCCCCGGCGGGGCAGCCGCGGGCGGCCGGGGAAGACCGCGTCGAGGTTCTTGAGCCCGCCGCCGCGCGGCGAGGTGTGCTTGATGCCGTCGTCCTCGGGACGGACCGGGCGGCCCGCGTACTCCTCGGTGTCGCCGCGCGCGATGATCCAGTTCTCGCGCAGCGGGAGGAGGCCCCGGCGGACGTCGGTGTCGACGGCGGGGTCGGTGTACGGACCGGACGTGTCGTACAGCGTGACGTCCTTGCCGTTGGTGAGGTGCACCTGACGCACCGGCACCCGGATGTCGGGGCGGGAGCCCTCGACGTACCCCTTGTGCCAGCCCGGCGTGCGCTCGCCGTTCGGGTCCTTCTGGTCGGAGGCAGGCGTGCGTGCATCCTGAATGGTCATGAGACCGAATCTCCCTACGCCGGCATTACCCGGTAACAGGTTCGGCGGTCGGCGCAGCCTCCTCCCGTACGTGTCCGCGTACGGTGATCAGCGCCCTCTCAGCCCGGTGCTCCGAGCTCCCGCGTGTGCAAAGGTGTCACCACGCTAGCGCCCTCCCGGGCGTGCTGAACAGTGGGCCCCCGCCGTTCTTGCGATGATCGGTCGGTGACTTCCTCGCAGCAGACCCCCGATCCGCACGGCCACGAGCACGGCCACGAGCACGGGCACGGCTCCGGCCACGGCGCTGGTCACGGCTCCGGCCACGGCCACGATCCGGGGCACGGCCCCGGCCACGGGCACGGTCACAGCCACAGTCACGGGCCCGCCGCACCCGTCTCCCGCCATCTGCGCCGGGTCATCGCGGCCGTCCTCATCCCCTTCGCCACCGCCGTGGTCGTCGGTCTCGTGGTGCTCTGGCCGGGCGGCACGCCCGCGCACGAGCGGACCGGGGTCGGCTTCGACCGGCAGACCGAGCAGGGCAAGGTCGTCGCGGTCGAGCAGGTGGACTGCGAGGACGTGAACGCGGCACAGGTGCCGCCGACCGGAGACACCTCCACCCCGCAGGGCCGCGAGGCGGTCAACGGGCAGCAGGGGCAGTGCGAGAAGGCGACGATCGAGGTCACGAGCGGTCCCGACAAGGGCCGGCAGTTCACCGAGATCGTGCAGCCGGACGCCCCGCGCCAACTGGACGAGGGCCAGGGCGTGGTGGTCGCCTACGCGCCCGACGCCCCGAAGGACCTGCAGTATTCGGTCACGGACGTGAACCGCAAGGTGCCGATGGCGGTGCTCGCCGGCATCTTCGCGCTCGTGGTGGTGCTCGTCGGGCGGATGCGGGGCGTGATGGCACTGATCGCGCTCGCGGTGAGCTTCCTGGTGCTGACGCTCTTCATCCTGCCCGCGATCCTGGAGGGGTCGAACCCGCTGGTCGTGGCGGTGGTCGGATCGAGCGCGATCATGCTTCTCGCGCTCTACATGTGCCACGGGCTCTCGGCCCGCACCTCGGTCGCCGTCCTGGGCACGCTGATCTCGCTGCTGCTGATCGGTCTGCTCGGGTCCTTCTTCATCGGCTGGGCCTCGCTCAGCGGCAACACCGACGACTACACCGGGCTCATCCACGGCCTCTACCCGGAGATCGACATGTCCGGCCTGCTGCTCGCCGGTGTGATCATCGGTTCGCTCGGTGTCCTGGACGACGTGACCGTCACCCAGACCTCCGTGGTCTGGGAACTGCACCAGGCCGACCCGGCCATGGGTCCGCGCGCGCTCTACCGGGCCGGCATCCGCATCGGCCGCGACCACATCGCCTCGGTGGTCAACACGCTGGTCCTGGCCTATGCCGGTGCCGCGCTCCCGCTGCTCCTGCTCTTCACCATCGCGCAGAGCAGCATGGGGACGGTGGCCAACAGCGAGCTGGTGGCGGAGGAGATCGTCCGGACCCTGGTCGGGTCGATCGGCCTGGTCGCCTCGGTGCCGGTCACGACCGCGCTCGCGGCGCTGGTGGTGTCGGCCGACCGCCCGTCGGCGGAGGCCGGCGGCCGGACTCCGGGCCGCGGCGGACGGCGGCGCCGCGCGAAGTGACGGGCGCGCGGCGGCCGTACGGGTCGGACGCCGGTCGGCGGTCGGCGGTCGGCGGTCGTACGGCGCGGGGCGCCGGTGGCCGGCGTACGGAGGGCACCGGTCAGGCGGGGCCGGCGCTCTCCTCGGCGAGGATCCGGCCGAGCGCGGCCTCCAGGCTGTCCTCGAAGTCGCCCAGTGTCTGTTCCTGACCGAGCGGGACGAGCTTGTCCGTGCGGTCGAGGAAGGCGACGAGCGGCGGGGCGCTGGCGCGGAAGAGGGCGCGGTCACCGCCCACCTGGAGACGGATGGAGACGTCCGACAGGCCCTCGGGGTCGGTCGGGGCGATGTGGACATCGCCGTCGCCGCTCGGGCGGTTGATCCCGTCGAGGAGCAGCTCCCTGCCGAACGCCCAGGTCACAGGCGCGTCTCCGGGAAGGTGGAAGGTCATCCGCACCGCGTAGGGATCCCGGGTCTCGTATCGCAGTTCGACAGGGATCTTGAAGGAGAGCTCCTCCGAGACGAGGAAGCTCATCAGGACCTCGGCCTGAACCGACTCTCGCATCATGTACCCCGCAGTAGATGGAGCAGTTGTGTAAACACAGCTGCTGAAAGCTGTGACCGAAACGGCCAGGAATGATCCCCCGTGGCCCTCTTGACGCAATCGTGCTGTACGCGCTAGCGGATCACAAGGAGTGATTTTTCAGATACTGATAGAGAAGGCGAGCGAACTGAAGAGGCTTCCGATCTCCGTACGTAGCCGCTCGACTGCTGGGAGCAACCGTTCTTCCTGGTGAAGCGGGAGGGAAATGGCCAGAGTGGCCGCCACGGAGCCCGCGGTGATGGGGATGGCCGCACAAACCGTGCCGAGCGCATATTCCTGACGCTCCACCAGGGGCTCCATTCGCCCCAAACCGCCCAAACGCTCCAAAAGTATCCGCCGATTACGCACCGTGTACGGAGTGATGGCTTCCACCGGGTGCCGATCGAGGTGGTCTTGACGAGTTTGCGGATCGAGTTGGCTGAGCAGACATTGCCCGATCGCGTGCGCGTGACCTGTCTCCCGGAAGTCGGCCCATTCCTCGACCGCGGGGGAGCTGGGGGTGTCCGCGACGGAGACGAGTTCGATCTCGCCGTCGTGGTAGAGCGCGAAGTAGACCGGTACGCCGATCTCGTCCCGCCAGTGGGCGAGGGAGTCCTCGATCTTGGTGCGACGATTCTGCACAGCCCCGCCGCCGGCCAACCGGGCGGCCGCCTCGCCCAGATAGAACGCACCCTTGTCGCGGAGCAGATAGCCCTCGTGCGTCAGGGTGCGGAGAAGGTGGTACGTCGTGGGCAGCGGAAGGCCCGTCTCCCGGGCGAGCTGCTTGGCGGGGGCACCGTCCGCGTGGGAGGCCACGGCCTCCAGAAGTCTCAGCGCCCGCTGCACCGAGCCGATCAGGGTCGGCGCAGCTGTCTGCGTAGCCATGGCCAAAGGTCACCCCCAGGCGTGACAACGGATGCACTGCACCCGTTCGCGGGGGCCGCCCCCGCGCACCCGCCGGGCCTGGGACACCGATGGGGTCCGATGGACCGGACCCCTCAGGGACGAGCGGGAAACCGCTGGTCTGCCGGAGATCTACGCCCGTAGTCCCCGACTCGGCGGAGTTCTGCCACTGTAGTGGCTCGTCCTCGCCCCCCACCCTGTTTCCACCAGCGCGTTCCCCCTGCCGGGCTAACGCCCGGCAGTCGCTGAATACCGATGAGTAGCTTGTGCTACCAGTCGCGGTCCGACTTCGACGGGGAGCCGAACTTCCGTACGGCGTAGATGAGTCCGGCCACGAGTGCGACGAACAGCAGCACCTTGAACAGCAGACTGATCACGAAGGTGAGGACGCTGGTGATGAATCCGCCGAAGACAAGCAGGACCAGGGCGGGTATCGCGATCCACTTCACCCACCACGGCAGTCCCGCGAGAATCTCCTGTACGGCCATGGTTCTCTCCCTCGCTCTCGAAGCTCCGCCCGGAACCCTCCGTCCCGGACACCTCAAGGCTAGGCGGCGGACCCGCGCCGCAGGGACTTCCGGGGCCCGGGCTCTCCCCTGATCCACCCCCTAGGGGAACCAGGGGTTCAGCCCCGAGGAACCCGGCGTCGTCCGCCCGGCCCGCTTCCGTTCACCCCCCGGCCCTGTTCACTCCCCAGTCCTGTTCACGCCCGGCCCTGTTCACTCCCCGGCCCGGCTCGATCCCCGGCCCCGTTCGATCCCGCCCCCGGTCACGTCTCCGCTCACGTCTCCGCTCACGCCTCCGGCGGCGAGAAGACCACCAGGACGCGCAGGTCCTCGCTGATGTGGTGGAAGCGGTGCGGCACCCCGGCCGGCACGTAGACCACGCTGCCCCGGGCCACCTGCGTCGTCTCGTCCCCGACGGTGATGGCCGCCCGGCCGGACACCACGAAGTACACCTCGTCCTGGCCGTGCGGCGACTGCGGGTCCAACTCGCCCGCGTCGAGCGCGTACAGCCCCACCGACATGTTCCGTTCGCGCAGGAACTGGAGGTACGCCCCCTGGTTGGCGAGGCGCTCCGCCTCCAGATCGTCCAGCCGGAATGCCTTCACTGCCGTTCGCCCCTGCCCTTGGCCCGATCGTGTCTGCCACGATCAGACACATGAAGAATTTCGTAGTCAAGACACTCGCCAACGCGGGCGCCCTGGCGGTCGCCATCTGGCTCCTCCAGGACATCACCCTGACCGGTGAGAGCACGGGCAAGAAGATCGTCACCCTGCTCCTCGTCGCCCTCGTCTTCGGCCTCGTCAACGTCCTCGTCAAGCCGATCGTGAAGCTCCTGACGCTGCCCCTCTTCATCCTGACCCTCGGGCTGATCACCCTGGTGGTCAACGCCCTGATGCTGCTCCTCACGTCGTGGCTGGCCGACCAGTTCGACCTCAGCTTCCACGTGGAGGGCTTCTGGACCGCCGTCCTCGGCGGCCTGATCATCTCCGTCGTCTCGTGGGCGCTCAACGTGGTGCTCCCCGACGGGGACTGAGGGATCGCCATGGCCTACCGCGTCTGCTTCGTCTGCACCGGCAACATCTGCCGCTCCCCGTTGGCCGAGCACGTCTTCCGCGCGCGCGTGGAGGAGGCCGGCCTCGGCGGTGCGGTCGAGGTGGACAGCGCGGGCACCGGCGGCTGGCACGAGGGCGACGGGGCGGATCCGCGCACCGTGGCCGTCCTGGAGGAGCACGGCTACACCTCCGGCCACACCGCCCGGCAGTTCCGCGCCTCCTGGTTCCCGGCCCTCGATCTGGTCGTCGCGCTCGACGAGGGCCACGTCCGGGAACTCCGCCGCCTCGCCCGCACCCCCGACGAGGCGTCGAAGATCCGGCTGCTCCGCTCGTACGACCCCTCCGCCGGGGACGCGCTCGACGTCCCCGACCCTTACTACGGAGGGCCGGAGGGCTTCGAGGAATGCCTGGAGATGACCGAGGCCGCGAGCGAGGGACTCCTCGCCGCGGTCCGGGAAGGACTCCGGAGCGGCCCCCGGGAGCCGCTCCCGGAGGAACATCGGGGGGACGAGATCGAGGAAAGGACCCCGTGAACCCGTGAGCCCCCAGGAACAGCACCACCACGGCGAAGGCCCCGGCGACGGGACCCTCGCCGTGCGGGCCGGACTGCCCGAGCCCGTCAAGCACGAGCCGACCCTGCCCGGACCGGTGTTCGCCGCCCACTTCCACCTCCCGGGCGAGCCCACCGGCCCCTACACCTACGGCCGTGACGAGAACCCGACCTGGACCCATCTGGAACGGGCCATCGGCACCCTGGAGGCGCCCGGCGCGTCCGGCGTCGAGACCGTGGTCTTCGCCTCCGGCATGGCCGCCATCTCCGCCGTGCTGCTCTCGCAGCTCTCCACCGGCGACGCCGTCGTCCTGCCGGCCGACGGCTACCAGGCCCTGCCGCTCCTCCACGAACAGCTGCGCGCGTACGGGATCGAGGTGCGCACCGCGCCCACCGGCGGCGACGCCCAGCTCGACGTCCTCGACGGCGCCCGGCTGCTGTGGATCGAGACTCCGTCCAACCCGGGGCTCGACGTCTGCGACATCCGCCGGCTGGTGGAGGCGGCGCACGCCGGCGGGGCGCTCGTCGCCGTCGACAACACCCTCGCCACCCCGCTCGGCCAGCGGCCGCTGGAACTCGGCGCGGACTTCTCGGTCGCCAGCGACACCAAGGGCATGACCGGCCACGGCGACATCCTGCTCGGCCACGTCAGCTGCCGCGACCCGCGGCGGGCCGCGGAGGTACGGCGCTGGCGCAAGATCGTCGGCGCCATCCCCGGCCCCATGGAGGCATGGCTCGCCCACCGTTCGCTGGCCACGCTCCAGCTGCGGATCGACCGCCAGTGCGCCACCGCCCTGGAGCTCGCCCGGGTCCTGGCCGACCACCCCGACGTGACCGGGCTGCGCCACCCCGGACTCCCGGACGACCCCTCGCACGCGGTCGCCGCCCGGCAGATGCGCCGCTTCGGCTCGGTGATCTCCTTCGAGCTCGCCGACCGCGCCCGCGCCGAACGCTTCCTGGACGAACTGCGCCTGGTCGACGACGCCACCAGCTTCGGCGGGGTGCGCTCCTCGGCCGAGCGGCGCGGACGCTGGGGCGGGGACGCCGTCGCCGAGGGCTTCATCCGCTTCTCGGTCGGCGCCGAGGACCCGGAGGACCTGATCGCCGACGTGCTGCGGGCGCTCGACGCCGCGCGCAAGGCAGGCTGACGGGGCTCGGACCGGGGCGCTCCGAGCCTCCCCCCTCGTGGCTCGGAACGCCCCCGGTCCTCACGCGGAACCCACTCGGACAAGGCTAGTTGACTGTGCGTCAGTGTCCAATCACGGTAGCGACAGCGACCTATCGACATATTTATAGTGGGACGATCCTGCGATGACGGACGGCCGGCCGGGGAGGGGCGTACATGGATCTGGCCCTGCTGCGCACGTTCGTCGCGGTGCACCGGGCCGGTTCCTTCACCCGCGCCGCCGCGCTCCTCGGTCTCTCCCAGCCCGCCGTCACCAGCCAGATCCGCACCCTGGAACGGCAGCTCGGCCGGCCGCTCTTCCTGCGGCAGGCCCGCGGGGTCACCCCGACCAGCATCGGTGACGAACTCGCCCACCGCGCCGCCCCGCACCTGGACGCCCTGGTCGAGATCGCGGAGACCGGGCTCGACGCCGAGCGCGGGGTCCGCACCCTCCACGTCGCCGGCCCCCCGGAGTTCACCTCCCTGCGCGTCCTGCCCGCGCTCGCCCCGCTCGCCGCCCAGGGCCTCGCCCTGCGCGCCTCCTTCGTCGGCAACACGGAGGAACTGCTCGACGGGCTCGCCGCCGGCCACCACGACCTGGCCCTCGCCACCGCCCGGCCGCGCGGCGGGCTGCTCACCGCCACCGCGCTCTGCGACGAGGAACTCGTCCTGGTCGCCGCCCCGCGCTGGGCCGCGAGGCTCTCCCCCGAGGTGCTGCTCTCCACCGGCGCGGTCGTCCTGGAGCAGCTTCCCGTGGTCGAGGTGCACGAGTCGCTGCCCTTCGCCACCCGCTACTGGGCCGCCGTCTTCGAGACCGAACCGGCCGCGGCCGCCACCGTCATCGCCCCCGACCTGCGGGCCGTCCGGGAGGCCGCGGCCGCGGGAGCCGGACTCGCCGTGCTGCCCCGCTACCTCTGCGAGGAGGCGCTGGAGCGGGGACGGCTCGTGGCGCTGCTCGAACCCCCCGTGCCACCGCTGCGCACCTACTTCCTGGTGGCCCGGACGGGAACCCTCGCCCTGACCCACATCGCGCGCGCCCACGAGGAACTGGTGCGGGCCGCGGGGGAGTGGTGAGTTTCAGCCCGGCGAGAACGGGCCATTTTCTTCCCATGACCGAACGCCCCGTGGTCAAGCGCACCGCACGCGCCATCCTGCTCGACGGAGACGACCTCATCCTCATCAAGCGCACCAAACCGGGGGTGGATCCGTACTGGCTCACGCCCGGTGGCGGCGTCGAGCCCTCCGACTCCACCGTCGTCGAGGCCCTCCACCGCGAGGTGCACGAGGAACTCGGCGCCAAGATCGTCGATGTGGTCCCCTGTTTCGTCGACACCGTCGAGCACATCGTCGACGGCGGGGTCTCCGGCGTGAAGGTCCAGCACTTCTTCGTCTGCCGCCTGGAGTCGATGGACCTCGGACTGCGGCACGGCCCCGAGATCGACGAACCCGTCGGCGAGTACGAGATCGTCCGGGTGCCCTTCAGCCGTGTCGGGATCGCCGCCGTCCACCTGGTGCCGCTCTCACTGCGCCACTACCTCGACGGGAACATCGAGGGCGTCCGCGCGATGCACGCGCCCGACCTCGGCTGACCCGGCCCCCACCGCGGCGAGCTCCGTCGGGAAGTCGTGACGGATCCGCTCGGTGGGGACCCCCGAGCCGCGCAGCACGTCGATGCCCTGCCGGACCATGCCGAGCGGGCCCGAGAGGTAGGCGTCCCGTTCCGTCCAGGGGCCCGCCTCCCGGACCGCCTCCGTCAGCGGGCACTGCGCCTCGGTGACGGGGTGGACCGCGAGCCACGGAAAGGTCTTCTGGAGCCGCAGCAGGGTGTCCATGTCGTAGAGGTCGTGGCCCCTGCGGGCGCCGTAGAACACGTCGACCTGCCTCCGGTCGCCGTGCTCGGCGACGTCCTCCACCAGCGCCTTGATCGGCGCGATGCCGGTCCCGCCGCCCAGACAGAGCAGCCCGGTGTCCGTGGCGTGGTCGACCGTCATCGAGCCGGCCGGCGGGCCCAGCCGGAGCACGTCCCCGGGCCGCGCCCGGTGGACCAGCGCCTGGGAGACCCACCCGGCCGGGACGGACTTGACGTGCAGGGTGAGCAACCCGTCCGGGCGGGGCGCCGAGGCGAAGGAGTAGTGCCGCCAGATCCGCGGCCACCAGGGGGTCTCCAGCGTCGTGTACTGCCCGGCGAGGAACGGGTAGGGCGCGTCCGGTCGCAGGGTGAGCACGGCGATGTCGGGGGTCCGCAGATCGTGCGAGACCACCTCCGCCTGCCACCAGGCGGGCGCCCGCGCCTCGTCCTCGCAGGCCGCGTCGATCATGATCTGCGAGATCGCCGTGTACGCCCGGACCCAGGCCGCCTCGGTCTCCGCGTCCCAGCTCCGCTCCGCGTACCGGACCAGCGCGCCGATCAGGGCCTCGCCGACCGCCGGGTAGTGGGCCGCCTCGACGCCGTACTTGCGGTGGCCGCGCCCGAGATGACCCAGGTACTCGCCGAGGAACGCACTGTCGTCCATCCGCTCGGCGACGGTGAGCAGGGCCTTGAGCAGACGGTCCCGCTGGGCGTCCATCGCGGCCGGGAAGAGGTCGCGTAGGGCCGGGTTCCGCACGAAGAGCAGCGCGTAGAAGTACGAGGTCACCTTGTCGGCGACCGGGGCGATCTCCTCCAGGGTGCGGCGGACGAGCACCGCATCGGGGGAGGGCTCCGCTATTCGGGCCCCCGTCCCGTCGGTCGTGCTGGTCGGACCATCCATCATGTGCCTCGCCTCACGCAGCCGGGCTTCCGTGCTCGCAGCATGGCCGCCGCCGGAAGGGCTTCGGGCGGAAAGCGTCGTTCTCGGGCCAAAGGGCCGAGTTGCGGACTAGGCTCCACTCTTTCGGCGCGCGGCACCCGCCGGCCGCCGGTGGCTCGGTGGCCCACCACTCCCGCAGCGCACCTGCCCCCTCCCGCGCAAGAAGTCCGCAGAGGGCGTGCAGGGGACATGCGGGGAACGTGCGAGGGATCCGCGGGGGCCACGTTTCACGTGAAACATCACCTGAAAACCTCTGGACGGAAGATCACCCCGTCGGAGAGCCTGGCCGTCATGCCGATCTCCCCCACAGACCTCGCACAACTTCCCGTCCGGCGCCTCGGTCCTGCCGACCTCCTGGCCTGCGCCGACCTCTCCGAGAACCGCGGCTGGCTCCGCGAGGAGCACAAGTGGGGCCTACTCCTCACCGCGGGCACCGGATACGGCATCGACGACCCCGCCGGTGACGGGCTGCTCGCCGCCTGTGTGGTCACCTCGTACGGCCCCGAGCTCGCGGCCATCGGCATGGTGCTCGTCGCCGAGCGCTACGCCCGCCGGGGTGTCGGGCGCCGGCTGATGCGGTACGTGCTGGCGGAGGCGGGCGAGACCCCGCTGACGCTCTACGCCACCGCGAACGGGCAGCCGCTCTACGAGGGGCTCGGCTTCACCGAGGTCGGCCGCTCCGAGATGCTGAAGGGCCACTTCTCCGCCGCCGTGCCCGCCCCGCGCGTCCCGGTCCGCCCGGCCACTGCCGAGGACCTCCAGGAGATCCTCCGCCTCGACGAGGAGATCTTCGGCCTCGACCGCACCCCGCTCATCACCCGGCTCCCGGCCTTCGCCGACCACCTGCGGGTCGCCGTCGAGGACGGCGCGATCATCGGCTTCGCCGCGGCCTGGCCCAACATGGACACCCATGTCGTCGGCCCGCTGATCGCCCGTGACACCGCCACCGCCCAGGCGCTGGTGGCCTCGCTGGCGGCCGCCACGGACCGGCCGCTGCGCACGGACGTCGACCTCCGGCACACCGAGCTGCTCGACTGGCTCAAGGAGAACGGCCTGGACCCGGTCATCACCAACGCCATGATGGTCCGCTCCACGCCCGGCCTCCCCGGCGACGCCGACCGCCGCTTCGCCCCACTGACCGTCGCGGCCGGCTGAGACCCGACCGATCCCGCTGGGGGCGGACCGCCGCGGCGGAAGCCCGGAGCATTCCGGTGAACTTCCCACCGCAGCGCGACGCCTCAGGCGCAACAAACGCCGCAATACTTGCACACGCGCACTATTGCGCCCATCCACTACCCTGGATCCGGAGCAACGCCATCGGCGAGGAGAGGGACGAGGAGAGACCATGACCGCGACGGACCCCGCTCTCACCGGGCTGGCACAGCGCTGGTGCGCCCTCTCTCTGCTGCACGGCCGCATCGAGTCCCACGTCGAGCGCGCGCTGGAGTCCGGGCACGGTCTGAGCGCCCGCGAGTACTCGCTCCTCGACGTCCTCAGCCGCCAGCACGACGGCCCCGGCGGACACCTCCAGATGAAGCAGGTCGCCGACGCGGTGGTCCTCAGCCAGAGCGCCACCACCCGGCTGGTCACGCGCCTGGAGGACCGGGGTCTGCTCACCCGCTATCTCTGCGCGACCGACCGGCGGGGCATCTACACCGACGTCACCGAGGCCGGCCAGAAGCTCCTCACGGAAGCCCGCCCCACCAACGACCGCGCCCTGCGCGAGGCCCTGGACGAGGCGGCGAAGAACCCGGAGCTGGCCCCGCTGGTCCAGGTCCTCGAAGGCGAGACCGCGGTCGTATGACGGGCGGGCCCGCGGGCGCGCCCGCGGGTCGTACGCTGCGGGCATGAGCGATCTTGAGATCCGTCCCGCCACCGCGGAGGACGTGCCCGCGATCGTCGCGATGCTCGCCGACGACCCCCTCGGCGCCCAGCGGGAGTCCCCGGACGACCCGGCGCCGTACCTCACCGCCTTCGCCCGGCTCGCGGACGACCCCAACCAGCACCTCGTCGTCGCCGTCCGCGGCGGGAAGGTCGTCGGCACCCTCCAGCTGACGATCGTCCCCGGACTCTCCCGGCGCGGCGCCACCCGCTCGATCATCGAGGGGGTACGGATCCACTCCGAGGAACGCGGCAGCGGTCTGGGGACGCTGCTCATCGAGTGGGCCGTCGAGGAGTCCCGGCGTCTGGAGTGCGTGCTGGTCCAGCTGACCTCGGACGTCACCCGCACCGACGCCCACCGGTTCTACGAGCGGCTCGGCTTCGAGGCGAGCCATGTGGGATTCAAGCGGGCCCTCTGACGACTGACTCCCGCCCCCTGATCGCTGACCGGTCCGACGGGGAACGCCCATGTTTCACGTGAAACACGGGCGTTCGTGCCGGGTGGCGCGTCACGCCGTCGGGACGTCACGCCGTCGGGACGGGATCAGAGCCCGCGCCAGCCCTTCTCGTCCACCCCGCCCGGGACCGCGTCCCCGGGCTCGTACGGCTCCCGGGTGAAGACGAACGAGGCCAGGTCGAGGTGGCTGACGCTGCCGTCGGGGCGCCGCACCACCCGGAGCGTCTCCCCCGCGTAGTACCCGTCCAGGCCGATCCAGCCGCCCTCGGGCAGCGCCCGGAACCTGGCACGGCGGCCGGCGCCCCGCAGCGGCTCCAGCACGACACCGCGCTCCGCGCCGAGCCGCAGGCAGTAGGAGTACGTCCCCCAAAACCAGGGACCGGTCAGGGCCAGAAGCTCCTGATCGACCTCGGACGCGGGCAGAGGCCGCCACGGCTCGGGGAGGCGCGGCTCGGCCTCCGCCACGATCCGTACGAGCTCCGCGGCGACCACCCCGGGCTGCGGCCCGCTCGTCGCGTTGGCGAGGGCCACGCCGACCAGGCCCTCCTCGACGTCCACCCACAGACCGGCGACGAAGCCCGGCAGCGAGCCGCCGTGACCGATGAGCGTGCCGCTCTCCCCGTGGGCGAGCTGGACCCCGAGGCCGTACCCCATCTGCACGTCACCGGGGGCCGGCGGAGCGGCAGGGACGCGCATCTCGGCGACGGTGGAGGCGCTCAGCACGCGGTCGTCGCCCTCCGCCAGGAAGAGTCCGAAGCGGCAGAGGTCGGCGGCCGTCGACCACAGCTGCCCGGCGGGAGCCATCACTCCGAGGTCCTCGGAGGGCTCGGGCAGCATGACGTCCGCCCAGGGGTGCACCGCCCAGCCCCCGGCGTGCGGGGCGACCGGCTCCCCCGTCGTCCGGTCCATGCCCAGGGGCTCCAGGATCTCGGTCCGCAGCGCCTCCTCCCAGGAGACCCCGCGCACGGCCTCGACCAGCGCGCCGAGCAGGGTGTAGCCCGGGTTGGAGTAGTGGAAGCCGCGGCCCGTCGGGTGGAGCGCCGGCGTCTCCCCCAGTACGTCCGAGAGCTCGGGCCGAGACGCCCCGGGCGTCCGCTCCCACCAGGGCGAGGGGGTCTCCGCGGCAAGTCCCGCGGTGTGGCCGAGCAGCTGGGCGACGGTCACCTCGCCCACCCCGGTGCCGGGCAGGTGCTTCTCCAGCGGGTCGTCGAGACCGATCAGCCCCTCGTCCCGCAGCCGCAGGACGAGGACGGCGGTGAACACCTTGGTGATCGAACCGATCCGGTACTGCGTGTCGGCGTCAGGGGCGTGACCGTCGACGCAGCTGCGGGAACCGCTCCAGACCATCGCTCCCCCACGTGCGACGGCCCCCACGAACGAGGGCGCGCGGCCCTCGCTCTGGGCGCGGGCCACGCGGTGCAGCAGAGAACGTTCGGTGGTGGGCAGCAGGGCTTCGAAGGCAGAGGTCATGGGGCGATCATGCCGCGCCGGCCCGCCCGGGCACGATCAGGTTTGTGCCATGTCCACGAAGCGCGAGTAGTGGCCCTGGAAGGCGACGGTGATGGTGGCCGTCGGGCCGTTACGGTGCTTGCCGACGATGATGTCGGCCTCGCCGGCCCGCGGGGACTCCTTCTCGTAGGCGTCCTCGCGGTGGAGCAGGATGACCATGTCGGCGTCCTGCTCGATGGAGCCGGACTCACGGAGGTCGGAGACCATCGGCTTCTTGTCGGTGCGCTGCTCGGGTCCACGGTTCAGCTGGGAGAGCGCGATCACCGGGAGTTCCAGCTCCTTGGCGAGGAGCTTGAGGTTTCGCGACATGTCGGAGACCTCCTGCTGGCGGCTCTCCTGCCGCTTGGAGCCGCCGGACTGCATCAGCTGGAGGTAGTCGATGATGACGAGCTTGAGGCCGTTGCGCTGCTTGAGCCGACGGCACTTGGCGCGGATCTCCATCATCGACAGGTTCGGGGAGTCGTCGATGTAGAGCGGGGCCTGGGAGACGTCCGGCATGCGGCGGGCCAGCCGGGTCCAGTCCTCGTCGGTCATGGTGCCGGAACGCATGTGGTGCAGGGCGACCCTGGCCTCGGCCGAGAGCAGTCGCATCGCGATCTCGTTGCGGCCCATTTCGAGGGAGAAGATGACGCTGGGCAGGTTGTGCTTGATCGAAGCGGCCCGGGCGAAGTCCAGGGCGAGCGTCGACTTACCCATGGCGGGACGGGCCGCGATGATGATCATCTGGCCGGGGTGGAGTCCGTTGGTGAGCGAGTCGAGGTCGCTGAAGCCGGTGGGCACACCGGTCATCTCGCCGCTGCGGGAGCCGATCGCCTCGATCTCGTCGAGCGCGCCCTCCATGATGTCGCCGAGCGGCAGGTAGTCCTCGGTGGTCCGCTGCTCGGTGACCTTGTAGATCTCCGCCTGGGCGGAGTTCACGATCTCGTCGACGTCGCCGTCGGCCGCGTATCCCATCTGCGTGATCTTGGTGCCGGCCTCGACGAGGCGGCGCAGCACGGCCCGCTCGTGGACGATCTCCGCGTAGTACGAGGCGTTCGCCGCGGTCGGGACCGACTGGACGAGGGTGTGCAGGTAGGAGGCGCCGCCGACGCGGTTGATCTCGCCGCGCTTGGTGAGTTCGGCGCCGACCGTGATGGGGTCGGCGGGCTCGCCCTTGGCGTAGAGGTCGAGGATCGCGCCGAAGACGGTCTCGTGCGCGGGCTTGTAGAAGTCGTGGCCCTTGATGATCTCGACGACGTCGGCGATGGCGTCCTTGGAGAGCAGCATGCCGCCGAGCACGGACTGTTCGGCGTCGAGGTCCTGCGGAGGGACCCGCTCGAAGCCGGAGAGTCCGCCGTCCCAGGGACCGTCGCTGCCGCGCTCGTGCTGCTCGTCGCGACCCCGGCCGCGCCCGCGGCCCTCGCCGCGGCCTTCACCACGACCTTCGCCGCGCCCTTCACCACGCGTGCGGACGGGCAGCCGGTCGCTCGGTCCACCGTCCGCCCAGGGGTCGTCCATGGGCTCGGGAACGCTCACCCGCCACCTCTTCCCGTCCGCTCCGCGGACCTCGCCGTGCCACTCCTTCTTACGCCACGGCCTTGATCAAAGAGTGGCTTTGCGTCCGCTTCTGGCGCGTCGGGCGCCGGTCCACGGTAGGCCCGCGAGGGGCATCAGCCAATCTGGTTATCCACAGGCTCTGTGGGTGAAGGCCCCGATGCTGTGGATAAGCTGCCGGATCCTGTGCACGGACCGGGGGACAGCCATGTGGACAAACTCATAGCTCCCACCTTCCTATGGCCCTGACCTGGGACTTCTCCATCCACGGGCTGTGGGGGAGAAAAACTTTTCCCCCAGGGCCACGATCAGAACAAACAGCCCACACCCGAAGCCCCGCTCCCCTCAAAAGTAAGGATCACAGATGCATTGCATCACTTACCTGTGGACGATTAGATTGACCCCATGACCCAGGCCCCCACGAGCTCCAAGGCCGCACTGCGCCGACACGACCGCGAGATCCTCTCGCTCGCCCTGCCGGCCTTCGGCGCCCTCGTCGCCGAACCGCTCTTCCTGATGGTGGACAGCGCCATCGTGGGACACCTCGGCACCCCCCAGCTCGCGGGCCTCGCCATCGCCGGTGCCCTGCTCTCCACCGCCGTCAGCGTCTTCGTCTTCCTCGCCTACGCCACGACGGCCGCCGTCGCCCGGCGGGTCGGCGCCGGCGATCTGCCCGCCGCCCTCCGACAGGGCATCGACGGCATCTGGCTGGCCCTCCTCCTCGGCCTCGCCGTCGTCGCGGTCACCCTCCCCACGGCCCCCTGGCTGGTCCAGGTCTTCGGCGCCTCCGACACCGCCGCCCCTTACGCGACCACGTATCTGAGGATCTCGATTCTGGGCATCCCCGCGATGCTGATCGTCCTGGCGGCCACCGGTGTCCTGCGCGGACTCCAGGACACCCGGACCCCGCTCTACGTGGCCATCGGCGGCTTCGCGGTCAACGGCGCCCTCAATGTCGGCCTGGTCTACGGCGCCGGACTCGGCATCGCGGGCTCAGCCTGGGGCACCGTCATCGCCCAGGTCGGCATGGCCGTCGCGTACCTCGTCGTGGTCGTCCGGGGCGCGCGGCGCAACGGCGCCTCGCTCCGGCCCGACGCGGCCGGCATCCGTGCCTCCGCCCAGGCGGGCGTCCCACTGCTGGTCCGTACGCTCTCGCTGCGCGCCGTCCTGATGATCGCCACTGCCGTAGCCGCCCGCCTGGGCGACACCGAGGTCGCCGCCCACCAGATCATCATCTCCCTCTGGAACCTGATGGCCTTCGCCCTGGACGCCATCGCCATCGCCGGCCAGGCCATCATCGGGCGCTACCTCGGCGCCGACGACGCGGACGGCGCCCGCCAGGTCTGCCGTCGGATGGTCCTGTGGGGCGTGGTCTCCGGCGTGGTCCTCGGACTGCTGCTCGTGGTGGCCCGCCCGCTCTTCATCCCGCTCTTCACCGATGACCCCGCCGTCCAGTCCACACTGCTTCCGGCCCTGCTCGTCGTGGCGCTCTCCCAGCCGATCTCCGGAGTGGTCTTCGTCCTCGACGGCGTCCTGATGGGCGCGGGTGACGGCCCCTACCTCGCCTGGGCGATGCTGCTCACGCTGGCGGCCTTCGCTCCCGTCGCCCTGCTCGTGCCGGTGTTCGGAGGCGGCCTGACCGCGCTCTGGTGGGCGATGACGCTGATGATGGTGGTCCGGTTGGGCACGCTCTGGTTCCGGATGCGCTCCGGCCGCTGGATCGTCACGGGCGCCACCCGCTGACCTGGACGCCTGTTTCACGTGAAACAGCCTGAACAGCCCGAACAGCCCGAACAGCCCGAACAGCACAAACAGCGCAAACAGCGCAAACAGCGCAAACAGCCACAAGCGCATGTTTCACGTGAAACAGCGGAAGGGCCGCACTCCGTGAGGAGTGCGGCCCTTCCTTCTGCACCGAAGCGCAGAACTGCTGAGCGCAGCGTTACGCGGCAACGACCTCGATGCCGAGCTTCGCGGCGACCTCGGGGTGCAGACGCACGAGCACCTGGTGCGAGCCCAGGGTCTTGATCGGCGAACCGAGCTCGACGCGACGCTTGTCGACCTCGGGGCCACCGGCGGACTTGATCGCCGTGGCGACGTCGGCCGGGGTCACGGAGCCGAAGAGACGGCCGGCGTCGCCGGAGCGAACGGCCAGGCGCACCTTCGTGCCCTCGAGCTTGGCCTTGACCTCGTTGGCCTGCTCGATGGTCGCGATCTCGTGGATCTTGCGGGCGCGGCGGATCTGCGCCACGTCCTTCTCGCCACCCTTGGTCCAGCGGATCGCGAAACCACGCGGGACCAGGTAGTTGCGAGCGTAGCCGTCCTTGACCTCGACGACGTCGCCGGCCGCACCGAGGCCGGAGACTTCCTGGGTGAGGATGATCTTCATTTTTCGGTCACCCTTCCCTTATCGCGCGGTGGACGTGTAGGGCAGCAGCGCCATCTCACGGCTGTTCTTGACGGCCGTGGCGACGTCACGCTGGTGCTGCGTGCAGTTGCCGGTCACGCGGCGGGCACGGATCTTGCCGCGGTCGGAAATGAACTTCCGCAGCATGTTCGTGTCCTTGTAGTCCACGTACGCGGTCTTGTCCTTGCAGAACGCGCAGACCTTCTTCTTAGGCTTGCGCACAGGCGGCTTCGCCATGGTGTTTCTCCTGTGTGATCAAGAAGTGTGGGGTACGAGCTGCCCCCAGGGGTCTCTTCCGGAAACCGGAAGGGACTCCCTAGAAGGGGGGCTCGTCCGAGTAGCCGCCGCCGGAGTTTCCACCCCAGCCGCCACCGCCGCCGGCCTGCTGGCCGCCGCCGGAGGACGAGCCGCCAGTGGCCCACGGGTCGTCGGCGGGAGCACCGCCGCCGCCCTGCTGGCCGCCGCCGCCGGAGTTTCCACCCCAGCCACCGCCGCCACCCTGCTGGCCACCGCCGCCGCCGAAGCCGCCGCCGCCACCCTGACCACCGCGGCCGGTGGTCTTGGTGACCTTGGCCGTGGCGTTGCGCAGGCTGGGACCGACTTCCTCGACGTCCAGCTCGAAGACCGTGCGCTTGACGCCCTGGTTGTCCTCGTAGGACCGCTGCTTGAGCCGGCCCTGCACGACGACGCGCATGCCGCGCTGAAGGGACTCGGCGACGTTCTCCGCCGCCTGACGCCAGACCGAGCAGGTCAGGAACAGGCTCTCGCCGTCCTTCCACTCGTTGGTCTGACGGTCGAAGGTGCGGGGAGTGGACGCGACGCGGAACTTCGCGACCGCCGCACCGGACGGGGTGAAGCGCAGCTCGGGGTCGTCGACGAGATTGCCGACGACCGTGATGACGGTCTCGCCTGCCATGGGTGAACCTCTCGGCGGGATTGCTTCTGGCTGCTTGCTGCTACTCGGACCCGATTACCTCTGAGCGGAAGCTCAGTGGGTCTCGGGACGGAGGACCTTGGTCCGGAGGACCGACTCGTTCAGGTTCATCTGGCGGTCGAGCTCCTTGACGACCGCAGGCTCGGCCTGCAGGTCGATGACCGAGTAGATGCCCTCGGGCTTCTTCTTGATCTCGTAGGCGAGACGACGACGGCCCCAGGTGTCGACCTTCTCGACCTTTCCGTTGCCCTCACGGACGACGGAGAGGAAGTTCTCGATCAGCGGGGAGACAGCGCGCTCCTCGAGATCGGGGTCGAGGATGACCATCACCTCGTAGTGACGCATGTGGAACCCACCTCCTTTGGACTCAGCGGCCACGGTCGTTCCGTGGCAGGAGGGTCGTGATGCGTGAGCGACGGTATCGGCGGCCACTGACAACGTGCCCCGACGAGCGGGGTGTGTCGGTGGTCCTGGAGAACCAGTCCTGGCAGGACCAGGGCAGACACCGGCGCAGACCGTACAGAGTACCTGCACATCGCCTTGCGGTTGAAATCCGGCGGGGAGGGGACGCAATCTGTACACATCGGACGTCGGCGGCGCTAGGATGCGCCGCCCTCCGCTCGGCACGCCAGGAGGTGCCCCATGGCACAGGCAATGCGACCCGACCCCGGCCACTCCCTCTTCGCCACGGACGGCAAGCCGCACCCGCTCCAGGACACGCTGCTCGCGGTGACCCTGGTGCTCGGCATCCTGTCCTTCGTGACGGCGCAGTTCCACAGCCTGCACCTGCTCAGCTCATGGTCGGGCCTGATCGGCATCCTGACCGGGGCCTACGGACAGTTCATCTCCGTCACCACCCGCGAACGCTTCTTCCTGATCATCGGCCTCGGCGCCGCCGCCGTCGGCTTCTACCTCGGCATGGCCCACGGAGGGCTCTTCGGCGGCGTCTGAGCCGACGCCGGGCACGTCAGGGCCCACGCGGCCCACCGGGGCGCTCCCCGGTCGCAGTAGGCTTCGGCGCGAGAGCCGGAGCCCCTGACCGATGGGGACACACCTGCCGAGGAGCGCCCCGCATGAGCCTGACCCTGAGGACCATCAGCCGAGAGCAGCATCTGGCGTACATCCAGACTCTGCCCGGCGCGAGCCACTGCCAGGTCCCGGCGTGGGCGGACGTGAAGACCGAGTGGCGCTCGGAGAGCCTCGGCTGGTTCGACAAGGGCGGCGAGCTCGTCGGCGTCGGCCTGGTGCTCTACCGGCAGCTCCCCAAGCTCAAGCGCTACCTGGCCTACCTCCCCGAGGGCCCGGTCATCAACTGGCACGCCCCCAACCTCGACGAGTGGCTCCAGCCCATGCTGGCCCACCTCAAGCAGCAGGGCGCCTTCTCCGTGAAGATGGGTCCGCCGGTCGTCATCCGCCGCTGGGACGCGGCCGCGATCAAGTCCGGCATCCAGGACCCGGACGTCAAGCGCCTCAAGGACGTCCAGGCCACGCACGTCGAGCCGCGCGCCTTCGAGGTCGCCGACCGGCTGCGCCGGATGGGCTGGCAGCAGGCCGAGGACGGCGGCGCCGGCTTCGGCGACGTGCAGCCCCGTTACGTCTTCCAGGTCCCGCTGGCCAACCGTTCCCTCGACGACGTCCTCAAGGGCTTCAACCAGCTGTGGCGCCGCAACATCAAGAAGGCCGAGAAGGCCGGCGTCGAGGTCGTCCAGGGCGGTTACGAGGACCTCGCCGAGTGGCAGCGCCTGTACGAGATCACCGCGGTGCGCGACAAGTTCCGGCCGCGCCCGCTCTCGTACTTCCAGCGCATGTGGAACGTCCTCAACAACGAGGACCCCAACCGGATGCGCCTCTACTTCGCCCGCCACAACGGCGTGAACCTCTCCGCGGCGACGATGCTCGTCGTCGGCGGCCATGTCTGGTACTCGTACGGCGCCTCCGACAACATCGGCCGCGAGGTCCGCCCGTCCAACGCCATGCAGTGGCGGATGCTTCGCGACGCGTACGCCATGGGCGCGACCGTCTACGACCTGCGCGGCATCTCGGACTCCCTCGACGAGACCGACCACCTCTTCGGCCTGATCCAGTTCAAGGTCGGCACCGGCGGCGAGGCCGTGGAGTACGTCGGCGAATGGGACTTCCCGCTGAACAAGCTCCTGCACAAGGCGCTCGACATCTACATGTCGCGCCGCTGACGCTCCCCGCGGGGCTTGCGTACCCTCGTAAGTCCGCGGGTTTCGTACACATCTCCGACTCTCCACCGCAGCCATCAGAAAGGTTCCGGGCCGGCCATGGCGCTCTCCCTCTACGTCGACACCGCTCGCTGGCGGGCGCACCAGAAGACCGTGATCGACCAGTTCCCCGGTCTGATCCCGGTCTGCAAGGGCAACGGCTACGGCTTCGGGCACGAGCGGCTCGCCGAGGAGACGGCCCGTTTCGGCGCCGACATGCTCGCGGTGGGGACCACGTACGAGGCCGCGAAGATCAAGGACTGGTTCGGCGGCGACCTGCTGGTCCTCACGCCGTTCCGGCGCGGCGAGGAGCCCGTGCCGCTGCCCGACCGGGTGATCCGCTCCGTCTCCTCCGTGGACGGCGTGCACGCCCTGGTCGGCGCCCGCGTCGTCATCGAGGTCATGAGCTCGATGAAGCGGCACGGCGTCCGTGAGGAGGAGCTCGCGCTGCTCGCCTCCGCGATCGAGGACGTGCGCCTGGAGGGCTTCGCCCTGCACCTGCCGCTCGACCGCCCGGACGGCACGGACGCCGTCGAGGAGGTCATCGCCTGGATGGACCGGCTGCGCGCCGCCCGGCTGCCGCTGCACACCATGTTCGTGAGCCACCTGCGGGCCGAGGAGCAGGCCCGGCTCCAGCAGCAGTTCCCGCAGACCCGCTTCCGCGCCCGGATCGGCACCCGGCTCTGGCTGGGCGACCACGAGGCCACCGAGTACCGCGGTTCGGTCCTGGACGTCACCCGGGTCGCCAAGGGCGACCGCTTCGGCTACCGGCAGCAGAAGGCCGCCTCGGACGGCTGGCTGGTCGTGGTCGCCGGCGGCACCTCGCACGGCGTCGGCCTGGAGGCCCCGAAGGCGATGCACGGCGTGATGCCGCGCGCCAAGGGCGTGGCCCGGGCCGGTCTGGCCACGGTGAACCGGAACCTTTCGCCGTTCGTCTGGGCGGGCAAGCAGCGCTGGTTCGCCGAGCCGCCGCACATGCAGGTGTCGATCCTCTTCGTGCCGGCCGACGCGCAGGAGCCTCAGGTCGGCGACGAGCTGGTGGCGCACCTGCGCCACACCACGACGCAGTACGACCGGCTCGTGGAGCGCTGAGCCCCCCGGCCGGCCGTACGGTCGCGCCCTGCGGTCACCCCCGGGAGCCCTCGGCCCCGGGGGTTCCCCATGTCACGAGGAGCTCCTGTCCGCCCGTCTCCGGCGCGGGGGCCGCGTGCCGGGCCGGGTGGGCGGCCCTGCCCACGACGAAGACGTCCGGGGCGCCGTCCAGGACACCTCCCGAGGGGTCGTCGGAGCCGTCGCGCCGGACGGGGTCCTTCTCGGGCGCCAGGATGTCCCGTACGACCATGGCGCACAGGTACAGCGTGCCCAGCAGGTGCAGCACGACCGCGAAGTGGTAGCCGTCGAGCGGCAGCCCCTGCTTGCTGCCGCTGCCGGTGAACGCGAGGTACATCCAGACCCCGAGGAAGTACAGGACCTCGCAGGACTGCCAGACGAGGAAGTCGCGCCAGCGCGGCCGGGCGAGCGCGGCGAGCGGCACCAGCCACAGCACGTACTGCGGCGAGTAGACCTTGTTGGTGAGCACGAACGCCGCGACCATCAGGAACGCCAGCTGGGCCAGCCGGGGCCGGCGGGGAGCGGCGCAGGCCAGCCACGCGAGGCCGCCGGCGGCGAGCGCCAGGAGCAGCAGCGCGTACAGGTTGGCCCGCTCGGGCGGGATGGCCGTGCCGCCGCGCTGGCTGACGAGCAGCCAGACGGAGCCGAAGTCGACGTTCCGGTCGCGGCTGAAGAGGTAGAACTGCTTCCACCCCTCGGGCGCGAGGAGCATCACCGGCAGGTTCACCACGAGCCAGGAGCCCGCCGCGCCGAGCAGCGCGGTGCCGAAGGCCCGGAGCCGTCCGGCCCGCACGCAGAGCAGCAGCAGGGGCCACAGGAGCAGCAGCGGGTAGAACTTGGCGGCGACGGCGAGGCCGAGCAGGACGCCGGCCGCGAGCGGCCGGGAGCGGGACCACATGAGGATCGAGGCGGCGGTGAGGGCCACCGCCAGCAGGTCCCAGTTGATCGTGGCCGTGAGCGCCACGGAGGGCGCCAGGGCGACCAGCAGGCCGTCCCAGGGGCGCCGGCGGTGCGTCCGGGCCACACAGACGGCGAGGACGGCCGCGCAGGCCATCAGCAGGCCGGAGTTGACCAGCCAGTACGCCTTCTCCTGGGCCTGGAGCTCGCCGCCGGGGGTCAGCCAGGCGGCGACCTCCATGAAGAGCCCCGTCAGGACGGGGTACTCCAGGAACGGTATGTCGCCGGGCAGCCGGTCGAAGTAGGGCACGAGCCCCTCGGCGAAGCCGCGTCCTGCGAACAGGTGCGGGATGTCCGAGTAGCAGGCGTGGGTGTACTGGGAGGTGGTGCCGCGGAACCAGGCCCAGTTGTAGCAGGGCAGCTTCTGCACCATGCCGAGGGCGAACATGCCGATGGCCACCAGGCCGATCACGCGCACCGGCGTGAACTGCCCGCCCGCGGGCCCGCTGCCCGGCAGGGCGCGGCGCCCGTAGCGGCCGCCGATGAGTTCGCTGCCCGCGGCGGCCACCTCGTCGCGCCGGGTGGGGGCGACGGTCGGGGGCGTGTCCTCGCGCGCTCCGTCCGGCGCCGCGGGCCCGTCCAGGGGTCCGCTCGTCTTCTTCAGGCTCGGCATGGGGGACATCCTGCCGTACGCCCCTGGGAATCCGGCCGTGGCCGGGACCGAAACCGGTGGCGGGGGGGGCGGGGTGTAGGGGAAAAAACAAAGACGCCGCGGGGAACCCCGACGGCGCCCCCGGGCGCCCCCCGCCCCCCCCCCGGGACCAGAAGGTCGTCGCCCCAAAGGTCCG
>NZ_JBHVRX010000032.1:0-92681 GCF_042885515.1 Streptomyces sp. NPDC058052 | reverse complement strand
CTGCACGCCCGAGTTCACCAGCACCTACCGCATGATCGTGTGGGGAAAGCTGGTCGAGGAACGGCCGCGCAGCAAGGGAAAGCCGGACGCGCTCGCAGGCTGACGCATGCTCAGGGCGCCGGCTACGGGGCCTCCAGCTTGATGCCGACGTGGCGGACCGTGTGCAGATAGCGGGGCTCGGCCGCCGACTCGCCGAGCTTCCGCCGGAGCCACGAGAGGTGGACGTCCACGGTGCGCTCACCGCGGTAGGTCCGCAGCCACACCCGCTTGAAGAGTTCGCCGCGCGGCACGACGACGCCGGGGCGCCACGCCAGGAACTCCAGGAGGTCGAACTCCTTGGGCTTCAGGTCGAGCGGGGCGCCGTCGAGGAACGCCTCGCGCCGCTTCGCGTCGACGACCAGGCCGCCGACCCGGGCGACGTCCACGGGGACGACTCCGGCCGCCGCCCGCCGCAGCACCGCGGTCATCCTGGCCACGAGGTGGGCGCCGGAGAACGGTCCGGCCAGGAAGTCGTCGGCGCCGCTGCCCAGCGCCCGGACGGTCTCCCGCTCGTCCTGCCGGTCGGTGACGACCACGACGGGGATGTCCGAGACGGTACGGAGCATCCTGAGCATCTCCAGGCCGTCGAGGTCGGGCAGGCCGAGGCCGAGCACCATCGCGTCGAACGGCTCGTCCAGGACGGCGCGCAGAGCGCCCAGCGCCGTCCCGCACTCCCGCACGGTGTACGAGGCATCCGAGAGACACATACGCAGGGCGGAGCGAACCGAGGGGTCGTCCTGGACGAGAAGCACCTTTGCCATGCGGGGCACGGTACGTGACACACATGTCTTCCGGGATGCGGGGGGACCGACATCAACGGGGAAGAACATGGCATATTCTGTTGGACCGGGTCGAGCGCCCGACCGATTAAAGATCTTTAAGACATGGGAAAGGCCGCGTTAACCCCTCCCGCGGGCACCGGATCCTAAGATGGCACGAACAGCCGGGGGCACCGTGCCGCCGGCTGTACTCGCGTCCCGCTAGGGCGCGGGAGTGACCTCGGTGTAGAAGACGGAGGAACCCCGCTTGATGCGGCGGGCGCGCCCCTTGGCGACGAGATTCTCCAGGGACGTGCGCACGACCGTGGTCTGGATGTGCCGGTCACGGTGCCGCTCGCTGAGCACGGTCGTCACCTCGGACGCGGAACAGGGATCGTCGCTCGCCGCGAGGTGATCGCGGATCAGATCGACGAGAGTGACCTTTCCGGCTCCGGAATGGCGGCCGCCGCCCTTTCCGGCTTTTCCGTTCTTCTGCCGGGGGACCTTTCGGTCGGATTCCGAAGCGCCGGCCTGCAGTGCCTTCTGGAGATTGAGCAGCACGCCGTGGTCGTGCATCAGCTCGTCGAGTTCGGCCGTGAGACGTGCGACCTCGCCCCGGATGCGCTCCTGCTCCGCCACATTGCGTTCGAGATCTCCGGCGACCTTGCTGCTGTAGGCGGTCGTGAGTTCCGTTTCTCCCGACATGACTCCCTCTTCGTCGCATGTGGTCGGACGCGTCGCGGACGTCACGTGAAGGCGCTGTTTCCGAGTGCACCGGGCGGGACGTGACCCGTGTCTGACGGCTTCGGCCGACGACCACTGTAAGGCATGAGCCTCACATCCTGGGCTTTGGTGATCGGCACGCCGGGGAAGGGGGTTGCCGGAGAAGTCTTATTGGTCAGTCGACCAATTTGCATCTAAGAAATTGCGGAGTAAACAACGATGCCCGCTCCCGTCGGCGCGACCACCGGGGAGCGGGCATCGTGACGCGGTGGGGAGGGCCACCGCGCGTCGGGGGGTCAGCGGAGGACGGCTCTCCGCGGGCGCCGGTCGATGTCCGCCTCGTCGTCCCCCAGGATCAGCAGGGGGTCGAACATGACGATCGTGCCGGCCACGATGAGGAACACCAGGGGCGCCACCAGCATCGGCAGCACGACCGAGGCCGGGGACCCGGCCTCCGCGGCCCCGGGCACATGCGCGTGGAGCCGTACCGAGAGCGCGGCCATGCCCGTGTAGTGCATCCCGGTCACCGCCACCCCCATGACCAGGCTCGCCCCGATCGCCGCCGACAGGCCCCGCACCGAGACCGCCGCCCACAGGGCCGCCGTCGCCGCCACCACCGCGATCGCCACCGAAACGGCGACCGTCGGCAGGTCGTAGTCGAGGCTGCCGTCCATCCGCATGGCGGCCATGCCCGTGTAGTGCATCCCGGCCACACCCAGGCCGGTGAAGAGACCCGCGGTGAGCAGGACGGGAAGGCGGGTGCCCCGGTAGGCGACGGCGCCGACGCCGACGCCGACGGAGACCACCGCGAACAGCAGGCTCGCCAGCGTCAGCGGCCCGTCGTAGCCGATTCCGGTCTCGCGCACCGTGAATCCGAGCATTCCGATGAAATGCATGGTCCAGATCCCGCACCCGATGGAGACCGCCCCGAGAATGAGCCAGCCGGGCATTTTCCGTCCGCTGCGTACCGACCGGACCGTGCACCGAAGTCCCAGCGCGGAACCGAGGCAGGCCATGATGTATCCCGCTACGGGAGTGATCAGCCCATAGCTGAAACCGTCGATCGTGCCGTGCATGAATATTCCTCGGGCTGTTCATGAAGTGTGTGGAGGTCGGACTTCGCGAGGTCCCGGCGGACTCTACCTGACATATGTCTCCCGGAAGTCACACATGGCACACGCAGACGGCACCGCGGCGCCCTTTCCTTAAAGAATCCCTAAGCCCATGTTTCCCGGCACATACAACCGGTCCTCTCGTGCTTCCATGTGACGGCGGTACAGGGCACATGACCGGCGGTGGGCGGGCGGCCGAACGCCCCCGGAAGACGCCAGGAGAAACGGCCTGGGCCCGCCGGCCCTCGTCCCCGGCCTCCCGCACGAACGGGATTCCACGGTCTGCGCGACAGACAGGAAGAAAACAGCGGTGAACTTCGACAACAGCCCAGCGGTGTTCTCCCCCGGCGCGGCGGCGGCCCTCGCACCACTCCCCCGCGAGGACGTGGTGGACTTCGTCCCCGACGCCGTGCTGATCGTCGACGACAACGGCACCGTGGTCAGGGCCAACCTGGCCGCGGCAGCGCTGTTCGGCTACGACCGGCAGACCGTCGAGGGGCGGGGCGTCCTCGACTTCCTCCCGTCCTTCGACTGGAACCTGACCCGCGGGCCCGCGGACACCGGACATCCCGGCGGCACCCCCGCGCACCGGCTCCGCACCACGGCCCGGACCTCCGGCGGCACGGCGTTCGCCGCCGAGATCACCACCGTACGGCTCGACCGGCACGCCTTCCACGACTCCATCCCGTACGGATCCTCGCTGGTCATCTCGCTGCGCGACATCACGGAAGCCGAGGACGCGCGGGCGGCGCTCTCCCACTCCCTCCTCCAGGCCGAGGCCGTCCTGCGCACCACCGGCGAGGCGCTCGTCGGAATCGACACCGAAGGCCGGATCGACCTGGTCAACCCGGCCGCGGCCCGTCTGCTCGGCGGCCGGGCCGCCGAGCTGGGGGGCTGTGAACTGCTCTCCCTGCTGGTCCCCGTCGGGCCCGACGGGGAACCCCTCGACGCCGGACACGCCCCTCTGGCCCAGGCCCTCAGGACCGGGCACCCGAGCCGGCTCGACGCCCTGGACCTGGAGCCGTGCGACGGCCCCCGCCTCACCGCCGACGTCTCCGTCCGGCCCGTCACGGACGACGGCCGGGTGGTCGGCACGGTCGTCGCGCTCAGCGACCGCCGCCCGTACGAGCGGCTGGCGGACGAGTACGTGGCCGCGCAGGCCCGCTCCCTCCAGCATCACAGGACCGAACTCGAACGGCAGCAGCGCCGGACCGACCGGGCCGTGGAACACACCCGCGAACTCGCTGACTTCCTCTCCGGCCCGCTGGCCGGCGCGCTGCACCACCTGCACACCCAGCTGACCCGGCTCGCCGACGACGGCTCCCGCCCCCTGTGGCCCGAGGCGACCATCAGCCTGGAGGCGCTGGCGGCCGACCTGCGCATGACCATGGCCCTCGTGACCGACCGGGCCAGGCCCTACCCCGAGGACACCACGCCGGTGGGACCGCGGCGGCGCACCGTGCTCGTCGACGACGTCGTGCAGGCCGGGGTACGGGCGGCGGCGGCCTTCACGGGTCCGAGCCGGGTGCAGTTCTCCGTCCACGCGCCGAGGTTCGCCGTCCACGTGGACCCCGACGACATCTCGACCGCCGTCGGGCGCCTCATCGCGGACGTCGTCCACACCGGCGACGAGCAGGCCGGCCCCGGCCCGCACCACGTCTTCGTCGCCGCCCTCCACCAGCGCGGTCTGCTGCGCGTCGAGGTGCGCGGCCCGTACAGCGGCGGCGCGCGGGAGCACTTCGACGTCGTGCAGGGCATCGCCGCGGCCCACGGCGGGACGCTCCGCACGCACCGGGCGGCCGGCGTCAGCGGCAGCACCTACGTCCTGGAGCTGCCCTCGGCCGTGCAGGACGATGCCGCGCCGGCCGCCGCACCGGGCGACACCTCCCCGGCGGCCCTCCGGCCGACAGGACGTCACCGTTCGCCGGCGCCGGCCTACGCCGCGGAGCGGCTTCCCACATGACCGGGAGGTGCCTCAGCCCTGCCTGATCATGGCATGAAGGAAACCTTAAGAAACACACAACGCCGGTCATGGCCCTCAGATATGCCATCACCAGGTGGTTAGGTCTTCACCAGCCGACCCGATGCGTCACGACGTCCGTCGCCCGCGCCCCGGTCCGGCCCCCTCCTCATCGCGCGGTGCCGGGTGTCCCGTCCGCCCGGCACCGCACACCCCCGCCGGTCCCCCTCGCCGGTCTCCAGCCCGGAAAGGAAACGTCGCCATGGTCCTGCCCCTCTCCCGAGGCGCCGCCCGCCTCGCGGTCATACTCGACGCCCTCCCCGAAGGTCTCGTCCTCGTCAACCGCCAGGGCACGGTCGTCAACGCCAACCCCCTCGCCCTCGCCCTCTTCGAGACCCCCGGCACCGCGCTCGTCGGGCGCGCACTGCTCGAACTGCTGCCGTCGTTCGACCGGTCCCTGCTTCCCGGCGCCGCATCCGGCCGTGTCGCACCCCGCGCGGTCGCGACGGTGAGGAGCCGGCGCGAGCGGACCGCCGCACGGGTACGGACCGCCCCCGCGCGCATGACCGCCCGCCGTACCGACGGCAGCGAGTTCCCCGTCGAGGTGACGAGCGCCGGCCTGGAGGACGGGCGCGAGGCGTACGACTCGTACACCGGTTACACCGGCGACGAGCTGCTGATGCTGGTCGTCCGCGATCTGACGGGCACCCTCGACACCGAGGCCGAGCTGGCCCGCTCGCAGCGGCAGACCGAGATGATCCTGCGGGCCGCCTCCGAGGGCGTCGTCGGCACGGACACCGACGGCCGGGTCGTCCTCGTGAACCCCGCCTTCGCCCAGATCCTCGGCTACCGCACCGAGGAACTCGACGGCGCCGCACTGCACCCCCTGGTCCTCGCGCGACGCGCCGACGGCACCCCCTTCCCCTACGAGGAGTCCCCGCTCGCCGACACGCTCAGGTCCGGCCGCAAGCACCGGGTGCGCGGGCAGGTCCTGTGGTCGAAGGGCGGAGCCCCCGTGCCGGTCGACCTCACCACCGCTCCGGTGCGCGACGGGGACCGGCTCGTCGGCGCCGTGATGACGTTCACCGACCGCAGGCCGTACGAGGAGCTGGTCGCCCGGTACGAGGCCGAGCGCGCGGAGCAGGCGGAGCGGTACGCGGCCCTCACCGCCCGGTACGCCGAACTGGTCGCCGAGGTGGCCGATTCCCGGGCCGTCGGCCCGGAGCGGCACGCTCAGGGCACGGTGGAACCCCTGAGGCGGGAGGGGGCGCCGGCCACCGCCGTCGCCCGGCACCCCACGACCCTGGGCACCGTCGTGACCGCCGGCATCGACAAGGCCACGGCGCTCACCGGCCCGCACCGGGCGCAGTTCGCCGTGCACGCCCCGCCCGGGGTGGTCTCGCTCGACCCCGGGGGCGCGTCCACCGCCCTGGCCCACCTGATCGCCGACGCCTCCGGAGTCACGTCCACGGGCACGGTCCGGCCACGGCCCCAGTCGTCGCTGCGGACCGACACCACCGTCGTCATCACGGCGTCGCTGCGCCTCGACCACCTGCGCATCGAGATCAGCGGCCCGCGGGCGGTCAACGACCCCACCCACGTCCTCATCGCGCGCGAGATCGTGGACGCCCACGGCGGAGACCTCACCGCACGGCACCACCCGCGGGGCTCCGGCCTGACCTACGTCATCCAGATCCCCCACACGCCCCAGCCGCCGCCGCTTCCGCCGGCCGCCGCTCGCGCCGCGGCACCGGCGCCCAGGGCCAGGCCCTCTCTGTCGTCCTCGGCGTCCTCGGCGTCCTCGGCCGTGTCCGTGCCCTCGACCCCGGTCCAGACGCCGGTCGCCGGCTCCTGGATCATCGGCGCGGCGGTCGGCGCGCACCGCGACCGTACGGCCGCCCGCACCCGCCCCTACGCGGCCCAGCCGCGACCGCGGAGTGCCGCGGACGACGAGCAGGAACGTCTCGTCGATCTCCTCGCCAGGATCAGGCAGCACTCCGCCTGACGAACCGACGGCCCGCGCCCGCCACGAAGCGAGCAGGCCCAGGCCCTCCTCGGAGGCCGGGCCGGCTTCGGCGGCGTGGACGGTGGGAGCGAGGACGGTTCGGCGGACGACGCTGGCCCCCCGGCGCGCGCGGAAGTCGTCGCTGCCGAGGGATGCTTCGCGCGCCCGGTACGACCCGTTTCACCGCCCGTCCGAAGACGCGTCCGCGTCGTCGGATTTCCGGCCCCCCGATCACGCATAAAAGCCACTCTCTGATCCGGAAATACGCACCGTCGATATTCCGTCGGGCGAGTTGTGCACACCCTCCCGAATGACCCTTCGGATCATCTCCAGGGCCAATTCCGGCGTATCGGCGCCGCTGCCGCCGAGAACCCTCGCCCTCACGTGTCCGCCGCCGTGGCCACGCGGGGCGACCGGCGTCCCGCGCTCCACTCATGCCCCGTACGCAGGCTCTCCAACCCGCCGACGGGCGGCTCTTGGGGGTGCGCGGTCGCCGTGACGGCGGCTCACACCGGTCCCGGGGACGCGACCGTCGACACACTGTCCCGCTCTGCACCGAATGCGCACCTGAGAATCCCGCCTTCTGGCGACCTTTCACCTGTGGGGTGAATTGTCCGGGCTGCGGATGGAGGCGGAAGCAAAGGTTCGACGGCACTCTTGATAACGCGCTCGGGGTCCATGAACAATTGCGCCCAGCCCGCCTCGGAGAATCCAACACCCTGGCCTGTGCGGGATGTTGTGACCTTGTCCGTATCGGGGCCATTGAGGGATGTGAATCCCGCTTCCGATTGGAGAGCACATGGCTGAGCACGCGGAGCACGAAGAGCCCCTGTTCGAGGAGTTCGACCACGCGGTCTACGCGCGCTGTTCGAACAACAACATGCCCATGTTCGCGACCTTCGTCCCGCTGAGCGAGGACGAGCAGGCCGCGGTCGACGAGGCGCTGGCGCTGTCCTGACCGCCTCGCCCGTACGGGCCCGCGTTCCGCCGGCACGGGCGACCGCCCGTGCCGGCGGTTCCGGGGCCCGGCGGCACGATCCAGGAGGAGAGCACATGTACGGCGCCTCACCCCTGTTGCTGAGCACCTCCGCGACGCTGCTCGCCGGCGACCGGGTGTTCGTGGGGAACCAGCCCGACGACTTCGCCGCGGGGCCGCTGGCCGGGCCCGCCGACGAGGTCTGCGTGCTGGGGCTCGGGTACGGCGGATCCCTGCGGCCCGTGCTGGCGGCGTCCCCCGCGAGCCGCGTCACCGCGGTGGACCTCGACCCCGGCATGGTGACGGTGACCCGCGCCCTGTTCCACCAGCATTTCCCGCACGTGGAGTTCCGTACCGAGGTCGCCGACGCCGCCGCTTTCCTCGACGGAGGCCGACGCTACGACCTGGTGCTCATCGACGTCTACGCCGGCGAGTCGTACCCCTCCTTCGTCCTCGATCCGGCCTTCTGGCGGCGCGTGCGCGCTGCCACGGCCGGCAGCACCGTCCTTCTCAACGCCTGGGGCCTCCCCGGCCATCTGGACCCGTTCGCCGCGCCGTCCCCGCAGCACACGCTCGCCACGATCCTCGCCCCCTTGTGGCCCGACGCCCGGTACCTGCCGTGCCGCCGCAACATGACGGTCGTCCTCCGCGACGCCTGGCCCGACCCGGAGACCGGCTTCCCCCCGTCGCCGACCGACCTCGACGAGCGGCTGACGCCCACCGACGCGGCCGTCCTGCGCCTGCAACGCCTGCGCCTGGAACGCGCCGAGTCCTTCCGGCTCCCGGACAAGGGCCCCACGGACGTGGCCGGAACCCCGGACGCGGATCCGGCCGGCTCCGCGCACCCGCCGACGACCCCCGAGCAGCTGGACGCCGAGATGGCCCGGCGGTGGCCCGCGATGCTGGACGCCGTCCGCGCACACGCCGACGCCGCGGGCGCCGATGCCTCCGTCGTCGGAACCCGCGCCTTCTACGAGCGCCCGGACATCGCGGTCCCGGCCACCCTCGAACTCGCCCGCCGCGGGCACCCGGCCGCCGCCCTCCTGCCCAACATCGCCGCCTCCCTGACCTTCGCCGGCGACACCTCGCTCGGCTGGTACGGGGAGTGGATGGCCGACGAGGCGGAGAAGCTCGCGGAGGAGGTGCCCGACTGGCTGGTGCGCACCGCCCTCCCGCAGGCACTCGCCATGGCGGCGAACCCGCTCGTACCCGCGTGGCCCTGGGCGCCGAGGCTCCTCGACCGGATCCGCGCACTGGCGGCCGCGCGATGACCGAGACGCACACGGCCCGGCCGACGCCGCTGCCGTCGAGGTTCTGGCTCTTCTGGTCCTGCTTCACCGCCGGTGGTGTCGCGGACGGCATGACCCTCATCGCCCTGACCTGGTCCGCCTCCACCGTGACCGACAGCGCCCTGCAGATCTCGCTCGTCGCGATGGCGGAGCGGCTTCCCTGGCTGCTGTTCGCCCTTCCCATGGGCGCCTTCGTCGACCGGATGCCCCGCGTGGCGCTGATGGCCGCCGCGGGCGCGCTGCGGGCCGGCGCCATGCTCGCCCTGGGCCTCCTGCTGCTGACCACCGACGTGTCCGCGGGGGTCCTGATGGCCTTCGCCGTCTTCTTCGGGACGACCGAGGTCGCGTACGGCATCGCCGCCGACACCGCGGTCCCCCTGCTCGCCCCCGACAAGGCGCTGTCCCGGGCCAACGGCCACCTCCGCACCAGCCAGATCGTCTCGAACGACTTCGTCGGCCGCCCGCTGGGCGGACTGCTCCTGAAGGCGGGGCTGGCCGTACCGTTCCTCGGCAACGCGCTGGTCAACGGCGTCTCCGCGGCGGCCCTCCTGCTGCTGCGCCGGCGCGTGGACGACCCCGCGGTCCCGGCCGCGGGGCGCGGCCGCTTCACCGCCGAGATCGGCGCGGGGCTGAGGCTCGTCCGGGCCGAACCGACGCTGCGGATCCTCGTGCTGAGCGCGGTCGTGCTGAACACGCTCTACGCGGCGATGCTCGCCGGGCAGGTCCTCTTCGTCCGGGACACGCTCGGCCTGGGCGCCCTCGGATACGCGCTGCTCCTGTCGGCGGCCGCCGTCGGCGGCGTCGCCGGAAGCCAGTACGCGCGCCGGCTCCTCGAACGCCTCGGCACGGAGAGGTCGCTGCTCACCGCGCTGCTCACGATGGCCCTCTGCTTCCTGGGCGTCGGACTCGTGCCGACCGTCCCGGCCGTCGTCGTCCTCTACGCGGTGGCTTCCGCCGCCGTGGCCTTCTGGAGCGTCAGCACCCTGACGCTCCGCCAGCTGGCCGTGCCGGCCGGCGTCCTCGGCCGGGTCAACGCGACCTTCCGCATGGTCACCTTCGGGATGAGCGTGGTGGGCATGCTCCTCGGCGGCGTCCTCGTGGAGGCCACCTCCGGAGCCCTCGGCGCGGAGCAGGCCCTGCGGGTCCCCTACTGGGTGGCGGGCGCCGCCTACCTGCTGCTCTTCGCGTTCCTCAGGCCGCGCCTCCGGCACGGCCGCGCCGACGTACGAGAGGAAGGAGACCTGCGATGAACAAGACGCTGCAGGTCGTCGACGATTTCTACGCCGATCCGGACCGCGTGCGTGCCCTGGCGCTGGAGCGGGGCGACTGGTCGCCGCAGAAGTCCGACGCCGGCCGCACCTACGACGCGGAGACGTATAACTCCTTCGCCGGCCGCGGCACCGCCGACACCTTCGCGCGCCTGCTCGGCATCCGGGTGCACCATGACCCCGCGCGCATGGGGTTCGGGGTCTTCGCCTTCACCGGCGACGAGGCGAACGCGCCGCTGACGACGCATTTCGACGACACCGACTGGGCGGGCATCGTCTACCTGACGCCCCCCGACCGGTGCCGGGGCGGCCTCTTCTTCTTCCGCCACCGCGCCAGCGGACTGACCGGACCGCCCGACGACGCCCGTGCGGCGGAACTCGGCCACCGCGACCGGGAGCACTGGATCGAGGACGTCTACTACCCGGACAAGGTGCGGCCGGAGGCGTGGGAGGAGATCTCCCGGGTGTCCATGGTCTACAACCGCCTCGTCCTGCTCAAGGGCGGCGTCCTCTTCCACCGCGCGAGTTCCGGCTACGGCAGCAGCCCGTCCGACGGACGGCTCACCCAACGGTTCTTCTTCGACGAAGCGAGGTCCCGGTGATGCGCAGCAGACTGATCGTCGTCGACGATTTCTACGCCGACCCCGACGTCGTGCGCGCGGCCGCGCTCCGCTCCGACTTCCGGAGCGCCAGCCGCTACAACTACCCCGGCTGGCAGAGCAGCAAGGCCCTCAGCACCGACGCCCTCCAGCGCGCCATCGAGGACATCGTCGGATCGCCCGTCCACGTCGACGGCGACCGGCTCACCTGGGGCGGCTTCCGGGTGATCACCGAGGAGACCGGGCGCGGCAGCAAGGTGCACGCCGACACCGCCGTCGACTGGGCCGGCATGGTGTACCTGACGCCCGGTGCGCCGCCGTCCGCGGGGACGGGTTTCTTCCGGCACCGGGAGACGGGCTTCACCCGGCCGCCGTCCGACCGGGTGGCCCGCTCGCTCGGGCACGCCGACGCCGACGCGTTCGAGGAGGGCGTGGCCCGGCGCGACATGGCCGATCTCGACAAGTGGGAGCTGGTCGACCGGATCGCGCCCGTCTACAACCGTCTGGTGCTCTTCCGCGGCTGCGAGTTCTACCACGCGCCGCTCGGCGGCCTCGGGGACCGCCCCTCCAACGCCCGTATCACCCACAACTTCTTCTTCAACGAGATCGGCTCCGTCCCGTCCGCCGTCAGGATGCTCCCCGCCGGCGCGGAAGCGGTGGCCCGGTGACCGCGCCGCGCGTGGAGCGCGCGCTCGGCGGCGACCTGCTCGTCGTCGAGAACTTCTACCAGGACCCCGACCGGGTGCGGGAGATCGCGCTCGGCGCCGCGTACCGCGACTTCGGGGAGGCGGCCAACTTCCCGGGCCGGGAGAGCGTCAAGGCGTTCGCCGGGGACGGGCACGCCCGCCGGCTCGCGGAGATCGTCGGCACCGCGGTCCACCACGATCCGCGGCGGTGGGTCTTCGGCAAGTTCCGGGTGGCGACCCGCGCGGACGCCGGGCGGACCCGCGTCCACCTCGACTTCGTCGACTGGACCGCGGTGGTCTACCTCACCCCGCCCGACCGGGCTCGGGGCGGGCTCGCCTTCTACCGCCACGTGCCCACCGGCCTGGACCGGGCACCCGGCCCCGAGGGGCTCGCCCGCCTCGGCTGCCGTACCCGCGAGGAGTTCGACCAGCGGTACGTGCTGCGCGACACCGCCCGCGCGGACCGGTGGGACGTCGTCCACCAGGTCGACCTGGCGTACAACCGCTGCGTCGTCTTCCGGGGCGGACGGCTCTTCCACGGCATCACCGAACTGTTCGGCGACGAGGCCGCGGAGGGGCGGCTGACCCAGAACTTCTTCTTCATGACCGAAAGGCCCGACCAGGACCTGACGGACGCCGGCGAAAGGATCCGGGCCCATGCGTAGTCTGCTCGACGTGGTGCTGGCCGAGACCGGTGACGGCACGGGGAATCCGGGCACGCACTCCCTCCTGCCGCTGGACGGCCGCATGCGGGGACCGCGCGGCGCCGATCCCGTGCTCGCCGGCCCGCTGCCCGCCGCGGGCACGGCCCTCGCGCGGACCGCCGCCGAGGTGGCCGCCCTCGGCCTCGGCATGCGCACCCTCGCCCTGGTCGCGGAGGAGGGCGGGACGCTGCGTGCCGTGGCCCTCGTCGACGGCTGGCTCCTGCTGCGGGGCCACGGGGCCGGCGTGGATCTGCGGGGGGCCGACCTCCGTGGAGCCGAGCTCACCGGGGCCCGCCTCACCGGCGCCGACCTCACCGGGGCCGACCTCTCGGGAAGCCGCCTGGAGAGCGCCGACCTCGCGCGCGCGGTGCTTCGCTCGGCCGACCTCTCGGGAGCGTCCCTGCGCAGGGCGAGCCTGTTCGGCGCGGACCTGACGGAGGCCGACCTGCGGCGCACCGACCTGCGCCACTCCGACCTCCGCCAGTGCTCCTGCGCCCGCGCGGCGTTCCGCGGGGCGGACTTCTGGTCCGCGTACGTCTGGGACGTCCCCTTCGACGAGGCGTTCACCGAGGGCGCCGACGTCGAGCGCGCGGACTACCGGGGCACGCACCTGCCCAAGCCAGAGAACGCGCGCGTCTGAAAGGGCCGGCGACCATGACCACGGCTGAGTTCCTTGGCCTTCCCCCCGTCCCTCCACGGGCACCGCTCCGCACCCTCCGGGTCGCCCTCGTGTGCATGCCGTGGGCCTCCCTCGACATGCCCTCGATGGCGATCAGCACGCTCGCCCCGGTCGCCCGCGGCCTGGACTTCGTCGAGGCCGTCGACACCGTCTACGCCAACATCCGGTGGGCCGACCACGTCCACGAGCGCACGGGAGGCCGGATCGGCAGCGCCGACTACCGGCGCATCGTCGACGGCTACTACGTCGCCACCGGCGAATGGGTCTTCTCGCCCGCGCTGTACGGCTTCGAGGAGCCGGTCGGCTCCCCGTTCCACACGGCCGCGACCGCCGGTGGCGCCGATCTCGCCGCCGCCGCGGAGATGTACCGCCTGAGCCCAGGATTCGTGGAGGGGCTCGCCGACGAACTCGTCGCCGGCGGTTACGACGTCGTCGGCATGACCAGCACCTTCGACCAGAACATGCCGAGCCTCGCACTGGCGCGCGCCCTCAAGGAACGCGCTCCGGACGTCGTCACCGTGATGGGCGGAGCCAACTGCGACGACGTGCAGGGGGCCGCCCTGCACCGCAACTTCGACTGCCTGGACTACGTGGTCCGCGGCGAGGGCGAGCTCGTCCTTCCCGCTCTGCTGCGGTCGCTGGCGGCGACCGGACCCGGCAGGCGCCCGCCCGTGCCGGAGCTCTCCGCCGTCCCCGGCCTGTGCTGGCGGGACGCCGGCGGTACGACGACGGCCAACCGGCAGCCGCGTTCGGTGGTCCCGGTGGACGCCATCCCCGAGGCCGATCTCAGCGGCTACTTCGACACCTTCCGGACCGCCCGGTCCGTCGCCGACGTGGAACCCAAGATCCAGATCGAAGGCGGACGCGGCTGCTGGTGGGGCGAGAAGCACCACTGCACCTTCTGCGGTCTGAACGGATCCCTCATGGCCTTCCGGGCGAAGTCGTCCGACCGCGTCCTGGAGGAGATGGAGAACGCCGTCCGCCGGCACCGGATGCTCGACGTCGTCTTCGCCGACAACATCATGGACATGGGCTACCTCCGCGAGCTGCTCCCCCGGCTCGCCGAGCGCCCCTGGGACCTCCGCCTCTTCTTCGAGATCAAGTCGAACCTCGGGATGCGGCAGCTGAAGGTCCTCGCCGACGCCGGTGTGGCGCAGGTCCAGCCGGGGATCGAGAGCCTCAGCTCCCACGTCCTCGACCTCATGCGCAAGGGCGTCACCGGCTGGCAGAACGTCCGCCTGCTGCGCGACTGCCGGACCGTGGCCGTCTTCCCCGGCTGGAACCTCCTCTACGGCTTCCCCGGGGAGACCGAGTCCGACTACGACGAGATCATCGAGCAGATGCCCGGACTCTGGCACCTCACGCCTCCCGAGGGCGTCTACCGGGCGGTCCTCACCCGCTTCAGCCCCTTCTACGACGACCCCTCGCTCGGCCTGGAGAACCTGGGCCCCTCCGGGCTGCTCAAGAAGGTCTACCGGCTCCCGGCGGAGGAAGTCGCCGACATCGGCTACGTCTTCGAGAGCAGGCCCTCCGGGCTCGGCGAACCGGCCGCGGAGCGCCTGCGGGCCGCCGTCGACACCTGGCGCGCCAACCACCGGGGCCGGCGTCTGGTGGCGGTCGAGGAGGGGGACGCGCTGCGCATCGTGGACGAGCGGACCACCTCGCCCACGGAGGAACGGATCACCGACCCGCTGCTCGCCGCGATCCTCCTGGCCACCTGGAAGGGCCGCTCGCCCGCCGGGGTGCTGCGGGAGGTGACCACCCGCGGTCACCGGACGACCGAGGAGCAGGTGACGGAGGTGCTGGAGGAATGGCGGGAGCGGCGCTGGCTGTTCCGCGAAGGAGGCCGGTACGTGGCCCTGCCGACGGGAATCGACCATGAGTGAACGCGCCTCCGCCACCCGCCGCTCCACCCTCCTGGCCCGCCACGACCCGGACGAGAGCCCCACCCGGGACACGCTCGCCTCCCACGCGCGCCACGGCATGCGCGGTCTGCTGATCGAACGCCCCGTGCGGCTCGCCGCGGCCGAACCCGTCGCAGCGGCCCGCTTCCTGCACCTCCTCGTGGAGGCGGCGGGCGTCGGGCTCCGCGTCTACTGGGAGGGCACCCTCGACGGGGTGCCGGCCGGGCCGCTCCGCCACCTCGACCCGCCGCGCCAGAACGGCACACCGCTCTGGCCGGTCCCTCCGGGCCCCCTCCTGACGGTGCGGCGCGGTCCGGACTTCGTCACGGTCGAGGACATGCGCGACCCCGGCGCCCACCGCCGGTCCACCGTCCCCGACCAGCCGTACGGGGAACTGCTGCGCCGGTACGCCGTCCCCACCGCCCCGCGCCCGCCGGACCGCCGGGGACTGGCCGAGCTGGAGGCCCGGGGCCTCGTCCTCCGGCTGGGCGGACCGGGCGAGGAGCTCTGTCTCGCCCTGCCGGTGCGCTTCGCCTACGCGAGGTCCTGACGTGCGGGTGCACGACGACGCCCCTCACGGGCGGCTGGTCTCCACCCGGCTGGAGAACGGCCTGACCGTCGTGGCGCAGGAGGACCGGGTCCTCGGCGGGCTCCGCGTCCACCTGCGCTACGACGTCGGGTCCCGGCACGAGCCGGTGGGGCTGCACGGGGCCGCGCACTTCCTCGAACACCTCATGTTCGAGGGGACACCCGGTCACCCGGACTTCCTCGGCGAACTCCAGCGCGGCGGCGCGCGGGACGTCAACGCCTCGACCAGCCAGGACCGCACGGCCTTCTTCATGACGGTCCCGCCGGCCCTGCTGTCCCACGCGCTGGCCATGGAGGCGGACCGGATGGCGCGGCTTCCGGGGGCGCTCGACGAGGCGGTCCTCGCGCGGCACCTGGCACTGGTCAGGCGCGAGGAGGAGGAGCGCGCCCGGGGTCCCCTCGCCGAGGCTCCGGGCCGCCTCTTCGCCGAGGCGTTCCCGCCCTCCCACCCGTACCGGCACGTCTCGATGGGCGACACGGCGGCCCTCGCCCGGCTGACGCCCGCGCAGGTGTCGGCCTTCCATCACGAGCACTACCGGCCCGAGCGCGCCACCCTCGTCGTCGTCGGCGATCTGCCGGGGCGGACGGCCGTCGAGGCGGCCGCCGTCTCCCTCGGCTCCGTGGACCGGGGGCCCGCACCGCCTCCGCCCCCGTTTGTGCCGCCGTCCGCCTGCGCCGTCCCGCCCGGCCCCGGTCGTGCGGCACCGTCCGCCGTCACGCCCGGCGCCGGGCGCCCGGCACGGTCCGGCGCCTCGCCCGGCCCCTCCGGCATCGGCGGTACGCGGTGGGCGGTCTGCCCGCCCGGGGTCCCTCCCCAGGTGTACCTCCTCGCCCACACCGCTCCGTACGGCACGAGGGAGCACGACGCCGCGGCCGTCCTCGCGGCCGTGCTCGGGCAGGGCCGGGGCAGCCGCCTCTTCCGCCGCGCCGTACGCGACACCCGCGTCGCGCGCCCCGCCACGGATCTGACGGCCGCCTGGAACCTCGAACAGGGCGGCTCCGTCCTCTTCGGATCGGTCGCCGCCATGCCGGGAACTCCGGGTGCGCGCCTCCTCGCGGTCGTGCGGGAGACCCTCGCCTCGGTCGCCGGCGGGCTCCTCCCGGGCGAACTGCGCCGAGCGGTGCGCCTGGTCCGCAGGGAGCGCCTCGAAGAGCTGGACGACCCCGCCGCGCGAGCCGAGGCGTTCGCCGCGCACTCCGCCCTGCGCGGCGACCCGCGGCAGGCGTACGCGGTGGCCGGGACGGTCGCGGGCGTCACCGAGGAGGAGGTGGTGCGCGTCGCCCGGAAGTGCCTGCCCGCCGCGACGTACCTCGTCTACGACCACGCCGCCCGGAACACCCCGGAGGCGGCCGCGTGACCGTACCCCCTGCCGTGCCGCCGACCGCGCCGGAACGGCTCCGGACGCGGCTGGTCCCCGTCCACCTGCCGGGCAGGCTCACCGCGGTCGCCCACCTCGTGCTGCACGTCGGCGCGGAGGACGGCCCGCCGGTGCCCGAGGACACCGCACGTGTCTGGTCGATGCTGCTCCGGCGCGGCGGGGCCTGGTGCGGCGAGGTGACCGTCGAGGACGCGCTGGAGGACGTCGGCACGACCCTCACCGTCGACGCGGACCGCCACACGGTCCGCTGCGTGCTCCGCTCGACACCGGACCTGCTCGCGGACGCGCTCGCCCTGCTGGCCCGGACCGTCGAGGCGTTCGACCCCACGGACGACGAGGTCGGCGCCTTCGTGAGCCGCTGGCGCCGGGCCCGCGCCGCGGCGGGCCGCGCCCGCGGCGCCCCGCCCGTGTCCCTTCTGGACCTCGCGCTCTTCCCCCACCACGGGGTACGGCCCCCGCGGAACGACACGGCGGAGACGACCGCGCTCGCGACCGGGGCCGCACCGAGCGGGTCCGGGACGATCGACGCCCGGACGATACGCGCGCTCCACCGGCGCGTACGGAGCGCGCCCCGCGACCTCGTGGTCGCCGCCGACCTCACCCGGGTCGACCTGCGGACCCTCGCCCGTTCCGCGCCCGCTCCCGACGCCCGCCGGACCGCGCCCGTCCCGGCGGCCGGCCCGGCACGCACGCCGGAGCCGTTCGGGCCGCCGAAGGCGCTGACCGTACGCCGCAGGGCCGCCGGCTCCCCCTGCGTGGTCATGATCGGCGTCAGGGCACCGGACGGCACGGGCGACCTCGCCGGTCTCGAACTCGCCCGCCTCCTCCTCACCGCGACGCCCTCGTCCCGGCTCACCCGGACCCTGCGCGAAACGACCGGACTGGCCTACGCGGTGCACGGTGACCTCGTCCACAGGGGCCCGTCGTCCGCGCTGCGCCTCCGGTTCGAGGTCCCCGCCGCGCAGGCGCCCCGGGCAGCCGCCGAGGCGCTGGACGTCGTCCTCGGCCTGACCGCCCGCGCGCCGAGTGAGGAGGACCTGCGCGAGGCGGTACGGGCCCGGCGCCAGGACGGGACCGAGTCGGGCAGCCCCGCGGCCGCGGCCGCCGCGCGCGCCGCCGGAACGGCCGCGCGACCGCGCGCCGGAGGGGTTCCGTTCGCGGGCCATCGCGTCCTGGAGCTCGCCCCGGACGCCCTCCTGCGCGCCGCGTCGGACCTGATCAAGCCCGAGCGGGTGGCCGTGGTCGTCGACGGCGCCCTCGACGGCGCGGAGGCCGTCGTGGCGGCCGTGACGGACGCCGCCCGGGCCCGCCCCGGCACGAGCGCCCTCGCCGCCTACGCCCGGCTGGCAGCCGCGTGCGCCGCCGACGTGTCGCAGGTGACGTGGGGGTGTGTCACGCCGGCGGGTCCGTGACCGCGGCCCGCACCTTCCCCTCGCACCGTCCTCCGTGCTCGTCCCAGAACCGGCACGCCGTGTCGACCAGAAGCAGAGGGCCGCTCCGGCCCGACGTCGCCCGTACGCCGACGAGTTCGACCTCGCCCCGGAAGTCCTCGCTCCGCATCGCGCGCTGGAAGCTGCTGCGCAGATCGAGGATCAGGACGGGGGGCAACTGCCGTGCCCAGTAGTCGTTCATCGTCCACGCGCTGAACTCTCCGCGGACCCCGTCCCGGATCATCGCGGCGAGGGAAGGCCGACGGCGGCCACGGCCTCGCCGGTGTGACTCGTCAGCCCGGCGTGCGCCGCTCGTCCGGTTTCCGGCGGATCCGAGCGGTCGTCACGGGCGCGTGACGCGCCGGTACGCGGCGCGGGCGTGCAGCAGTCGGGCGATGGCCGTCCCGGTGACGGCCGCGGCGAGCAGACAGGCGAGGCGTCCGGAGTCGTGCGAGGCCGTCCAGGTGAGCCGGCCCATGGGCGGAATGGCGAAGCCGTTGAGGGCGATCCAGCAGAGCAGGGCGGTGCCGGGTGCGGCGGCGAGGCGGGCGCCCGTGCTCACCAGGGCGGCGGCGAGGGACAGGACGGCGAGGTCGAGGGCGGGGTCGCCGTGCTGGTCGAGGAAGTTCAGGGCGGTGACCAGGGCCAGGGCGGCCACCGAGACCGCCGCCCAGACAGAGGGCGTGGTGACGTGGTCGGGGACGGGGCGGGGTCCACCGCCGATCGGCTTCCATTCCAGCATTCCGAGCCTCCTCCGCCCCTGATCCCCGCCGTCGGGGCCCCCGCTATGGTGCACCACGGCTTTCGCGTCACCGTCACGGGCCGGACCTGCGGCCTTCGCAGACGGACGCGAGCGACCGTCCGCGGGTCCGGCCGGCGGTCACGTCCCGAACGCGGGGCGTTTTGCTCATCAGGGCCACCTTTGCGAATTTCACCCTTTTCTTCCTGCGCTAGAATCCTTTACCGCGGCATTACCCTCCGTCGAGCGCAGGCGCTCGCCTCTGCGGGGCGCCGCCCAGGGTGATCGATGCCGGCGACACAGGGGGACGACGTGCGACGACGTTTCGATGCCGCTGCCCTTCCCGCCTCCCGCGCCTCGTCCCCCGCCCTTCGGGCCGTCCGCGTCGACAACGCCGCTCGCGGCAACGTGCCTGATACCGGCCTCGGCGACGTGTCCGGCCGACGCTTCTGACGCGTCCGCAGGCCGGCCCACGCCACCAGGCGCTCGCACCTGACGCTCTGTCGGCTTCTCCGTCCGCACGAGCAGCACTGTCCGCACTTCGCGCGGTCCCGTACGCCGGCTCCGCTCACTGATCCGGTGGCCGCTCCACCCGCACGTCTGTCACGCCTCCGTGCGGGAGCACGCCACGGAACCACCGCTCACGCCGGCAACCCCGTCGCCGCACTCCTCACGGGAGGGCAGAAACTCGCACCACACCACGGCCGCGGACGGGCGCGCCCGGGACACGGCCGGCGCACCACCGGGACCACGGAGCGCGTTCCCCCTTCGCCAAGGAACAGGAGAAGCCCCTCGTGCAGGAGACGTCGTCGACGTACTGGGACGGATACCGCCGGATGATCGGAGAGGCGTCGGCGACCGGTCGCCGCCTCACCCGTGCCGAACTGGAGTCCCGCCGCGTGCTGGGCGCGCAGGCGGCCGAGGCCGGACACGGCTGGCGCGCCCTGGTCCGCGGTCATCTCGCGGCCAGCCACGTCGGTCGCCCGGCATCGGACCTCGACAGTGTGCTAAACGTCGTCGAGCAGGCCATCGACGCTTTCGCCGACGGGTACGAGGAGGCCCAGCGGCGCGTGGTGCGGCGCCACGAGGCGGCTCGGCGCGAGTTCATCGACGACCTCCTGCACGGTCTCGGCGACGCCGGACAACTCTCCGCCCGGGCCGAGCGGTTCGGGCTGCGCCTGTCCCGGAACCACGCGGTCGCCGTCGCCGAAGGACCGGAGCGGTACGACGAGACCGACCCCGTTCCCAGGGAGGTGGAGGCCGGGCTGTTCACGCGCTTCGAGAGACGTACCGTCCTGTTCACCACCAAGGACGGCCGCATGGTGTGCATCGCCTCCGCGGACCAGGAGGACGTGCTCCTCCACTTCTCCAAGCGGGCGTACGCGGCCACCGACGGCGGCCAGGTCGCGCTCGGCCGCCCCCGTCCGGGAGTGGGCGGCATCGGCCACAGCTACCAGGAGGCCCTCAACACCCTCGACGTGGCCCGCCGCATGGGCTTCGAGGAACCTCTGCTGCGCGCCGTCGACCTGCTGGTCTTCCCCGTCCTGGCACGTGACCGCCAGGCGCTGGTGGATCTGGTGGACAGCACGCTCGGTCCCCTGGAACAGGCACGCGGGGGCTCGCGCGCGCTGATCCGCACCCTCGCCGTCTACTTCGACACCGGCTGCGTCGCCACCGAGGCCGCGCGCCGCCTGGCGCTGAGCGTGCGGGCGCTCACCTACCGGCTGGAACGCGTGCACGCCCTGACCGGCCTCAGCCCGGCCGATCCCACACAGCGCTACACCCTCCACACCGCGGTCATCGGCGCCCGGCTGCTGGAGTGGCCGGCCGGGCGACGGCAACAGGGACGCGCGGGGGCTGCCGACGACCGGAAGTGATCGCGCGTACGGGCCGGAGGAAGGATGAGGGGCGCGGCGGGCTCCGTCCGGGAGCGGGCGGAGCGGACAGCTGACACGGGTTCTCGGGAGAGATGCGTGAAGACCAGTTTCAAGATTCACGCGGGCCTTCAGCTCGGTCTCGGCGGTGTGGCCCTGCTGGCTTCGGCCCTCACCCTGCTCCCGGGCCGGCCCCTGGTCACGCACACCGGTCTCTTCCTCGCCGTCTGCTTCGCTCTCCTCGTTCCCCTGCACGCCGGCACGATCTTCCGGAGCATCGCCTTGCATCTCCGGTCCGGCAGCCGGGTGAGCGACAAGGCGCTCCAGTGGCAGGCCCTGCGCAACCTGCCGCGCCCGGTGCACGTGTTCCTGATCGGTGCGGGCGTCGCCGCGGCCGCCCTGCTCGCGAGCACCGGGTCCGGCGACCGCCTCTCGGGTGCCGAGGCGGCCCAGGGGCGGTACACCGCCGTCGACACCACCGATCCCCGCCGTGAACGGGTGACCATCAGCAGGACCGCGTACGACCGCCTGCACAAGGAGGACCAGCGCTCCATGTTCACGGTCTTCGGTCTCCTCGCCGTGGGCGGCGGTGCCTTCACCCTCACCGTCGCGGAGCTCGACGCCTCGGGCCGGAGCCGTACGCCGGACGGCTCCGCCCTCTGAAGGGGCGGGCCGCGGCGGTCATCGGGCAGCCGCCCGCCGGCCGTCCGCCGTGGCTCCCGCCACGTTCAGACGCACCTGGGTGCCGCCGTTCGGGCCGGCTCCGAGGACGAGCTCCGCGCCGATGAGCAGGGCGCGTTCCCGCATGCCCCGGATGCCGGCTCCCTCGGGTGCGGAGCGGAGCCCCTCGCCGTCGTCCTGGACGAGCAGGCTCACGCCCCCGTGCGGCAGCGGACCGAGGTGGACCTCGACCGCGCCGGCCCCCGAGTGGCGGGCGGTGTTGGTCAGCGCTTCCTGGGCGATGCGATAGACGACGAGTTCGGTCGCGCGGTCCAGCTCCGGCAGGCCGGGAGTGATGTGGGCGGTCACGCTCAGGCGGGCGGTGGCGAACTCCGCGGCGAGGGCGCGCAGGGCACTGTGCAGGCCGAGGTCCTCCAGCACGCCGGGGCGCAGGCGGCGGGCGATGCGGCGGATCTCGTCCAGACCGGCACGCGTGGTCTCCTGGGCCTGATGGAGGTCGTCGCGCACCGGCACCGCCACGTGGTCCGCCGTGTGTTTGAGCTGGAGGAGGACGGCGGTGAGGGTCTGGCCGACCTCGTCGTGGAGTTCCTGGGCGATGCGCCGGCGCTCGGCCTCCTGCGCGGACAGGACGCGGCCGGCGCTGGTGGCCCGCTCGGCTTCGAGCCGGCCCAGCATCGCGTTGTACGCCTTCGTCAGCTCGGCGACCTCCCCGGTCCCCGTGACCTCGGTGCGGTGCCCCGGCTGGAGGAGATCGGCGGTGGCCATGGCGCGGCTCAGCCGCTGGAGCGGGGCGAGGCCGATCCGCAGCAGGGCCGCGTTCGCGACGAGCATCGCCACCAGTCCGACGATCAGGACCAGGGCCTCGCCGAGCAGCACGGGGGTGGAGACGGTGACGGGGCCGAGGAGCAGGAGGGCGGCCATGACCAGCACGGCGGCGTTCAGAAGGAAGATCCGCCAGAACAGCGACATGGCTCCGCGCCTTTCCCCGGGGGCACCCCCTTGAGGACAGCGCCGTGCTCCCTGGCCTCTTCCGGCCGCCGGCGCGCGAGGAACGCGTCGGTCCCCGCTCCCAGCCTGACCGGCGGGCGCGGCACTTGTCCATCCGTGGCGACGCCCCTGGGTCGCACGGCCCGCCGGCGACCGCGTACGTCCCGCCGGCCTTCCGGGTCGCTGGAAGAGGTGCGCCGCCGCCGCCGTCATGGCCAGACCGCCGGCGAGCAGCATGGCCTGGGGCAGGACGGCACCGGCGACGACGGCGGCCACGGCGGCGGCCAGCGCGAGCCGTGCCGCGGTCCGCCGGCCTGTGCGGAGCCGCCGCGGGCTGCCCTTGCCCGGAGGGTCCGACATGGCTGGGCTCCTTTCCGGGACCGTCATGTCATGTCCTGTCCGTCGTCCGTCCGTCCGCCCGTCCGTCCGTCCACCCGCCCGTCCGTCCGTCCGTCCGTCCGTGTCTCCGTCCTTCGTCCCTCCGTCCGGTCAGGCCATCGCGAAGTAGCGCAGCCACACGTACAGGCCGGCGAGTGTGGTGGTGACGGCGGTGACGACCAGTCCGTACCGGCTGAACTGCCAGAACGAGATGTGATGGCCCGCGCGGTCGGCGATGCCGACGGTCACGACGTTGGCGGAGGAGGCGATGATCGTGGCGTTGCCGGCCAGGTCCGCCCCGAGGGCGAAGGACCACCACAGCACGGCGGCGTGCTCGATCCCTCCGGAGGCGGCGACGACTTCGGAGACGACCGGGCTGACGGAGGCGACGAACGGGATGTTGTCGATCACCGCCGAGGGCACGACGGAGCCGAACAGCAGCGCCATCGAGGCCCCGAACAGCTGCCCCTCGGTCGCCCGGGCGGCGGCCTGCCCGAGGTCGGCGATGAGCCCTGTCCGCACCATCGCGCCGACCATCACGAAGAGCCCGGTGAAGAACGCCAGCGTCGGCCATTCCACATCGCGCACGACCTCTCCCGGGTCGAGCCGGGAGACGGCCAGGAGCAGCAGTCCCCCGCTGATGGCCACCACCGAGGGTTCGAGGTGCAGGGCCGTGTGCAGGACGAAGCAGACCATCACGACCACGATGACCACGCCGCTGACCGCCAGCAGCCGGGCGTCCTTGATGGCGTCCCGCTCGCGCAGCTCCATGACCCGCGCCGCGCGCTCGGGGTCGTAGGTGAAGGCGCGGCGGAACATCCACCGTGCCATCACGGCGAACACGACGACCAGCAGGGCCGCGATCGGCGTCATGTGGAGCAGGAAGTCGTTGAAGGACAGCCCGGCCCGGGAGCCGATCATGATGTTCGGCGGATCGCCGATCAGGGTGGCGGCGCCGCTGATGTTGCATGCCATGACCTCGGCGATCAGGTACGGCACCACGGGCAGGGCGAGCCTCTCGCACACCAGGATGGTCACGGGCGCGACGAGCAGGACGGTCGTGACGTTGTCCAGCCACGCGGAGAGGAGGGAGGTCACGAGGATCAGCAGGACCATGAGCCGGTACGGCCGCCCGCGGGCCCGCTTCACGGCCCAGATCGCCACGTACTCGAACACGCCGGTCCGCTTCAGGACCGCGACGATCAGCATCATGCCCAGGAGCAGGACGACGACGTTCCAGTCGATCCCGGCGTGCGGGGAGAAGAAGGCGTGTTCGGGAGCGGTCGCCCCGATGAGCAGCATGACCACGGCGCCCCCGAGCGCGGCGGCCACCCGGTGCACCCACTCGGTCGCGATCAGCACGTAGACGGCGACGAAGACCGCCAGGGCCAACCACGTGGTGACGCTCACGGCGGCACCGGGCCGTCGTCACGACAGGCCGGGAGAGGGGCGGAGACGGGGACGGGGACGGGGTGGTCTGCGTACGCGAAGGAGGGCGGGGAGGTCATCGGCGCGGGCTCCGTTCGTGCCGTGGCCGCGAACACGCCCGCTGCCCCGGCCCCGCGCGCCGTCGCGACGCGACCTCGCACGAAGCGCCTCACGAGGCACCGGGAGTGCTCCTCCACCCCACCGTCACCGACGGCACGGGCCCCGCGCATCGGGGCCGGCACCCATCTTCGTCGCGCTCCCCGGGGTCCCAGCGCCCGGCGGCCCGGGGCAGGAGTGACGGGAGGGGCGCCGTGGCAGCGGCGTCCCTCCCGTCGTCATCGCGTCAGACCGACGGGGCGGCGTCGACCTTGCCTCCCTGGTCCTGGCTCCCTGGCCTTGCCTCCCTGCGCCTTCGCTCCCCGCCCCACGGAGCCGGGCACGGACCTACTGGCTGTGGTGCGGGTGGGGCTGTGCCGACTCCTCCAGGTACGCGACGCAGTCGGGATTGCGGCACGGACCCGGCTCCCACACCGGCACGTAGAGCCCGAGGGTCTTGTGCCGGCGTTTGACCACCGTGTCGACGTCCTGCTTGCACACCGGGCAGACAAGCGCGCCTTGCGGCCCGGCCGGATGCTCGTTTTTACCCATTTTTTAACAATAGTCGGATTGTGGGATCTGCGGAAGCGGGGGAAGAGGGAAGCTCATCCCCTGCCCGGCGGCTCAGGTCCTCATGGGCTCCGAGGTGGATCGCCGCCAGAGGGCCGGTCCCCGTCCTCCCGTGTCCCCGAACCGTCCGCGGGCGCCGTGGCGGCGGGGTCCGGGCGAACGGCCGGCCGCCCGAGTCCCTCGGCCTCGGCATCGGCCCCGGCCTCGGTATCGATGTCGGTATCGGTGCCGGTACCGGTCTCCGGCGGCTTGGCGGGTGCGGGCCGGCGCAGGCTGAAGACGACGGAGACCGCGAGGATGGCGGCGATGACCACGAGACTGACCGGGGAGGGGATCTCCGGAATCGCGGGACTGATCAGCTTGTGGGACGCCTGGAGGATCAGCTTGACGCCGATGAACGAGAGGATGACCGCGAGTCCGGTGTTGAGGTAGTGGAACCGGTCCAGCAGGCCGGAGAGCATGAAGTACAGGGCGCGCAGGCCCAGGATGGCGAAGGCGTTGCTGGTGTAGACGATGAAGGCGTCGTCGCTGACCGCGAGGACGGCCGGGACGCTGTCGACGGCGAAGACCAGGTCGGCCGCCTCGATGGCCGCCACCACCGCGAGAAGCGGCGTGGCCACGCGCTTGCCGGCCTCCTTCACGAAGAACTTCGCTCCCGCGTACTCGTCCCGCACCGGGATGATCTTCCGCAGGGCCCGCACGGCGAAGCTCTTGCCGGGGTCGAACGTGTCCTCCTCGCCCCTGAGGAGCTTGTAGGTGCTCCAGAAGAGGATGGCGGCGAAGACGAAGAGGACGGCCGTGAAGCGGCTGACGACGGCCACGCCGAGCGAGAGGAAGACGCCGCGGAAGACGAGGGCGCCCATGACGCCGAAGAACAGCACGCGGTGCTGGTAGGCGCGTGGCACCCTGAAGTAGCCGAAGATCACGGCGAAGACGAAGAGGTTGTCGACCGACAGGCTCTTCTCCAGGAGCCAGGCCGTCGTGTACTCGGTGCCGGGCGTCGTCCCCAGGACGAGGAAGACGACGGCGCCGAAGACGAGCGCGAGGCCCACCCACAGGCCGCTCCAGGCAGCCGCCTCCTTGAAACCGATCACATGCGCGGTCCGGTGGGCCAGCAGGTCCACCGTCAGCGACACCACCACAGTGACGCCGAACGCCGCCCACAACCAGAACGGGACATCGAGCACGTCGGCCACTCTCCCCGCGGCCGGTGCCGGAGCGCACCGGCCCCTTCCTACGAGTCTGCGGCATGACGCGCCCGGTCGCTGCCCCTGGCGGCGTGCCCGGCCCCTCGGGAGGGGCGGAGAGCCCAACGGCCCGCGCGGCACGTCGTCCGGTGGGGCGAGCGGGAAATGCCTCCCTCACAGACGTGACGGCCGCTTCGCCCCGTACGACGACGGCACCGAATCCGCGGGCAGGTTGCCGAGAACATGCCATCGACGCGGGCAGGGGGCCATGGCACGCTGAACGCACGAGAACGCATCGACCTGTGGCGGGGGGCCGGCCATGACCGGGACGGCGAGCGGCACGCGTACCGAAGCGCCCCGGGTCACACGGGCGCTCCCCCTCCGGCCGACGGACGTCGTGACGTGACCGGACCTCGGCACGGCACACCGATCGGCGCGCGTCGGCGACATGCCCAGAGCCTGTTCCTCGGCCTCGTCGGCCTCGCCGCCCTCCTGGGCGGACTCACGCTTCTGGCCGTCGTGCTGCCGGGCGCCGCCGCGGACGAGCGCGCCTTCCTCTCCGCGGCTCCGTGTCAGGCCACCTCGACGGACGACTGCCTCCGCACCACCTGGTTCTCCGTCGACTCCGTCCACATCCGGCGCGGCAAGTCCTCCGGAGGGGAGATGAGCCTCACCGGTCCAGAACCGGGCTCCAGGACGGTGAAGTTCAGCGGAGTGAGCGGGTTCCTGGAGCGAACCCGGCCGGGAGCCCGCGTCGCCGGCACCTCGTGGCGAGGCTCGATCGTCCAGCTCTCCGACTCCGAGGGCGGACAGCGGACGGACGCCCACCCGGTCGGAGGCTCCCTGTTCGCGGCCGGGTTCGGCATCGTGCTCGTCCTGGCCGGCGGGCTCGGCATCACCACCGTCCGGTCGTGGATCCGGCGACCAGACGGTGCACAGGGCGGCCGGAGGGCTCCCTCGGCCGTCACGACCGGATCGGTCGTCGCGCTGGGCCTCTACACCTTCGGCCTGGCAACCGTCCTGTACGAGCGGGACGCGAGTCTGCACAGGTTCTTCGTGATGTGGGCGCCGGCCGCCGTGCTCGGGGCCGCCGCCGTCCTGTGGCGACCGCTCCGGGTCCTGCTCCGCCCCGCGCGCCGAGACGCCTGAGGGGTGCGGGACGTCTGAAGGGGCGGGACGTCAGCCCTCGCGCCGGAGCGGCTCCCCTTCCGGAACGCCCCGGACCCGGCGGCGACGGTCCGCGGCCCGGTCACGCGGCGAAGGAACGCCCCTGAGACTCATGCGCCCCTCGCGTCCTGACCCGCGCCCCGCCGAACGGACCGGCGAGGGCGAGGAGGATCAGAAGGGCGAAGGCGACGACCGCCGTGAGGGTCCGGGCGTTGTTGAACAGCTCCCAGCGCCGCAGGATCTCGGCGTGGTCGGCCGGCGGCGTGGTGGCGGCCCAGTGCTTGATGCGGCCGTTGATCGGGACGTTCCCGAGCCGGGTGATCAGGAAGGACGCGAAGGTCAGGAGACACGCCGCGGCCGCGAGGCCACGGGCCCGACCGCGTGTCAGCGCGGCGAGGGTGAGGGAGCCGAGGGTGGAGACCACCATGGCTCCCTGCACGGTGATCCCGTTGACCTTCATCAGCTCCGCGTGGAAGTCGAGCCTCATGTCGATCGGCACGGCGCCGAAGGTCGGGACGAGATTGGCGGCGCCATAACTGAAAGCACCGGCGAGCAGACCGGTGGCCATCAGGGCGATTCCATGGGCGATGCGCACGCGCATGTCGTACCTCTGTCGTGAGGGCTCCGCGTGAAGCGGAGCCGGACGGACCGGGTGGTGGTCGGATCGGGCGCGCGAGGCGGAGCCGCGCGAGAAGGCGTACGGGGTCGAGCCGGACGCTAGGGCGACGCGTCGGCGCCCCACCGGGCACGCCGCGCGCGGCTCCGCAGGGGGACGAGGAGCGGAAGGCCCGTGCCGATCAGCGCCAGGACCGCGGCGCCGACCCAGTGCCGGGTCTGCTGGCCCAGGAGCAGGCACGAGACGACGCCGCACCAGGCACCCGCCGCGGGGACGAGCGCCGCGTGCCGTTCCGCGGCCGTATCGGTGAGCGATGCCACGCTGACGTAGGCGACGACGAACCCCGCGAACAGGGCGAACGTGTACCACTCGCCGCCGTCGGGGAGGGCGTAGCCCTTGCGCGTTCGCTCCAGCCCCATGTCGACCGCCCCGGCGACCGCCCAGAAGAACGCGCTGGAGGCCGCCACGCCGAGAGCGACGCGCCACGCCGTATTCGTCATGCGGGGATCGTATGAGCGACGGGAGCGGCTCGGCCACGGCGTTGTTCCGTTCCGCCCGGCTGAAGGTGAGCAGGGCTGCCCGGGGCGGAACTGCTCCGGCGGGTGCCGACCATGGGGCGGGGGTGCTCGCTGGTGCCCCGGTAACGCGATTGCGCCGCGGGGGTGCTGCTGCGATCATCTGTCGACGCCGAGCAAGATCGGCACGGGGGGGCTCCATGCGCTACGGATTGCACGCTGTCACGGCCGCGCTTCTGGCCGCGGCTCTGACGGGTTGTTCCGGGGAAGGGCCACCGTCCGGCCGAACTCCTTCCTCCGCGCCGGTGAGCCCGGCACCTTCTCCGTCGGCCACCGGGCCGTCCCCGTCGGAGGTCGCCGATCTGACCCGCGCCAAGCTGGCGCGGTCGCTCGACGAGGCCGATACCGCCGGTCCTGGTGGGCTCATGCTGGTCGACGCCTGGCCGAACGGTGTCGCGGAGTACGCCTGGGAGACGCGCAACGGGCGGTTGTGTCACGTTTCGGTCACCGTCGACCTGGTCCGGGCACGAGCCTGTGCGACGCATCCGAACGACCCGCCGCTGAAGAAGGCGGGAAGCGTCAGTCCGCTCTTCACCTCCTTCGCCCACGGCTGGGGACGGCTCTTCGCCGCCGACCGCGCGGAGGTCACGGCCGCGACCTGTAGCGGCACGCCCGTGGAGGTGACCCGGATCGGCACGGTCGCGGGCGGCGCCCGCACGCTGTACGCCGTCTGGTTCCCGGACTACACCAAGGGCGAGATCCTGCTGACGGTGCGCCACGGCAGCACGACCACACGCGCCTCGCTGAAGCTCGGGGACGCCGGCGACCTCGCCTGCACTCCCCGGGCCTCCGAACGGGCCTGAGCGTCCGGCTCCCGGCGCGGGCCGGCGTCGACGCGGTGCCTCCGGTCTCCTCGGTACGGGGCCGAGTGGTGGCAGGAGGGGCCGGTCGGCCCTCCCCCGTCCGGCGGGCGTCCGGCAGAGTGGTGGTGACGCGAGAAGAGGTCACTCATGCCGGAATCTGCCGGGCCCCGCATCGTCAGTGACGTCATGACCCACACCGCCGTGGCGATCGGGCGTGACGCGCCCTACAAGGAGATCGTGGCGCTCATGGACGAGTGGAAGGTGAGCGCCCTGCCCGTCCTGGAAGGGGAAGGGCGGGTCGTGGGAGTGGTCTCGGAGGCGGATCTGCTGCCGAAGGAGGCGTTCCGCGGCGCGGACCCCGACCCAGGAGCGGGCGAGGACGCGGCGAAGGCCCGGGCCGTGAGGGCGGGGGATCTCATGTCGAGTCCGGCGGTGACGGTGCACGCCGGCGCCTCCCTGGCCGAGGCGGCCCGGATCATGGCCCGCAGGAGGGTGAAGCGGCTGCCGGTGGTGGACGGGGTCGGGATGCTGGAAGGGGTCGTCAGCCGGAGTGACCTGCTCAAGGTCTTCCTGCGGGAGGACGGGGAGATCCGGGCGGAGATCCGGCGGTCCGTGCTCGACGGCGCGGCGCTCACGGGGATGGACGTGACGGTGACCGAGGGTGTGGCCACCCTGCGCGGAACGCTCGCCGAACGGGCGCTGGTGCCGCTGCTCGCGCGTGCCGCCCGGGCCGTGGAGGGTGTCGTCGATGTGCGGATGGAGCTCACGGATCCACGCGAAGGCGGTTCGTGACGGACAATTCTTGGTGGGGCGGGTGGACGTCCACCGAGCACAGGGGTCGCCATGACCGAACTCCCGGCAGCCGAGGAACCCACACGGGTCTTCCTGGTGGACGATCACGAGGTCGTCCGCCGGGGACTGCGCGACCTGATCGACGACGAGCCCGACCTGCGGGTCGTCGGGGAGGCGGCCACGGCGGACCAGGCTCTGGCCCGGGGGCCCGCGCTGCGCCCGGACGTGGCCGTCCTGGACGTACGGCTGCCGGACGGCGACGGGATCGCCGTGTGCCGGGAGCTGCGGTCGCGGATGCCGGAGCTGGCGTGTCTGATGCTGACCTCGTTCGACGACGAGGACGCGTTGCTCGACGCGATCATGGCGGGGGCGTCCGGGTACGTCCTCAAGCAGATCAAGGGTTCGGATCTCGTGTCGGCGGTACGGACCGTGGCGACGGGACAGTCGATGCTCGACCCGGCGACCACGGCCCGCCTGATGCGCTCGCTGCGGGCGCCGGAGGCGGCGCGGCCCCCCGAGGACGAGCGCCTCGCGGCCTTGTCCGAGCGTGAGCGGTCCGTCCTGGAGCTGATCGGGGAGGGGCTCACCAACCGGCAGATCGCGAAGCGGCTCTACCTGTCGGAGAAGACGGTCAAGAACCACATCTCGCGGCTGCTGGGCAAGCTGGGCGTCGAACGGCGGGTGCAGGCGGCCGTCATCGCCGCGCAGGCCCATGAGCACGAGGCGGAGAACCGCTAGCCTCCCCCCGGATGTCGTCCGGGGGGAGGGGGACGCGCCAGGTGAGTCGGGCTCCTCCACCGGGCTCCGGCGGTGAGTGGACGGTGAGCCGGCCGCCGAGGTGCTCGGCCCGCTCCGCGAGATTGCGCAGTCCCCTGTCCACGCGGTCCGGCGGGAGGCCGACGCCGTCGTCCCTCACGGACACCTCCAGGATCCCGTCGTCCGCGAGGACGGCGACCTCGGTCCTGCGGGCACGCGCGTGCCGGGCGACATTGGTGAGGGCCTCGCCGATGACGGCGACGACGTCGTCGGCGACGGCGGCGGGCACGTCGGTGTCCAGCAAGCCCTCCATGCGGAGCGCCGGGGCGAAGCCGAGGGTCGCCGCGGCGGCGTCGACGGCCGCGACGACACGGCTTCTGAGCTTGGGCGCGGTGCCGGGGGTGTCGTGTTCGCGGAGGCCGAAGATGGTCGAACGGATGATCTTGATGGTGGCGTCGAGGTCGTCGATCGCCCGGGTCAGCCGGTCCACCGCCTCCGGGTGCTCGACGAAACGCCGGGCGCTCTGGAGCGTCATCCCGGTGGCGAAGAGGCGCTGGATGGCCAGGTCGTGCAGGTCGCGGGCGATCCGGTCGCGGTCCTCCAGGAGGGTCACCTGCTCGGCGTCGCGGCGGCGGTCGGCCAGTTCGAGCGCCAGGGCGGCCTGCCCTGCGAAGCCGGGGAGGGCGGCGGTCTCGGCGCTCAGGAAGGGCACGCGGCCGCTGTGCCGGGCGAGGATCAGGACGCCGCTGAGTCGTTCCTTGGTGCCCACCGTGACCGCCACGGCCGGGCCGAAGCCCTGCCACCGTTCCGGCTGGACCGTCACCCGCGCGTCGCTGGAGACGTCCGCCACGGTGATCAGTCCGTCGGTCTCGGCGAGGGCGGCGGCGGCCAGGGTGCCTTCGCTGCTGGGCAGGACGACCCCGCGGTGGGTGTCGGCGCCGTCGCCTCGCGCCAGCGAGCCCCGTAGCTCGCCACCGGGGCCGACCAGGTAGAAGACCCCCATGTCGGCGTCGGCGATGTCCACGGCCTGCTCCAGCATCCCGTCCAGGACCTCCGCCTCCGCCGTGCCGGAGAGCAGGGCGCTGGTGAAGTCGGAGCTCGCGGCGAGCCAGCGCTGCCGGCGCCTGCCCTCCTCGTACAGGCGGGCGTTCTCGATGGCGACGCCGGCGGCGACGGCCAGGGTCGTCACGACGGCCTCGTCCTCGGCGTCGAAGTCGGCTCCCCCGCGTTTCTCGGTGAGGTAGAGGTTGCCGAAGACCTCGTCGTGGACGCGGATGGGGACGCCGAGGAAGGAGTGCATGGGCGGGTGGTGGGCCGGGAAGCCGTACGAGGCGGGGTGCTCGGACAGCTCGGTCAGGCGCAGCGGCTCGGGATGGCGGATCAGCTCGCCGAGGATGCCGTGCCCGGAGGGCAGGGCTCCGATCCGCTCGCGCAGCTCGTCGTCGATGCCGATGGGGAGGAACTCGGACAGCCCGCGGTCCTCGCCGATGACGCCCAGCGCGCCGTACTCGGCGTCGACGAGGGTGACGGCGGCCTCGACGATGCCGCGCAGCACCTGCGGCAGGTCGAGCTCCCGCCCCACGGAGATGACGGCCTCCAGGAGTCCCGTGAGACGGTCCCTGGTACCGCGCACCTCGTCGATGCGGCCCTGGAGCTCGTCCAGCAGTTCGTCGAGCCGGAGCCTCGGCAGCCTGGTGTCCGTCGCCCCGGCGTCCTCCCCGTCCATCGGAACCTCCGGTCGCGTCCGGGACGCGCGGCGTCCGCCGCACCCGCTCTCACGGTAGCCCGGCCGGTCCGGTCGTTCCTGTCGGCTCCGGCCCCTGGAAGGGCGTGCGGACGGCGTGTGCGGCGGGGAATCCGGCGGGCGCGCGAGTCGCCGCCCGGGCCGGCGGCGAGCAGGGGAGGGGGCCGGCGTCCGTGTGGTGCGTTCACTCCGCGGGGACGGTGACCACCGGGCAGTGGGCACGGTGCAGCAGCCCGCGGACGACCGAGCCGACGCGCATGCCGGAGTAGCCGCCCCGGCCCCGGCGCCCGACGACGACGGCCAGGGCGTGTTCGGCGGCTTCCGCGAGCAGCTCGACGGGCGAGCCGATGAGCACGTCGTGGGTGAGACGGACGTCCGGGTACTTCTCGGCCCAGCCCGCCGTGGCCTCGGAGAGGAGCCGGCGCTCGGCGTGGAAGAGGGTGTCTCCGGTGCGGAGGGAGAAGACGGGTGGCTGCCAGACCGCGACGGCCCGCAGGGCGCACCGCCTCAGGTCCGCCTCCTCGAAGGCGAACGCGAGGGCCGCCCGGGAACACTCGCTCCCGTCGACGCCGACGACGAGGTACGCCGGGTCCTGCGTGGTGTGCTCCGCGTCGCCGACCACGACGACGGGGCAGCGCGCCTGGGCGGTGACGGGCACGACGAGCGAACCGGCGCTGAGGAACTCCTCGGTACGGCTCAGGTGGCGGGAGCCGAGGACGACCATGGCGGCCTCCTGGGACAGGCCCGCCATGACACGTGCCGGATGACCGTCGGCCAGAGCGGACGCGAGGGGCACGTCCGGCTGCCGCTCCCGGGCCCAGTCGGCCGCCGCGCGCAGCGCGTCCTCGCCGCGCCGCGCCAGGGCCTGGTGTCGTGGCGTGTCGCCGGCGTGCCGGGGGTCGTGCGGCGGTGGTACGGCGACGACGAGGCGGAGGCCCAGACCTCGGCGACGAGCCTCGTCGGCCGCCCAGGCCAGGGCGAGGTGTCCTTCGCGGACGGGGTCGATGCCGACGACGAGCTCGCGCCGTCCCGTGGTGGTGGTCATGACGTGCTCCTGTGTCCGGATCGGTGCCGCGGCAGGCGAGCGGGCCGCCGCTCCCCTTGCCGGACACGTGAGGACTGCTCTTCGACCCTCGCACCTGGTGCCGGGAACGCCCGAGGGCCTCTGGGGGCACAGGTGGGCCCAAAGGTCCCGGGCGGCGGAGACGAGGGCCCGACAGAGGTCCGGTCGGTCCTTCGGGTGGACCGTTCGGCCCCTCGCCCGGGCGTACCGGCGAGGCGGACGGTGGTGGCGTACGGACCCACCCGCCGACGGCCCGAACGGGAGGACCGCGATGAAACACCTGAAGGTCGGCGGCCTGATGACCGACGACGTGGTCTCCGCCCTCCCCGGCATGTCGTTCCGGGACGTGGCGAAGCTCCTCGCCGAACACGACATCAGCGGGCTGCCCGTCGTGGACGCCGACGACCATGTCGTCGGCGTGGTCTCCGAGAGCGACCTCCTGGCCCGCAGGGCTCCGACCGCCCGCGGTGTGATGAGCGCTCCGGCCGTCACCGTGCACGCGGAGGAGGCGGCGGCGGACGCGGCACGGCTCATGGCGCGCCGCGGAGTGGAGCGCCTGCCGGTGGTCGACGAGGAGGAGCGGCTGGTGGGCATCGTCACCCGCCGGGACCTGCTCCGTGTGTTCCTCCGGCCGGACCCCGAGATCAGGCGCCGCATCCGGGAGGAGATCCTCGCGGACTCCATGGACCTGCCGCAGGACGCGGTCGACGTCCACGTGCTCGACGGCGTGGTCACTCTGGCGGGCCGGGTCCGGCTGCGGAGCCAGGCCGTGATGCTGCTGCGGCTCGCCGAACGCGTGGAGGGCGTCGTGGCCGTCGTGGACCGGCTTTCCCCACACGACGACGCCCGCTTCGGTGCCCCGTCCCCGCGGGCGGCCTACGACTTCTCCGAGTGACCGCCCCCGCACAGACAGGATGTGCCGTGTCCCCCATCTCGCTTCCCCGTCCGCTCGTCACCTCGCTGGTCGAGGACGCCGTCACGGCTCCGTCCATGCACAACGCCCAGCCGTGGCGGTTCCTCCACCGCGAGGCGTCCGGCACCGTCGAGCTCTACGGCGACCCGTCACGCGGCATGCCGCGCCAGGACCCCGACCACCGGGCCCTCCACCTCGGCTGCGGTGCCGCCCTGTTCGCGCTGCGGGTGGCCGCCGTGCACCGGGGCCTGCGCCCCGCCGTCCGGCTGCTGCCGGCCCCTGACGATCCGTGGCATCTCGCCGACGTCCGCTTCGACGGACCCGAGGACGCCGGCGACGGACTGGACGTGCTCCATGCCGCCTTGTCCCGACGACACACCAGCCGCTTCCCCTTCACCGAGGAACGGATACCGCCCGAGCTGTTCGACGGCCTCCGCGCCGCCGCGCTCCTGGAGGGCTGCCGCCTGACCGTCCCCGGAGACTGGCACACCGACACGGTCCTGGGGCTCGTCCACGCCTCCGCGCTGTTCGAGGCCGCGGACGAGGCCGTACGGGCGGAGATCGCCTCCTGGACACGTACGGGCGCGGCGGGTGAGGCGGACCGGTCCGACGGCGTCCCCGCCTACGCCTTCGGTCCACGCCAGTACGACGTGACCTCCCCCGTCAGGGACTTCGGCGCCCCGGGCCGGGTGTCCGGGCGTCCGTCGGCGCGCTTCGAGAAGACACCGCAGATCGCCCTCCTCGGCACCGCCGAGGACACCCCCGACGCGTGGCTGCGGGCAGGACAGGCGACACAGCGGGTGCTGCTCCAGGCCACCCTCGACGGGCTGGCCACCTCCCTCATGTCGCAGCCCCTCGAATGGCCCGAGCTCCGCTTCGACGCACGTGACCCCCTCTCGGCGGTCGGCTACGTCCACATGGTGTTCCGCCTGGGGTACGGGCCGACGGGGCGGGCGACCCCTCGTCGCCCCGTCTCCGAGGTGCTCGCCTTCGATTGAGCGGAGGGGCTCGCCCCCGGCCGGGCGCTCACGCGCTCACAGCGGGAACCACCGCTCCTCACCGGGCAGGACGGTGAACCTGCGGTCGCCGGGCAGGACGAGCGGAAGAGGCCCGCCCCGCCCCGCGGGGACCCGCACCCCCAGCCGGCCGGGCAGCACGCGCAGGCGTACGCCGCGGTGCCCGCCGCAGCAGAGGGTGAAGGCGAAACGGGGCAGCTCCCGCAGGACCACCGGTGCGACCCGCAGGCCGTCCGGTCCCGCCTCCAGGCCCGTGATCCCCCGCTCGACGAGATCGATCGTGCCGGCCATCGCCCCGAGGTGGATGCCCTCACCGGTCGTACCGCCCTGGACGTCCGCCACGTCCGAGCGCAGGGCCTCCTCGCAGTACGGCCAGGCTCCTGCGCCCTTCAGGCGGGCGAGCACCCAGCCGTGGACGAGACCGCTGAGGGTCGAGCCGTGGCTGGTGCGGCGCAGGTAGTAGTCCACCGTGGCCCGCCAGGTCTCGTCGTCCAGCCGGTGTCCGAGCCGCGCGAACAGCGCCGACAGCTCGTCGGGCCGGAAGAGGTGGCCGAGCATGAGGGTGTCGGCCTGTTTCGACGCCTGGTAGCGGTTGACGGTGTCGCCCTCCGCCTCCAGGATCCGGTCCAGCCGGCGGATGTCCCCGTAACGGGCCCGGTACCTCTCCCAGTCGAGCTCCGCGAGCTCCCCGAACCCCGCGAACTGGCTGATCACTCCCCGGTGGAACGGCACGTACAGACGGCGTGAGACCTCGTCCCACCGGGCGGTCTCCCCCTCGTCGAGCCCGAGTCGCTCCCTCAGTTCGGCCCGCCGCCCGGCAGGCAGTTCGCGCAGCAGGTCGAGGCCGCGGGCGAGTACCCAGGCGGCGGCCACGTTCGTGTAGGCGTTGTCGTCGACGCCCGGGGCCACCGCGCCGGGATAGGCGTCGTGGTACTCGTCGGGGCCGACGACGCCACGGAGGCGATAGCGGTCCAGGACGGGGTCCCGCTCCGCCGCGACCGCCCAGTACCGGGCGACCTCCAGCATGATCTCGGCGCCCTCGCCCTGCAGGAAATCGTCGTCCCCGGTGGCCCGCGCGTACTTCCAGACGTTGTACGCGACGGCTGATCCGACGTGCCGCTGGAGCCGGGAACGGTCGGGCAGCCAGCGGCCCGAGCGGGGGTTGAGGTGCACCTCCTGGGTCTCCTCGTCTCCTGAACCACCGCTCTGCCAGGGGTACATGGCGCCCGCGAGGCCCGCCTGCCGGGCCGCCTCGCGCGCGGCGGGCAGGCGCCGGTGACGGTACCGGAGCAGGGCTTTGGCGACGTCCGGGAAGTGGAGGTCGAGGTAGGGCAGGACGAAGAGCTCGTCCCAGAAGACGTGGCCGCGGTACGCCTCGCCGTGCAGCCCCCGGGCCGGTACGCCGACGTCGAGGCCGGCCGTGTGCGGGGAGAGCGTCTGCAGCAGGTGGAAGGTGTGCAGCCGCAGGAGGCGGCCCGGCTCCCCCGGCACCTGCAGCTCACCCTGCTCCCAGAGTTCCCGCCAGGCCGCCTCGTGCGCGGCACGGAGCGCGGGGAAGCCGGGCGCCGCGGTGGCCGCCTCGACGGCCGGCGCGAGGGAGCCGCCCGGCGGGTGGTCCAGTGAGGTGCGCAGGGCCAGCGTCTTGGTCACCCGTACCGTCCGTCCCCTGGCGATGGGCAGGCGGTACACCTGCACGGTGCCGGTCGGGGTACCGGTCGTCCGGGCGGGGCGCCCGGGACGGGTGACCGTACGGACGGCCAGGGCGATCCGGTGGCCCGGGTCGCTCGTGCGGCAGGACAGGGCGGCGACCCCGCCGGGCGCGACCACGGTCCGGTGGCCGGACAGGTGCCGGCCCTCCAGGTGGCGGTAGCGCTCGACGCCGGTGTTGGCGACGTCGCCGTCGAGCGCGGACTCGATCTCGATCTCGCCGCTCCAGCCGTAAGCGTGGAACGTGGTGCGCTGGGCGGCGAGCCCAGGATCCCCCATGTGGACGATGCGGGTGTGTCCGACGCGCAGGCCGCGTCCTCGGGCGTCCTCGAAGAACAGGCCGCGGTGCAGGACTCCTCGCCGCAGGTCGAGCCTGACGTGGTAGTGGCGCAGCTCGCCGGAGTCGGGGGTGAGCCACTCCCCCGCCGGTTCGCCCGCGGGCAGGCGGCGGTACCGCAGCAGGGTCCAGTTCGGGAGGTTGACGAGGTCCTCGTTCTCGACCGCCCGGCCGTCGACGATCGAGGTGCGCCGGTCGTAGCAGCCCGCGAGATAGGTGCCCGGGTAGTGCGTGGCGCCGGCGGCGCATTCGGGTGTGGAGCCCCGGGTGGCGAACCGGCCGTTCCCGAGGGTGCAGAGGGCTTCCACCAGCCGCTCGCGCTCCGGCTCGTAGGCGTCGTACCGCCAGGTCCAGCCCGGCTCCGCGGTCACGGCCCCGCTCCCCACACCGCCTCCACGAACTCCACGAGGCCGGCGACGACGAGGTGGGCGCCGTGTGCGCGCAGCGCGTCGCTGGTGTGCCGGTCCGGGGTGCGGTCGACACCGACGACGAGGCCGAAGCGTCCCCGGCTGCCCGCCAGGACACCGGCGAGGGCGTCCTCGACGACAGCGCAGTCGCGGGGGCGGACGCCGAGGGCGTGCGCCGCGTGGAGGAAGAGCGCGGGGTCCGGCTTGCCCGGGAGCCCGACCCGGTCCGCTTCCTCACCGTCCACGACCGTGCGCAGGAGGCCGTCGACCCCGCCGGCGGCGAGGAGCTCACGGGCGTGCCGGGAGGCGGACACCGCGGCGCACGGCACGCGGAGGCCTCGGAGAAGGGTCAGTGCCCGTACGGCGTCCTCGAAGGCGACGACCGGCCGGGTGCGCAGGGCACCACGGAACGCCTGCTCCTTGCGCGCCGCCACGGCCCGGACCGTGTCGCGGCCCGGGCGGTCGTCGGCCGTCCCGGGCGGCAGGCGGATGCCTCGGGCGGCCAGGAACGCCTCGGCACCGTCGTACCGGGACCTGCCGTCGACGTACCGCCGGTAGTCCGCGTCCGCGTCGAACGGCTCCTGCCGCTCCGTACCGGGTGCCCACTCCGCGAGGCAGGCGTCGAACGCGGTCTTCCACGCCGCCGCGTGGACGGCGGCGGAGTCGATCAGCACGCCGTCGGTGTCGAGGACGACGGCGTGCGGCGGTGCGGCGCCGGTGCGGATTCGACCGTTCATGCGGCTCCCGCGGCCTGGACGGCCGTGTGCTGCGGACTGCCGAGAGCGACCTTGATCGCACCGGTCTCGGCGGCGCGGGCGAAGACGTCGTACGCCTCTTCCATCTGCCCGAGTGCGAAGCGGTGGGTGACCAGTCCGGCGGTGGGGAGCCGGCCGGCGGCCGTCATGCGCAGCAGCATGGGGGTCGACGAGGTGTCGACGAGGCCGGTGGTGAGGGTGACGTCCTTGATCCACAGGTCTTCGAGGTGGAGGGCGGCGGGCTTGCCGTGGACGCCGATGTTGGCGACGTGACCTCCGGGGCGGACCATGCGGGTGCACATCTCGAAGGTCTCGGGTACTCCCACGGCCTCCATGACGACGTCGGCGCCGAGGCCGTCGGTGAGGTCGGCGACGAGCTGTTCCGGTCCTTCGGCGGCCGTGGCGGTGGCATCGGCGCCGAGCCGGCGCGCGGCGGCGAGGCGGGAGTCGGCGAGGTCGACGGCGATGATCCGGCCCGGGCTGTAGAGGCATGCGGTGATGATCGCGGCGAGGCCGATGGGGCCCGAGCCGACCACGACGACGGTGTCGCCCGGGCGGACGCGGCCGTTGAGGACGCCCACCTCGTAGGCGGTGGGGAAGATGTCCGCGAGGAGCACGGCGTCGAAGCTGTCGACCGTGTTCGGCAGCGGGTGGACGGAGAGATCGGCGAAGGGCACCCGGACGTACTCGGCCTGCGTCCCGTCGATCAGGTGGCCGAGGACCCATCCGCCTCCGCCCCGGCACTGACCGTAGCGCCGCTCGCGGCAGAAGGCGCAGCGTCCGCAGGAGGAGATGCAGGAGACGAGGACCCGGTCGCCGGGCCGCACCGTCCGCACGTCGCCGCCCGTCTCGACCACGGTGCCCACCGCCTCGTGGCCGAGGACGCGGCCGGGTTCGACCTCGGGCACGTCCCCCTTGACGATGTGCAGATCGGTGCCGCAGAGGGTGACGGCGTCGACGCGGACGATCGCGTCGGCGGCGTCCTCGACCTTGGGATCGGACACCTCCTCCCACGCCACCTCGCCCGTCCCCTGGAACACGAGAGCCTTCATGACGACCGCCTTCCCACCGGGTCCGCGGATCTCGTCCCACGGATCCCACCGTCAGGCTGGCCCGTGGGCGTGACCGTCCGCATGGGCCGACCGGTCCCCGGTCGGGCCCCCTCGGTCCCCTGGCACGCCGCACCGGACGGCGCCAGGGTGGAACTGGACCGGTGCGACCGGCTCCTCTCGCGAGGAAGGGCCTTCCCATGTCCGAGACAGCGGCGCAGACCACCCCGCCGGCACCGCGCCCCGCCCTGCTCAGCTTCCTGGGCGGCGTGGGGACGGTCACCGGCAGCAAGTTCCTCGTCGAGAGCGACCATGCCCGGATCCTTGTCGACTGCGGTCTCTTCCAGGGTTTCGCGAAGCTGCGCCGGCGCAACTGGGACCGGTTCGCCCGCGACGCGGCGGACGTCCGCGCCGTGGTCGTCACCCACGCCCACCTGGACCACTGCGGCTACCTGCCGCGCCTGGTCCGGCAGGGATTCCGCGGGCCGATCCTCGCCACCCCGCACACGGCGCGCCTCGCCGGGATCGTCCTGCGGGACAGTGCGCGCCTGCAGACGGAGGCGGCCCGGCACGCCGACGAGCACGGCTGGTCCAAGCACCGCCCGGCCAAGCCCCTCTACGACGACACCGACGTCGACAAGACGCTGTCGTTCTTCGACCCCGTCCCCGTCGGGGCGGAGGTGGAGATCATGTCCGGCACCCGGCTGGCGCTCCACCACGGCGGCCACATCCTCGGCTCGGCCTGGGCCCACCTCACGCTGGAGGACGGGCACACGCTGGCCGTCTCCGGCGACCTGGGGCGGCCCGGGCACCCGCTGCTTCTGCCGCCGGAGCCGTTCTCCGGGGCCGACACGCTGCTGATCGAGTCGACGTACGGCGACCGCCGCCACGACCAGGATTCGGCTCGTGCGGAGTTCGCGGCGGTGATCGCACGGACCGTCGCCCGGGGCGGGACGGTGGTGATCCCGGCCTTCGCGATCGACCGGACCGAGGTCGTCCTGCACGAACTGACCCGGCTGCGCGAGTCGGGCGTGCTGCCCCGTTCGGTGCCCGTCTACGTGGACAGTCCCATGGCCCTGGCCGCGCTCGACGTCTACCGCGACGCCGTGCGCGAGCGCTCCCCCGAGCTGCGGCCCGAGATCCTCGCCCAGGGCGACGCCGCGCTGAGCCCGGCCCCGTTCCTCGCCGCGCGGACCGTGCAGGAGTCCATCGACATCAACAGCACGCACGGCCCCGCCGTCATCGTCTCCTCCGCGGGCATGGCCACCGGCGGCCGCGTTCTGCACCACCTGCACCGCCTTCTGCCCGACCCGCGCAACGCCGTCGTCGTGGTCGGTTTCGCCGCGGCCGGCACCCGGGCCCGGGACCTGGTGGACGGGGCCCGCACGCTGAAGATGTTCGGCGAGTACGTGCCCGTACGCGCCGAGGTCGCCGACGTACCGCACTTCTCCGCCCACGCCGACGCGGCACAGATCGTCGACTGGCTCCGGGGCGCCCCCGCCCCGCACACCACCTACGTCGTGCACGGCGAACCCGCCGCCTCCGAGGCGCTGCGCGACCGCATCGACCACGAACTGGGCTGGACGGCCGTCGTGCCCCGCTCCGGCGAGACCGTCCTGATCCGCTGACGCGGGCCCTTCGGCCCCGCGGCGGGACCCGCGAGGCCCTCCCGCCCGCCCCGCGCCGCGCGGGAACCTGGGAGAGAAGGGCTGGAGGACACCATGACCACCACGCGGACCCGGGAGAGCGACATGACCGGACGGCCGTTCACCGTCGCCGACGTGATGACCACCAAGATCGTCGCCGTCCGGCCCGACACCTCCTTCAAGGAGATCGCCACCGCCATGGAGCGCTGGAAGGTGACCGCCCTCCCCGTCCTGGAGGGCGAGGGCCGGGTCGTCGGCGTCGTGTCCGAGGCGGACCTGCTGCTCAAGGAGGAGTTCCACGACCACCGGCTCGGCATGGTGGAACAGCTGCGGCGACGCGACGCCTCCGCCAAGGCCGGCTCCGACCGCGCGGCGGATCTGATGACCGCCCCCGCCGTCACCGTACGCCCCGAGGCGTCGCTGTCGCGGGCGGCCCGGATCATGGCCACCCGACGGGTGAAGCGGCTGCCGGTCGTCGACGCGGACGGGCTGATCCAGGGCGTCGTCAGCCGGTCCGACCTGCTGAAGGTCTTCCTCCGCCCCGACGAGGAGCTCGCCGCCGAGGTGCGCCGTGACGTCGTCGCGCACCTCTTCCCGCTCTCCCGGGACCGGATCGACGTCCGCGTCGAGGCCGGAGTCGTCACCCTGACCGGCGACGTGCGCGACAGCACGCTCATCCCGGTCGCGGAGCGCCTGGCCCGGTCCGTCGAGGGCGTGGTGGACGTGCGGTGCGGCCTCACCCTCGCCGCCGGGGCGTGACCCCGGCACCCGTCCCCCCGTGCGGGACACCGGCCGGCCGCGCATGCTCGAAGCATGTCCGAGGTGACGACCACCGACCTGTACGAGATCACCATGGCGCTCTCGTACCTGCGGGAGGACATGCGGGCACCGGCCACGTTCAGTCTGTTCGTGCGGGATCTTCCTCCGGGGCGGGGTTTCCTGGTCGCCGCCGGTCTGGAACCGGCCCTCGACCACCTCGCGCGGTTCCGGGTGGGCCGTGCGGACGCCGAGGAGTTCGCGAAGGCGCTGCGGCGGCCCGTCGCGGACCTCGAACCGCTGGTGGGGCTCTCCTTCGACGGGGAGGTGCGGGCCGTTCCGGAAGGCCGGATCGTCTTCGCCGGCGAGCCCCTCCTGGAGGTGACCGCGGCGCTTCCGCAGGCACAACTGGTGGAGACGTCCCTGCTGTCGCTGCTCTGCCACCAGACGGCCGTCGCGTCCAAGGCGGCCCGATGCGTGCTGGCGGCCGCCGGACGCCCGCTGGTCGACTTCTCCCTCCGCAGGACCCACGGGCCCGGAGCCGGCATGCAGGCGGCCCGGCTGTGCGCCCTGGTCGGATTCGCGGGCACCAGCAACGTCGCCGCCGCCTGCCGGTACGGCATCCCGGCGGCCGGAACGATGGCCCACTCGTACATCGAGTGCTTCTCCTCGGAGGAGCAGGCGTTCCGCGCCTTCACCCGCACCCATCCCGGACCGGTGACGTTCCTGGTCGACACCTACGACACCGGGCGCGGGGTGGCCACGGCGGCACGTGTGTTCGCGGACCTCGGACTCGCCGAGGGATGCGCGATCCGGCTCGACAGCGGAGACCTGGGGGCGCTGGCCCGCCGGGCCCGCGCCACGCTCGACGCCGCGGGCCTTGCGGACGTCCGGATCATCGCGAGCGGCGGCCTGGACGAGTACGGGGTGGACCGGCTGGTGCGGGAGGGTGCGCCGATCGACGCGTACGCCGTCGGGACGAAGGTCGGGACGGCCGCCGACGCGCCGTATCTGGACGCGGCCTACAAGCTGGTCGAGTACTCCGGCAGGCCCGTCATGAAGCTGTCGTCCGCCAAGGTCACCGCACCCGGCCCGAAGCAGGTCTTCCGGGGGCCGGGGCTGCACGATGTGATCGGCCTGGCGAACGAGGAACCGCCCGAGGGCACGGAGCCGCTGCTGCGGACCGTGATGCGCGGCGGACTGCGCACCACCGGGCCTCCGGAGACCCTCGCGGCGGCCCGGGCCCGCTTCGAGGCGGATCTCGCGGCGCTTCCGGAGCCGGCACGCCGCATCGACGGGCCGGTCGCTCCGGTTCCCCCGATGTCGACCCGTCTGTCGGCGCTGACGGCCGTCGTCCGGCACCGGGTCGCCGCCCCCGGGGCTGCCTCGTAGCGGAAGGGACGTACGGATGGCCTGGATCGTGACGCCGTTGGGTGCTCTCCTGGTCCTCGTCATCCTCCGGGACGTCTTCCACACGCTGTGGCATCCGACCCGCCACGGCGGTCTGAGCAGGCTCGTCATGCGGACCGTCTGGCGCGTGTCGGCCCATCGCGGCTCCCGCGGCCGGCCGGCCGGGCTCGCCGGCCCCCTCGGCATGGTCGTGGTCGTGGCCGTGTGGGCCCTGACCGTGGCCGTCGGCTGGGGGCTCGTCTACTGGCCCCACATGCCGGACGACTTCTCCTACGCCTCCGGTCTCACCCCCGCCCAGCACGCCGGCCCCTTGGACGCGCTGTACGTCTCCCTCGTCACCCTGGCCACGCTCGGCCTCGGTGACATCGCGCCCACCGCGGGATGGCTGCGCGTACTGGCCCCCATGGAGGCCCTGGTGGGGTTCGTCCTGCTGTCCGCGACCGTCGCGTGGATCCTCGGCATCTACCCCGCTCTCGCCCGCCGCAGGACCCTCGCCCTGCGGCTCTCGCACCTGCGCCGCAGCAGGGTCACCAACCGCTCGCTCGACTCCGGCGGCGGCGCGGCGATCCTCGACGGACTCGCCGCCGCCCTCGCCACCGTCACCGTCGACTTCCTGCAGTACGCCGAGTCGTACTACTTCCACGACGCCGACGAGAACACCGCCCTGCCCCGCCGGCTCGGTTACGCGCTGGGCCTCGCCGAGCGTGGGGCGGAGGCGGAGCATCCGGACGTGCGGCTCTCCGCATCGGTGCTGAACCAGGCGCTGGACGACCTCGCCGGCGTGCTCGACGAGCGTTTCCTGCGCACGGGCGGAGGACCGGAGGAGGTCTTCGCGGCCTACGCCCACGACCACGGCCGGCCGAGGGGACCGGACGGTCCTCCCCCCGCCCCGACCGGCGGACACGAGGGACCCTGAGAAGGGGGCGCACGAAAGGTGACCGAAGACGAGACACCGCGACGAAGCCGCGCCGGCGACACCCACCGCCGTCGGCGCGGGGCCCCGGACGACGGTGGCGGGGCAGGACGGCCGCGTCATGGTGAGCGGCACGGTCCCTCGCCCCCGGCCCGTACCGGTTCCGCCCAGACTCTGCGACGGCGTCGACGGGGTCACGGAAGCCGCCGACCGGCTTCCGTGCACCGACCGGACGGCGCGGGAAGGTGGACCACGATGGACGCAGGACCGATGTCCCCCCGGCCGGTCCGGGTGACGGCCGAACTCGACGACCCGCTCTCCCGCTGGCTGTGGCTGGTCAAGTGGATCCTGGTGATCCCGCACTGGATCGTGCTGCTCTTCCTGTGGATCGCCTTCCTGGTCGTGACGGTGATCGCCTTCTTCGCGATCCTGTTCACCGAGCGCTACCCGCGGAGCCTGTTCGACTTCAGCCTCGGCGTGCTCCGCTGGTCCTGGCGGGTCTCGTACTACTCCTACGGCGCGCTCGGCACCGACCGCTACCCGCCCTTCAGCCTGGGTCCCGAACCCGGCTATCCCGCCCGGCTCGACATCGCCTACCCGGAGCGGCTCTCGCGCTCGCAGGTGCTGGTCAAATGGTGGCTGCTCGCCATCCCGCACTACCTGATCCTGGCGTTCTTCACCGGCGGTTCGCGCGCCGGGTGGTGGAGCGGCGGCCTGATCACGCTGCTCGCGGTCATCGCGGTCATCGCCCTGGCCTTCACCGCACGGTATCCGCGTGATCTGTTCGACCTGGTCGTCGGGCTGAACCGGTGGGTGCTGCGCGTGGCCGCCTACGCGAGCCTCATGACGGACGCCTACCCGCCCTTCCGTCTCGACCAGGGCGGCGACGAACCGTCGATCCTGCACAAGTCCCTCTGACGGCGGCGCGCGGACGAGCACGGGGCCCCTCCTGCCGATCTGCCGCTGTCAGATGTCGTCCGCGCCGCTGCCGTTCCCCTTCCGGAGCCGGCCGGACCAGACGGGTTCGACCTGCTCCCACTCGCGCTCCACCGCGGCGAGGGCGCGGCCGTCGACCCTCCGCCGAAGGAGTACGAGGACGCCCGCTCCGGTCGCGGCGACCGCGCCGGCCGTCGCGGTGCCGCCGGCGGCGGACATCAGCAGCCGGTCGGACGTGCCTCCGGGCCGCCCGACAGGGGCTCCCGAGTCGTCCACCGAGACCGTCACGGTTCGTCCCTGAGGCGTCCCGGCCGGTACGTCGACGCTGCCGGAGCGGCGCACGCCGTCCGGATACTCCCAGACCGCGGGTGCGACGGCTCGGTCGGACGCACCGCTCCGCGCCAGAAGGGACTGGCCCTGGGCCGGGCCCGTCGTGGTCGCCGTCACCTGGTGCAGATGGGCGGCGCGGACGCGGTCCGACCGGGCCGCGAAGCTCCACAGGTATCCGGCGGCGATCGCGCCGCAGACCAGGGCGAGGATCAGCACGACGATCACGGCCGCGCGGCGGCCCGGGCCGCCGTCCGACGGCCGTGTCCCCGGATGGGGCGGTTCACGGTCGGTCATGGCACGCCTCCGGGCGTCGGTCCCCCTCGGGGCGGGAGGACGAAGGGTTCAGCCGGCTCCTCCGAGTGCGGCTCCGATGTGGTGGGCCCAGGCCCGGATGCGGGCCGGGTCACGGAAGTCGCCGCCCTTGCCGTGACGGACCAGGGTGCGGGCGACCAGATCAGGGTTGTCGGCGGTGAGGGCGCCCCCGAAGGTGACGTGCTCCCTCGCGCCGAGCTGCTTCATCCGGCGGGCGACCCCGCGGACGGGCGGGATGTCGTGCTGTTCGGCGGACCTGTCGACGGGGCCGCTGCTGAACAGCCAGACGGGCCGGTGGCGGAGCTGCTCGGCGTTGCGCCGGGCGCACCGGCGGGCCTTGCCGTTCCAGCGTCCGGCGTACAGCGCTCCGCCGAGGACGACGCCGTCGTAGGCGCTGACGTCGGTGACGGTGTCGGCGGGCCGGACGTCGGCGTCGAACCCGTCGTCCCGCAGGGCCCTGCCGATCTCGTCGGCGATGCCGCCGGTGGAGCCGTGCTTGCTGCCGTAGGCGACGAGGACGCGCTTGGGGGTCATGACCGGTCCTCCTCCTCGCTGAGGGCCCGCTTGACGCGGACGGTCCGTGCCGTGCGGGTGTCCTGGGCGGGCATCGGGACGCGGACGGTCAGGATCCCGTCCGCGTACGAGGCGTCGACGTCGTCCGCGGGAATGGTGTCCGGGAGGCGTACGGTCCTGCGGAACGCGCCGTAGCGGAACTCCGAGTGGTCCTTGTCCTCGGTGCCCTCCCGGTGCTCGGCGCTCACGGTGATGAGGTTGTCGTCGACGGTGATGGTGATGTCGTCCGGGTCCATCCCGGGGAGTTCGGCCCTCAGGGTGCAGACACCGTCGGCACCGCTGGAGACCTCGACCGGGATGGCGTGGGCGGCCGTGGCGGGGCGCCATCCGGGGAGCCCCGGGAACTCCCGGCCGAACCAGGTGTCGAGGTCGGGGAAGAAGGTGTGCCCGCGTTCCTGCTTGGGTCCGGTCATCGTTCTGCTCCTCTCCCATGGTGCGCGTGCCGTCCCGGGGGCGCCCGTCTGCGCGGTCCGGTCCGGCCCCGCGGTTCCATCGTTCCGCCCGTACACCCAGCGGCGCAGTGTCGAAGGGGGTTGTCCGGGAGGGCCGAACGGTCCCGTTGCCGTGGGGACCGACCGGCCCTCGAAGCGCCCTCATCCCGACGTCCTGGCGGCCGCCGTTGGGCGCGGCGTGCGCGGCTCCCGGTGCCGGAACGGGTCAGCACGACGGAGGCAGGTCGCACTCCGGGCCAGGGGAACGTCCGGCCCGGCCCCTGACGCGGCCCCCGCGTCCCTCCGGCGTGTCGGAGGGGACGGCGACCACGGGGCAGTCGGCGTGGTGCAGGAGGCCGTGGACCGTCGATCCGAGGCGCATGCCCGAGTAGCCGCCGCGGCCGGTCCGGCCCACGACGACCGCGAGGGATGCGCTCGCGGCCAGCGCGAGTTGCTCCACCGGATGTCCGCGGACGACGTCCTGGACGATGTCCACCTCGGGGTGGTGCACCGCCCAGCCGGCCACGGACTCCGCGAGAAGACGGCGGCGCTCGGACAGTCCGGCGGCGGTGTCCTCGTGCACGAGGAGCGGGCGGGGCCAGACCCAGACGGCTCGCAGTCGTGCCGCGCGCAGGCTCGCCTCCCGCACGGCGAACGCCACGGCGGCCTGGCTCTGTTCGCTGCCGTCCACGCCGACCACGAGCGTCGGCGGATGGACCTCGGTGTGTTCCGGTGCCCGGACCACGACGACGGGGCAGGGAGCGCGCGCGGTGAGCGGGACGACCACCGAGCGCTCACTGAGCAGTTCGGCGGCCCTGCCGAGCCGACGCGACCCGATCACCACCAGTGCGGCATCGGCCGCCCGTGCGAGCAGTACCGTGGCCGGCGCCCCGTCCACGAGGTCCTCGGTCGTCCGCAGATCGTCATGGAGCCTCCGGACGAGTTCCCGGACGTCGGAGAGGGCGGACTCCGCGCGGATCCGCAAGGCGGTGCGGTGTCCCAGGGCGTCGTACCTCAACCGGTCGTGGACAGGGGGTACGGCGACGACGAGGCGCAGCCGCAGCCGTCTGCGGTCGGCCTCGTCCGCGGCCCACACCAGGGCGGGTACGGAGAGCTCCGCGGGGTCCACTCCGTACAGGAGGTCGTTCACGGCGTGTCGCCGCCCCGTGTCGCGAAGTCGACGGGGACGATCTCCACCGGGCACTGGGCGTGGTGGATGAGAGCGTGGGCGACGCGTCCGAGCGAGGGTCCCACCCCGAGGGGCCGGTGTCCCCGGCCCATCACGATCAGGTCGGTGTGAGCACCGGCCTCGACGAGCATCCCGGGCGTCGAGGTGCCGGTCTCCACGTGGTGGGTCACGGTCAGGTCCGGGTACCACGCGCGGACGCGGTCGGCGAGGGCCTTCACCTCGTGCACCCGCCGGTGGGCGGCGGCGTCGAGGTCGTCGAGCATGGTCGCCACGTCGCCGACGTGCGTGAGGAGGTTCCACACGCTCAGGAGGCGCAGCGGGGCCTTGCGGACGTCCGCCTCGGCCGCGGCGAGGAGGAGCCAGCCCAGGTCCGCGGAGTCACGGACCGCCGCGGTCACGGAACCCGCCTCGGGACGCTCCGCCTCGCCGCGCACCACGATCACCGGCACGTCCGCGCGGGCGGCCACTCCGAGTCCCACGGACCCGAGGAGGAGCGCGGCGAAGCCTCCGAGGCCCCTGCTGCCGACCACGATCGTCTTGTCTTCGCCCGCGGCCTCCCGGAGTCCGTCGAGCGGTTCCCGCCGGCCGAGCAGCCGGGTGACGACGAGGTCCGGGAAGCGTTCCCGGACCGCCTCCTCGGTGTCGGACAGCAGGTCGCGCCCGGTTTCCCGGACGGCCTGGATCGTCGCGGCGTCGCTCCAGTAGGCGCGCCGGTCGGTGTCGGCGGCGTGGACGAGGTGCAGGGGACGCGACCGGCGGTCCGCCTCCGCGGCGGCCCACAAGGCGGCCGTCCGGGCCGAGGGGGATCCGTCGATCCCCGCGACGACGTCGGTCAGCTCGGGCCGGACGAGGGTCTCGCTGCTCATGGCTCCTCCTCGGGTGTGCGCCCGGGGCTCGTACCGCGCCCGGAAGGACGTCACTCCTCACGCTGGCACCGCGGGGCACCGACCGCGAGGGCCGTTCGGCCCCGATGGCGACCTGCCCGGCCCTCACCGCACGGGCGGGCGCCGGACGAGCCTGGTGTCATCGACGGCGACGGCCGAGGAGGCAGTGATGACAGCACAGGTCACCGTGGGACTGGACGGCTCGGACGAGAGCCTCGCCGCGGCCCGCTGGGCTGCGGGGGAAGCGGCCCTCCGCCAGGTTCCGCTCCGCCTCGTGCACGTGGAGGAGTGGCCGAACACCCCGGAGATCCCGGCCCCTTACTTCCGGACGCTGTACGAGCGGGCCGAGACCCTGCTGCGGGACGAGGCGGACCGGGCCCGGAAGGAGCACCCGGACATGGAGGTCACCACGGAGCGGACGCGCGGGCGAGCGGCGGACGAGCTGGTCGCCGCCGCGGGCGAGGCGGACCTCCTGGTGCTCGGCTCACGCGGGCTGGGCGGCGTCCTCGGTTTCGTCATGGGCTCGGTCTCCCTCGCTGTCGTGGGCACGGCCCGGCAGCCGGTCGTGCTCGTGCGCGCGGAGCGCCCGGACCCGGCGGCCTCCGCCCACGGGATCCTGGTGGGTGTCGACCTGCGTCACCCGTGCGAGCCGCTGCTGGCCTTCGCCTTCGCGGAGGCGGCCCGGCGGCACGCTCCGCTTCGGTTCCTCAGCACCTGGACGGTGCCCGCCTCCTACGGCTACGCGGCCGTCGTGGACCCGGGAATCAATGAGGAGATGGGGGCCGGCGTGCGCGTGGGTCTCGAAAAGCTGCTGTCGCCGTGGCGCGCGCGGTATCCGGGTGCCGACGTCACGGCCGAGGCGGTCACGGGTCCGGCCGCTCATCACATGGCCGAGGCGTCGCGGGAGGCGGAACTGGCCGTCGTGGGACGCCGCGCCCGTCGGCTGCCGGTCGGTCCGCACATCGGTCACGTGGCGCACGCGGTCGTCCACCACAGCCCTGCGCCGGTGGCGGTCGTCCCACTGGGCTGAGCCCGTGAGTGCCCACCGCCCCCGCTGGTTCACGCCCCCGGCACGGCAGGCTCTCCAGGCCCACCAGGGACGGGGATCCGCCGTCCCGTGACGCGTCGCGGTCCTCCTCGCTCGCGGGACGGGACGAGCTGCCGGCCGCCGCATCATGACGCGGCGGCCGAGGTCGCTCCGGTGGCTCAGGGCGCCGGTCGTGTAGGTCATTCACCCCCTTCCGCGGCTGTCGTGTACGTCATTCATCCCCTTCCGCGGCTGCGGGTGGCGGCTGTGGCACGACGGCGACCGGACACAGGGCGTGGTGCAGCGCCCTGTGGGCGACCCTGCCCAGTTGGAGGCCGACGATTCCGTCCCGCCGGCGGGCACCCAGGACGAGGAGGTCGGCGGCGGCGGAGCGCTCGGTCAGCACCCGGTGCGCGGCCCCCTCGACGCAGCTCCGGCGCACCCGGACCCCCGGGTGCGCCCGGGAATGGGCGGCGAGGGCCTTGTCCAGGGTCCCGGACGCCTCCTCCGCGAGGTACGCCCCGGCCTCCCCGCGCGGGAGCGGGTGGTCGAGCGTGTCGAGGAGGGGCCGGCGCCAGGTGCGCACCGCGTCCAGTTCCGCGTCGCGGAGCTCCGCCTCGCGGAAGGCGAACGCGACGGACGGGCCGTCGGCGTCCTGGTCGCCGACCCCGAGGAGGATCCGCTCATGGCGCGCTTCCAGGGCCTGCCGGTCCCCCCGGACGACGACGACGGGACACGACGCCCGGGCGGCCACGACGAGACCGACCGACCCCAGCAGGAGGTCGCCGAGTTCGCTGCGCCCCCGTGCGCCGACGACGACGCCCCACGCTCCCCGCCCTTCCCTGAGCAGGGCGCCGGGGGCGTCCTCGGCGGCGACGTGGGTGGTGAAGGAAAGCCCGACCGCCCGTCGCCGGGCGCGTTCCGCGGCCTGGCCGATGACGTTGTCGGCGAGGACCTGGCCCCATGGCCGGTCGGTGGCCCAGGGCGGCACGGCCCCCTCGTACCGCTCCCACAGCGAGGCGTACACGATCCGCAGGGGACGCCCCTGCCGTACGGCCTCGTCGACGGCCCAGTCCAGGGCCGTCAGACCGGGATCGGAACCGTCGATGCCGACTACCAGAGGGGATTCCATGCTGCCCACCGCCTTTCGGCCGCGTGAGGGTCTGTTGTCGCGCTCGCCCCCTGGAGAAGACAGCGACAGGACCGATCGGTCCGTCCGTGCCCCGCCCGCCCGGGGGCAGGGGCTGAAGGTCCGTCTCCTGCCGGCCCGAACGGTGCCGATGTCGCGGACGCCTCGGCGGCCGTCACCTCTGTGGAGCCGCAGCCCGGCCGGATCGGGAGAAATGCTGGACACGCGCGTCCGGACCGGGGAAGACGAGGGTGACTCGTCCCGTGTCCGACCAGCGGACGCCGAAGGGCGGAGTCCCGTCCTCGTGGTGCAGTGCCACGATCTCGCCGTCGCGTCCCTCGTCCCCGACGGTGGCACCGCCGACGATCAGCCGGTCGCCGACCCGTGCCCACAGGCCGGCACGCGACCCCTCGGTGCTGTGCCGTTCTCCGGTGCGGTTCATGGCTTCCTCCTCCCGGCACGGCGGCTTCGGGAAGGTGTCCCCGCGGCCGGGCCGCCTTCCTTCCACCTTGCGTGCGCACCGTTGACGGCCCATAGGGGCCATTGGTCCCGGAAGGGCCCCGTTCGGCACTCCTGGTGGCGGCGTCGGCTCAGCAGGGTGGGATCCGCGGGGCAGTCCGCCCGCCGAAGGAGGAGCGTGGAGGTGCCGGCGGCCGGCGGGGTCGTCCGTCTCCCTCACAGGGCTCAGGTACGAGGACGATCCACCAGGAGGTGGACGGTCATGACGCAGGACATCGTGGTCGGTGTCGACGGTACGGAGGAGGCGCACGCCGCGGCGCACTGGGCGGCGTCCGAGGCACGGCTTCGCGGTGATGGGGTCCTCCTGGTGTACGCGCGGGAGGTGTGGCCGGGGCCGGCCGCCCTGCTCAAGGCACAGGAGTCCGAGGCGGCTTGGGCGCGGGACATGCTCGCTCGGACCGCGGACGAGCTGCGCGGACGCGGTCCCGGCATCAGGGTGACCACCCGGGTGGAGTCGTCGGGCGCCGTGGCGGCGCTCGTCGCTGCGGCCGGGACGGCTGATCTGGTCGTCCTCGGTTCGCGCGCGCTGATCGGCGGCGCGGGCCATGTGGTCGGCTCGGTCGGTCTCGCCGTGGCCGGCAACGCCGGCTCCCCTGTCGTCCTCGTACGCGGTTCGGTCGGTGAAGCCGGCCCGGTCGGCCCGGTCACGGTGGGAGTCGACGTGCGGGAAGCGTCCGGCGACGCCGTGGTGGGGTTCGCCTTCGAGGAGGCCGCCCGGCGGCGTACCGGCGTGAACGCCGTCCACGTCCTGCGGCTCCCCTTCTACGCGACGCTCGGGCCGGCCATGGTGCCGGATGTCCGGCCGGCCGTGGCCCCTGAGTTCGAGCGCTCGCTGAAGGACCTCCTTGCCCCTTGGCATGCCAAGTACCCCGACGTGAAGGTCACGGCGAGCGTCGTGCTCGGATCGGCAGGACATGAGCTGGTGCGCATGACCGACGGAACCGGCCTCGTCGTCGTGGGACGGCGGACGCGCCGCTCGGCCCTGGGCGCGCACCTCGGCAGCGTCGCCCAGGCCGTCCTGCACCACAGCCGTGTGCCGGTCGCCGTCGTGCCCCACGACTGACCGCGGGGCCAGTGCGCCGGACCGGCGGGGGTTCAGCCGTCCGTCCGCGCGGCAGGGGTCCGGCGCCCGCGACGCGCGCGGTCGAGCAAAGTCGTCACTCCGACCGGCAGTTCGAGCGAGTCGGTGCCGACGGGACGGAGCCCCCTCTGCCGGCGCATGCCGGCGCCGTGGCTTCCCGCATCCTGGCGCCTCCCACACCCTGGCCTACGACTCCCCGCTCCGCAGAGCGCTCAGCCGCCTTCGGTACTCCTCCTCGTCGATCTCGCCGCGGGCCAGCCGCTCGCCGAGGATCCGCTCGGACTCCTTGGTACCACCCCGACGCACGGGGCGTTCAGTGGATCGGTCCAGCGTGCGGAAGATCAACACGACGGCGGTGATCAGAAGGCCCCAGAAGAGGATCATCCCTGCCGACATGGCGAACCAGCCCCATCCGTTCATGCCGTCGCCGTACCAGAACATCATGGCCACTCACACTCCCGACGGTCGGACCGGTCCCGGCACGACGAGTCCGCGACCGCTCCGGCCTCCTCTCCCTCACCGTGCCCCGGTCCGCGCCCCGCGCACAGGGCCGGTCGGTCCCCCGTGAGGGCCGAGCGGGCACGGAAGAGGACGACCGGTCTCCGGGCCGTGCCGGCCACCGGTCCTCCGACCGCGGGAACACCGCCGCGACCGGTACCAGGAGGCCGTGCCCCGCAGGCTCGCCCCCTGAAGACCCGATCCCTCGGGGGCCGGTCGGCCCCTCACGCGGTCCCGGACGGCCGTCGTGGTGGCTCGGTTCCGGGGTTTCTCATGGAAGGCATGAACAGCGACCAGCCTCTTCTGGTCGCCAGGGGAGTCCGCAAGATCTACCGGACGGGCTCGGTGGCGGTGACCGCCCTGGACGACCTGGATCTCGTCGTGCGCCACGGGGAGCTCGTGGGGGTCATGGGCCCTTCCGGCTCCGGCAAGACGACCTTGCTGAACTGTCTGTCCGGTCTCGACGACATCGACGGCGGCCGGATCGAGATCGAGGGCCACGACCTCTTCGCCATGTCGGACGCCGCGCGCACGGAGCACCGGGCCCGCGCCATGGGCTTCGTCTTCCAGTCGTTCAACCTCATTCCCGTCTTCTCCGCGGTGGAGAACGTGGAACTCCCCCTGCTGCTCGTCGGCACCCGGCCGCGCGAGGCGCGGCAGCGGGCGCTGGCCACGCTCGGACGGGTCGGTCTGGGCCACCGGGTCGAGCACCGGCCCAGCGAACTGTCCGGCGGTGAGCAGCAGCGGGTGACCATCGCACGGGCCCTGGTCGGCCGACCGGCCATCGTGTGGGCGGACGAGCCGACCGGCAACCTCGACAGCGCGATGGCCGGCCAGGTGATGGACCTGTTGTGCGAGCTGAACCGGGACGAGGGCCAGACGATCGTCCTCGTCACTCATGACAGCGCCATCGGGGCGCGCGTGCCGCGGCTCATCCGGATGCGTGACGGCAGGCTGGTCGACGACGTACGCCGGTCCGCGTACCGCGAAGTCACGCGGGGCTGATCATGTATCCGAACCTCCTCCTGCCCCTGGTCGTCGCATCGGCGCTCGCCCTCGCGGCCCTGGTGCTGATCGCCGTCCGGCAGCCGGTGTCGCGCCGGCTGGCCTTCCGGCAGGTCGCCCGGCGGCGTACCGAGGCCGCGCTGGTGATCGGCGGGTCGATGCTCGGCACGGCCATCGTCATCGGGGCCCTGGTCGTGGGTGACACCCTGAACTTCTCCGTCCGGCAGGAGGCGTACCGGACCCTGGGCCCGGTGGACGAGCGCGTCGTCGCACCGCCCGGCGCGGCCGGCCGCGCCGTGGACGAACGGCTGGCGGCCCTGGCCGGTGATCCCGACGTGGACGGCGTGCTGAACGCCCGGGTCGCGCAGGCGTCCGCGCTCGGCTCCGACGGCGGCCGTCCCGTCGCCGAACCGCGCGTCCTCGCCTGGCAGATGGACTTCGCCGACGCGTCGCGCTTCGGCGCCGCGGGAGGCGACTCCGGTCTCGGCGGACGGGCCCCCGGGCCCGGAGAGGTCGTGCTCAACGAGCCGCTGGCCCGGTCGCTCGGCGCACGAGCCGGAGATCCGATCACGCTGTACCTGTTCGGAACGTCCGGGACCTACCGGGTGGAGCGGGTGGTGCCGGAGCGGGGCCTCTCCGGTGTGGGCCTCGGGGGGCGGCTGAACCACAACGCGTTCCTGGCTCCGGGGACCCTGGACGCCGCGGCCCGGGCCGCGGGGGCGGAGCCCCGGTCGGTCACCTTCTTGTCGAACCGGGGAGGGGTGGAGGGCGGGGACGCGCTGACCCCGCGGGTCACGGCGGACATCCGGGACGCCTTGGGCCCGCTGGCCGGGCAGGCCACGATCGACACGCCGAAGCAGACGGTGCTGCGGGACGCCCGGCAGGCCGGGGACTCACTCGGCGCACTGTTCCTGATGATCGGCAGCTTCAGCATCATCGCGGGCGCCCTGCTCCTGGTGAACATCTTCGTGATGCTCGGCGAGGAACGGAAGAGCCAGATGGGCATGGTGCGGGCGATCGGCATGAAACGCTCGCGGCTCGTCGGGTCCTTCACCCTGGAAGGGGCGGCGTACGCCCTGATGTCGGCCCCGCCGGGCGTCGGCATCGGGATCGCCGTGGGCTGGGGCGTCGCCGTGGTGGCCGCGGAGATCTTCCAGGGCTGGTCGGTCGGCGGAAGCAGCATCCGCATCGCCTTCGACGTCACGCCCACGAGCGTTCTCAACGGACTCGCCATCGGGCTGCTCATCGCTTTCGCCGCGATCCTGGCGACGAGCGCGCGCATCAGCAGGTTCAACATCATCGCCGCTCTCCGCGACCTCCCCGCCGCCCCCGGCCGGCGCCCGCGCCGCGGGCGGCTGGTCCTCTCCAGCGTCCTGGCCGTCCTGTGCGCGGCCGCGGCCTTCCCGGCCCTGGCGCGCAGTCAGCCGGACGCGACCTACCTCATGCCGGCGCTCGCCCTCGTCTTCGCCGCCCCCGCGCTCCTGCTCGCCCTGCCGCGACACACCGTCACCACCCTGATCGCGGGGACGGTTCTGGCCTGGACCCTCCTGGCTCCCGTCGTACGCCCCCGGATCTTCGACACGCCCTCCATGTCGGTCTACGTCATCCAGGGCGCCCTCGCCGCCTTCTCCGCCGTGATCCTCGTCAGCGACAACCAGAAGACCCTGCTCCGTCCCGTGCGGCGGTTCCTGCGACGCCCTTCGGAGTCGGGACTGGCGGCACGTCTCGCGGTCGCCCATCCGCTGGCGAAACGGTTCCGGACGGGGGCGACGCTCGTGATGTACACGCTGATCGTGTTCGTCCTCGTCCTCCTCACGGAGATCTCCGGCATCCTGCGCGCGGGCGTCGACGGAGTCGTCTCCGACGCCACGGCCGGATACTCCCTGCGGCTCGACTACAACCCCCAGGTCGCCGGCGACCACCTGGTCGACGAGCTCCGGAACAGCCCTCCGGCGTACGGCATCTCCGCCGTCACCCCCTTGCTCAACGCCTCCGGCCGGGCCACCGACCCCGGGCACCGCGGCCCGCGGCCGCTGGACGTGGCAGCCGTCGGGGTGCCGGACGACGCGATCACCGGCATCACCTTCCGCGAGCGGCTGCCCGGACTCGCGGACGACCCCGCGGTCTGGCAGGCGCTCGCGGACGACCCGCGCTACGTCGTCCTCGACGGGTTCTTCGGCAGCACGGGCGGCCCGGCCGGCGACTACTACGACCCCGGCGACACACTCGTCGTCACCGACCCTCGGACCGGGCGGGCCGAGCAGAAGGTCATCGCCGGCGTCCTGAGCAACGGCATGGTCTTCTACCCCGGCACCGGAGCCAGTTCGACCACGTACCCCGTGGTGATGAACGAGCGCGCGGCGCGCGAGCTCTTCGGCGCCCAGGCTCAGAACGCGTCCGCACTGGTGCGAACCACCCCCGGCACCTCCCCCGACACCCTCGCGACCCGGCTCCAGGGCGAGCGGCTCTCCTCCAGTCTGGTCGCCACGCCCATCGAGTCGGAGATCCGTCAACAGTTCGAATCCAGCACGGCCTTCTTCCGCCTCATGCAGGGCTTCCTCGCTCTGGGGCTGGGCGTGGGCATCACAGGGCTCGGCGTCGTCATGGTCCGCGCGGTACGCGAACGCCGGCGCACCATCGGCATCCTGCGCGCCCTCGGCTTCCAGGCCCGCACCGTCCAGCGGTCCTTCCTCTGGGAGAGCGCATTCGTCGCGGTGGAGGGAATCGTGCTCGGCTCCCTGCTGGGCGTCCTGACGACGTGGCTGATGTACCAGAACAGCGCCGCGTTCGAGGGCCTCGAAGGAGGCTTCCCCATCGAATGGACGGGGATCGGCGTCCTCGCGACGGCCACCTTCGCGGCATCGCTCCTGGCCACCTGGGGTCCGGCTCGCCGTGCCGCCGCCATACGCCCGGCGCGCGCGGTCCGCGTCACGGACTGACCTCGCCCCCGGCAGGCGCACGTGCCCCGCGCCGTCCGGGACGGCGGCGTACCGAACGGAGGCGGGGAAGCCGGACCCGCACCTTTCGTGGTCCGAATGTCAGGTGGGCGCGCCGTTCCCGCGTCCTCACCTGTGTGACCGTCGCTCTCGAAACCCCTGCCGCCTCCGGCGTACCCGCCCGTCAGGTCTGGCGGGCTCTCTACACTCATTTCCGGCCGCATCGGGCCGCCGTCGCGGTCGGGGCGGTGCTCGCGCTGATCGGGGCGGCCAGTGGGCTCGCTCAGCCGCTGGCGGCGAAGGCGCTGGTGGACCGGCTCGGCCACGACGAGCCGATCGCCTCGATCCTGCTGGTCCTGACGGCGCTGGTCGTGTTCGGGACGGCCGTCGACGCGCTCGGGTCGTACATCCTGGAGCGGACCGCCGAGTCCGTGGTGCTCGCGGCCCGGCGTTCGCTGATCGGGAGGCTGCTGCGGTTGCGGCTGCCGGAGGTCGAGAAGACCCAGCCGGGCGATCTGATGTCGCGGATCACCTCCGACACCACCCTGCTCCGGGCGGTCACCACGCAGTCCGTCGTGTCGGCGGCGACCGGCGGACTCTCGTTCGTGGCGACGCTGGTCCTCATGGGCTTCATGGACCCCGTGCTGCTGGGGGTCACGGTCGGCGTGATCGTGCTGATCGGCGGGGCCGTCGCCGTGCTGATGCCGCGGATCGCGGCGGCGACCCGGCGCTCGCAGGAGGCGGTCGGCCGGATCTCCACCGTCCTGGAGCGCGCTTTCGGCGCCTTCCGGACGATCAAGGCGTCGGGCGCGGAGGAGCGCGAGACGGCTGTCGTGGACGAGGCGGCCCGGGACGCCTGGCGGCACGGCGTGAAGTCGGCCAAGTGGCAGTCGCTCGCCGGTTCCTCGATCGGGCTCGCCGTACAGGTGTCGTTCCTGGCCGTCCTCGGCATCGGCGGCGCGCGGGTCGCGTCCGGGGCGACGACGGTCTCGTCCCTGATCGCCTTCCTGCTCTTCCTCTTCTATCTGATCGAGCCGATCTCCAAGCTGGTGGAGGCGGCGACGCAGTTCCAGGTGGGTTCGGCGGCGGTGTCGCGGATCCTGGAGGCGGAGGCGCTGGAGACCGAGGAGCTGCGGGTCGAGACGCCCACCGGCGGGCCGGCGGCCCCGGCGGAGGGCGGCGGGCCGGCGTCCGTGGTCTTCGAGGACGTCGCCTTCCGGTACCGCGACGACCTCCCGGCCGTGCACCGGGGCGTGTCCTTCGAGGTTCCCGGGCGGGGCATGACGGCTTTCGTGGGACCGTCGGGTGCCGGAAAGACGACGTTGTTCGGGCTGATCGAGCGCTTCTACGAGCCGGCCGGCGGCCGGGTCCTGGTCGACGGCCGGGACGTGAGGGAGTGGCCGCTGGCCGAGCTGCGGGCGTCGATCGGCTACGTGGAGCAGGACGCGCCCGTCCTGTCCGGCACCCTGCGCGAGAACCTCACCTTCGCCGCGCCGGACGCGGGTGAGGAGGAGATCCGCCGGGTGCTCGTACGGGCCCGGCTCGACGCGCTCGTGGAGCGGCTGCCGGACGGCCTGGACACCATGGTCGGTCACCGCGGCTCCAAGCTGTCGGGCGGCGAGCGGCAGCGGGTCGCCATCGCGCGGGCGCTGCTCCGCAGGCCGCGCCTGCTGCTGCTCGACGAGGCGACGTCGCAGCTGGACGCGGTGAACGAGCTGGCCCTGCGGGACGTGGTGGCGGAGGTGGCCCGGGAGACGACGGTGCTCGTCGTGGCGCACCGGCTGTCGACGGTGACCCTCGCGGACCGGATCGTCGTCATGGAGGCGGGCCGGGTCCGCGCGGTGGGAACGCACGCGGAGCTGGTGGAGGGCGACGCCCTGTACGGGGAGCTGGCGGCGACGCAGTTCCTGGCGACGACGTGACACCGCCCGCGGCGGGGCGGGGCGGTGGCTGGGCCACCGCCTCACGACGGCGCGGTGGGCGAAGGGATAATGCGCTGAGCAGTCGCCGAAGCGGCCGGTGCCGGACGTGCGCCGCGGCGCTCGATCCGCGGCGGGCGTCGGCGGCGAGGCGCTGAACCGCCTCGCGCCGGCCCGGCGCTCCGGCCCGAACGTCCATCGGTGTGGGGGAAGGAACGATGTGTCCGCGAGAGATCACCGGCTCATCCGGACCGCCGTGATCGGCGGCCGGAAGGCGGACCGCCCGGTCGTCCTGCCCGAGGAACCCCACAACCTGGACGAGTTCCGCAGTCGGTACGGCACGGACGACTTCTGGTGCGGAGAGCTGCTCGGCGGCTGCGGCGAGCGGCTGATGACGAAGCGGTACGAGACGAAGGTCTGTCACTTCTCGCACTATCCGGATCGGGACGGCACCGGCGCGCCGTGCCATCGACCGGCCGACGGCACGGACAGCGCCGACCATCTGTTCATCAAGCGGCACGTGAGTGCGTGGCTGTCCGGTCAGGGGCATGCCGCGCGGTCGGAGCTGCGCAGCCTGGGCCGTGGCCCGGGAGACGCGGTCGATTTCTGGCTCCGGGCCACGCGGCAGCACCTTCGTTTCGAGCTCCGTCCGATGGAGTACCGCGGCTGGCGCAGAGCGGCGGAGAGTCTCGCGGCCCGCGAAGGTCACGTCGTATGGGTCTTCGGCCCCGACGGACCCGTTCCCCAGGACGTGGTCGGCCGTCAGGGCTACGCGCTGCGGGTCCGTTGCGAGTCGGACGGCGCGGACCGCCGCGTGGCGGCACACGCGACCGTCCGCTTCGCCCTTCCGCCACGGCTCGTGCCCAGGGCCCCCGGCACGGGTGGGACGGGCGCGGGCGAGGAGGACTCCGCCGGGTAGCGACGCGTCCGACGGCCAAGGCACGTGCGGGAGTCCTGGCTTCCGGGGGCCGGCGGAGTGTACCGACCGGGCGGTGGTGTTCGTCTTCCGTTCACCGGCAGCCCAGGGGCCCGACTTCACGATCTCCTATACGTAACGGGTCTGGACCAAAGAGGTCCCGATGCGAAAGATCCAAGGAGTCCCCCGTCATGTCTCCCTCCCCCGATGTCTCCCGTCGCGCGCTGCTCGGCGGTGCCGCCGGTGCCGCCGTGCTCGCCTCGCTGCCGTTCAGCGTGCGCGAGGCCCTTGCCGCGCCTGCCCGTCCCGGCCGGCTGGAGGACATCGAGCATGTCGTCGTCCTGATGCAGGAGAACCGTTCCTTCGACCATTACTTCGGAACTCTGCCCGGCGTCCGCGGCCTCGGGGACCGCGCCGCCGTCCGCGGGGTGAACGGCAGGTCGGTCTTCCATCAGCCCGACCCCTCGCGCCCCGAGGGGCACCTCGTCCCGTTCGCGATGAACGCGGCCCACACCAACGCCTACCGGAACGGCGCCCCCGCCTTCGGCTTCGTCGACTCCTTCCCGCTCTGGAACGACGGGCGGGCCGACGGCTACGTGACCGGGCGCGGCAGCGGCTGGCTCGGGCACGGCTTCTACGAGCCCGCCGACATGCCGTTCTACAACGCGCTCGCCAGCACCTTCACGGTCTGCGACCAGTACCACGCGTCGGTCCAGTGCAACACGAACACCAACCGCGACCACTTCATGACCGGCACGAGCGGGGGCACGGTCAGCGACACCGTCGTCTACAACAACAGCTACATACCAGGTGGTTACACCTGGACGACGTACGCCGAGCGGCTCCAGAGCGCCGGGATCAGCTGGAAGACGTACCAGGCCCGGGACAACTACGACGACAACGCCCTCGCCTGGTTCCGGCCGTTCCAGCAGGCCGAGCCCGGCGAGCCGCTCCACGACCGGGGCATGGCGATGGTCGGCGCCGCGGTCGACCAGGGCGACGGCCACAAGATGGGCGACGCGCTCGTCGAGGCGTTCCGCGCCGACGTGGCCGCCGACCGCCTGCCGCAGGTGTCGTGGATCGTCGCCCCGGAGGCGCTCTCCGAGCACGCCAGCTGGCCGCCGCCGTTCGGCGAGCACCTCACCGCGCGGCTGATCGAGGCGCTCGCGGACCATCCCGAGGTCTGGGCCAAGACCGTCTTCATCCTCAACTACGACGAGCACGGCGGCTTCTTCGACCACTGCATGCCGCCCGTGCCGCCGCTCTCCGCCGACCGGGGCAGGGCCACCATGTCCGTGGACGGCGAGGTCGTCGTCCGGGTGAAGCGGGCCGACGGTTCCGTCGCGATGAGGGTCGTCTCCCAGGACGGCCGCTACCGGGTCCGCGCCGCCGACGGTGCCCTCTCCTGGTCGGACACCCTGCCCGCCGGGGAGACCCTGGTCTCGGGGCCGCACGCCATGGGCCTCGGCCTGCGGGTGCCGATGCTCGTCGTGTCCCCGTGGACCCGCGGCGGCGTCGTCGACTCCACCGTCCTCGACCACACCTCCGTCATCCGCTTCCTGGAGCGTCGCTTCGGCGTGCGCGAGCCCAACATCAGCCCCTGGCGCCGCTCCGTCTGCGGCGACCTGACGTCCGTCTTCGACTTCTCCGGCGAGGACGTCGTCTGGCCCGAGCTGCCCGACACCAGCGGCAACGTCGCGAAGGGCGACGCGGCCGCCGGGAAGCCGTCGATCGCCGTCCCCTCGCCGCAGTTCTTCCCGCGCCAGCAGCGCGGCACCCGGCCCGCCCGCCCCGTCCCGTACGCCCTGTCGCTGCGCTCCACGGTCCGCGACGGCGAGGTCGGACTCGACCTGCGCAACCAGGGCCGCCAGGCCGCCGTCTTCCAGGTGTACGCGGAGCCCGGCAGCGCTCCCGACTTCTACACCGTCGGCGCGGGCGAGCGGCTCGGCGGAGCCCGCAAGCTCCAGGGTGACGGCTACGACCTGCGGATCCACGGCCCCAACGGCTCACTGTGGGTCCTGCGCGGCCACACCGGCGACGCCCTGGAGGCCCGTCTCAAGGAGGAGTCCGACGGCGACCGCGCGTACGTGGAGATCGAGATCGAGAACCGCGGACGGCGCTCCCGTACCGTGCTCGTCGGCGACGTGGCGTACGGCGGCGGGGTCCGCGAGGTCCGGGTCGGCGCGCGCGACGAGCGCACCGTGAAGCTGCGGGTGCCGGCCGAGCGCTGGTACGACGTCGCGGTGAGCGCCGCCGACGACCCGCGGTTCCTGCGCCGCTTCGCCGGCCGCTTCGCCGACCGTCACCAGGACCGGCACCCCGGCCACGGCAAGGGCGGCCACGGAGGCCAGGAGAGTGGCTGGAGCGGGGCCCGTACCCGTGGCGTCACCGACCCGGCGATGGGCCTCGCCGACGCGCTCACCACCGAGATGACCACGGCCGCCGGTGACGAGCCGGTCGTCGCCGGCGGGACCACGGCCCGGTTCACCGCCACCGTGACCAACCGCGGTCCGGTCGAACTCCGCGACGTCACCGTCGCACTCACCGTGCCGTCCGGATGGACGGCGAAGCCCGCCGCGGACACGCCGCCCCGCACGCTGGCCCCCGGCTCCTCGTATGCCGTCGGCTGGGACGTAACGGCGCCCGCCGACGCCCCCGCGTACGGCTCCGCCCGGCTGCTCGCGGTCGCCCGCGGCCGCGCGTCGGACGGCCTGCGCCTCGCCGACGGCGAGATCCAGGCCCGGATCGCCCCCTCCATGAGCGGGCATCTGCTCGCCGAGGACTTCCAGTCCCTCGCCGGGAAGCTGGTCAAGCGCGGCCAGGTGCTGGGCTGGACGGCGACGGCACCGGACGGCTGGTCGGTCGTCAACGCGCCCGCGATGCCGCAGGGCACGCCCATGTTCCAGGGCTGGACCTTCCACACCCGGCGCGCCTGGTCGGCCGGCGCCCAGAACCGGCCGAACTTCACCCGGGGCCTCGGCATCGTCGCCGTCGCCGACCCGGACGACTGGGACGACACGGGCGCGCCCGCGAGCAAGGGCCGCTTCGACTCGACCCTGGTCTCCCCCGCGGTCCCGATCCCGGCCGGACGCACGACCCTCCGGGTGGACCTCGACTCCCACTACCGGCAGGAGGGCAACCAGAAGGCCGAGGTCCGCGCCGTGTTCGACACCGGCGCGGAGCAGCTCGTGCTCCAGTACGGCCCCGGCTCACCGGACGCCGAGAACACGGCCGTCGGCAAGGACCTCACGGTCCCGGCGGGCGCGCGCACGGTGACCCTCCGCTTCCGCATGTACGACGCCGGGAACAACTGGTACTGGGCGGTCGACCACATCCGCCTGAGCTGACGCGCGGGGGCCTGCCGCCCCGGTTCCGGTCCCGGCCACGGGCATCGCGCCGCGGACCGGCGAGGGTGCCCGTGGCCGGGCCGGTGAGAGCGGGAGCGAGGTCGACTGCGTGGCGTGCGCCGGTGCGGGCCGGCCCCGAGGGGGCCGGCGGCCGTCAGTTCCGGGCGTTCAGCTCCGCCACGATCGAGGCCGGGGTGTGGCCGCTGCCGTCGGACACACGGTGGAAGTCCACCGCCACGAAGTTCGGATCGCGGCCGCCGGCCGCCGGCCGGCACTTCTGGTCGACGCGGTCCCGCAGCTTCGCACCGTTGTCGAGGGCGGCGTTGATGGCGGTGGGGACGTTCCGGTGGTGGCTCATGGTGAAGAGCCGCCGGAAGCCGGGCTCCTGGCGGTCCAGCGGCACGTCGGCCCAGCGGGTGACGCAGGAGACGTCGTCGCCGAGGTCGCCGAGGCTCCAGTAGTTGCTGACGGTCCAGGCCCTGTCGTACATGACGCCCAGGTGCTCCCGGTCGCCCTCGTCGCTGAAGATCAGCAGGCGCTTCCCGGCGCCGACGAGGTCGGTCATCCTCGGCCAGCCCTGCTGGCGCACGTTCCACGCGTCGGGACGGAAGAGCACCTGGTCGAGACCGCGTACGCGGCCGAGCGCGTTCCCCAGCTGCTGCGCGCTGACGTAGTCCTCCAGGAAGACGGACACCACTTCCTGGGGGTTCGCGGCGAGGAAGTCCACCACGGTCTGCATGCTGCTCTGGAAGGACTGCCGGGGCAGCGCGTAGGTGACCCCGGCGAAGGTCTTGCACTCGCCGTGGCAGAGGTGGACGTCGCTCGGGTAGCAGTCGCTGCCGAAGCTGATGACGCACAGCCACTGGCTTCGCTCGTACCAGTGGGTGTCCAGGCTCAGGCCGCGTACGCCGTTGTCGAGCTGGTGGCGCAGGGACTCGGACTGGGCCACCGAGGTCCAGCGGGAGTCCTCGTAGTTGGTGAAGGCGTTGTGCGTGGCGAGGAAGGAGACCTCGTCGAGCCGCCGGTCACCCCAGCGCGCCCGCGCCTGGGCCACGGCGATGCTGTTCCCGGGCCCGGCCGCCGCGGCGGCCGTCGCGGCGCGGTCGGACGCGGGCGGCGGCGCGGCACTCGCCGGGGACGGTGTCACCAGAAGGCTGAGCAGGAGCAGCAGGAGGACGACGGAGAGCCGTTGGGGCCTCTGCCGGGCTGCGCCCGGACCGCGTTGACTTGACATGCCCATGATTGTCATGCGGGGAAGGGTAGTGGCCTTCCCGAGGGATTCACCCATGTATCGCGACAGATGCCTGGACTGCCGCGGCATGTCCACCCGGAATCAGCCGCTACTGAACTACCGATCAGTCACTTGTCTTGTGTACCCACTCGCCCGACGCGGCGCAAGGTCTCCGGCACGGACGCGCACGGGGGCGACCCCCTGGAGGACTTCCGCTCCAGGGGGCCGCCGCATGCGGGGTGAGTTCGGGTCAGGGGGTGATCTTCAGGAGCTTGTTGGGGGTGTTGGCGGAAGGGTTCTTGATGGCGTCCGCCGTGGCCGCTCCGGTGAGCGCGGCGGCCGTGTCGGTCGGGGTGGCCGTCGGGTTCGCCGCCAGGTAGAGGGCCGCGGCGCCCGCGACGTGGGGCGCGGCCATGGACGTGCCGGAGATCGTCTTGACTCCGGTGTCGCTGTCGTTCCAGGCCGAGGTGATCTCCGAGCCGGGGGCGTAGAGGTCCACCGTCGCACCGAAGTTCGAGAAGTCCGACTGCTCGTCGGCGCTGGTGCTGGAGGCGACCGTGAGGGCCTCGGGGACCCGGGAGGGCGAGCCCTGGCCCGCGTCCGAGGACTCGTTGCCGGCGGCGACCGAGAAGGTGATGCCGGCGGCGATGGCGCGCTGGACCGCCGCGTCGAGCGCCTCGTCGGCGCCGCCGCCGAGGCTCATGTTGGCGACGGAGGGACCGGAGTGGTTCTTCGTCACCCAGTCGATGCCCGCGACGACCTGCTCGGTGGTGCCGGAGCCGTTGTCGTCCAGGACCCGCACGGCCACGATCTTGGCCTTCTTCGCGACTCCGTGCGCGGTGCCGGCGACGGTGCCGGCGACGTGTGTGCCGTGGCCGTTGCCGTCGTCGGCCGAGTCGTCGTTGTCGATGGCGTCGAACCCGTGCGACGCCCGGCCGCCGAAGTCCTGGTGCGAGACGCGGACCCCGGTGTCGATCACGTACGCGGTCACCCCCTCACCCCCGCCGTCCGGGTAGGTGTACTTCTCGTCCCCGGCGGCCTCGGCCTGGTCGATCCGGTCCAGGCCCCAGGACGGGGGCTTCTCCTGCGTCTCGTTGATGGTGAAGCGCTTGTTCTGCACGACCGTTCCGACGGCGGGGTCGGCGGCGAGGCGCTTGGCCTCCTGGACGGTCAGACCGGACGCGGAGAAGCCGTTGACCTCCGAGCCGTAGGCGCGGTCGAGCGTGCCGCCGTACTTCTTCGCCAGGGCTTCCTTGTTCGCGGATGCGTCGAGGATGACGACGAAGCTGCCGTCCACGGCGCCGGCCGCGCCGAGTCCGTGGACGGTCCCCTCGGCCGGCGCGGCCGCGCCGGCGAGGTTGGCCGCGAGCAGGGCCGCGGCTGCGGAACCCGCCACGCCTGCGGCGATGACCGTGTTGCGAAGTGCGCGGGATCGCTTGTGAGTTGCCATGAAAAGGGTCTCTCCTCGTGTTGACGTGTGGGGCGTCAAACGTTCGAGAGAACCCTGTGCGGATTGGCAGCCGCAAATCAAGACCTGATCATGACAACTGCTTTATTCAACAAGGTTTCTTAAAGACCTCTCCGCATCGCCTCCACGCCGTTCACGCCTCCCCCAGAGCCCCTCCCCCGAACACGCACACCTCGCGGGGCCCGCCGGACGGGCCGTCAGGGGGCGTGGTGACGCCAGGGTTCCGCGCGGGGGAGGTGAAGACGCGCGATGACCGGAACGCCTGGCGGGGCGAGTGGCAGTCGGTCCGTCAGCCGAGCTGTTCGGCCAGGGCGACGATGATGCCCGAGGGGCCGCGGAGGTAGCAGAGGCGGTAGACGTCCTCGTACCGGGCCACCTCGCCGAGGAGTTCGGCGCCGTGGGTGCGCAGCCGGGCGATCGTGTCGTCGATGTCGTCGACGGCGAACATGACCCTGTGCAGGCCGAGCGTGTGGGGCGGCGGGTCGTGCGGCACGGAGGGAATCGCCACGGGGTGGTGGTACCGCGCGAGTTCCAGCTTGCCGTGGCCGTCCGGGGTCCGCATCATCGCGATGTCGCTGCGGACTCCGTCGAGTCCGACGGCCTGATCAGCGAAGAGCCCCTCGATCGGTGCCCTGGCCTCGACCTCCATGCCCAGTTCGGTGAAGAAGGCGACGGCCGCGTCGAGGTCCTCGACGACGATGCCGACGTTGTCCATCCGCTGAAGCGCCACGACGGTTCTCCCTGTGCTGTACCCGGTCCTTGTGGCCACCGGTATATCGAGGACGGAGCCGACGAGGCGCTCTCGACACCCTTGAAGGGGCTGGGTTCGTGACGTCGGGTGGCTCCGCGGACGAGCCCGTGCCGATCGCGGCGGCTGGGCGGTGGCCGCGGCCCGATGCCTCGCGCAGGGCGCCATGGACCGCGTACGGCTACGGCTCCCCGACAAGCCGGGGGGGGCGCCGTGGTGGCGGTTCGCCGGACCCCATCAGGGTGACCGTGTCGAATCCTGTGACTCCGCCCTCGCGGACGACCATGGCCGCGTCCCGGGCGAGGTCCGTCAGGAACAGGCTCACGACGCCGTCCGGGTCGCGGACCACGTGTCCCCCACCTCGATCTCGACGTTCCGATCGAGGGTCTGACGGGCACCACCCGACAGGTCGTGACGGCAGCAGGGACGGCTCAGCCGCCGACGACGTCGCCTGTGGCGCCCTCGGCCCCGGCGCACTTCGCCCAGGCGGCCTGGAATTCGGGCGTGTGGTACTGCGCCTTCTGCTCGTTCGTCAGATTCGCTTCCCCCGTCGCGGGGTCGGGGTCCGGGTACTCGGGGTAGCCGTTCTCGCGCACGCAGGCGCTCAGCTTCTGGGACTTGGCCAGAAAGGCGGCCGGAACCGTCGCGGTCGACCGGGGAGCGCCGGTGGGGAGCTTGTCCCGGCACTTCGCCTCGGCTTCCGTCATGGCCGCGAGTTCGTTCGCGTCCTTGTCCACGCGGAGCTGGCCGTCGTCACGCTTCTCCAGGACGAGGCCGTTCGCTTCGAGGCACCGGTAGTAGCCCTCCTCCTCCGTACCGACGGCTTCGGCGGGGGCACCACCGGAACAACCGGTGAGGAGCGCGGCGGCACACAGCGCCATCGCGGCGAGTCCGGACACGGCGGGACGAACGAGCATGGGGACTCCGATGAGAACGCGCGATGAGAGGGACGCAGGTCCCGCGAACCCGTCCGACGGATGGGAGCCAGAAGAGGCCCGGATGGGTCCCTGCCTGATCATTCCGGGGACGAAGCAGCGAGGATAGAGCCGCCGGAAAGATCTTGTCCACCGGTCCCGGCCCCTGGGAAACAGGTGCCGGTGGTCCGCCCTGGCCGTGCGCGGAATTCCGGTGGCCGCCCGCTCCAGCCGGCCAGGTGCCGTCCGGGGCGAGGGAGCGAGGCGCGCCGGTGTGGCACCGGGCCGGGCGTGCCCTGCCGGCATGTCCGTCAGAGGCGCCGGATGCGTGTCCGGCCGCGTGCGTGGCCGGACGGATTCGGGGTACTCGCGGTGTTCGGGAAAGCACCACATCGCCGGCCGGCGTTTCGAGGTGAAGGCCATCGGCCGGCGGCGAGAAGGCCGAAGACACCCTCAGGCACTGAGCCACGTCTTCCGGCCCCGTGGAAAGGGGTCCCCGTGAAGCGTCGGGCACGCGTCCCCCTGGACCTGCTCACCGGGCGGCGAGACCCGTGAAGACCGCCCTCGGGCAGCGTCTGCGGCGCCGTCGGCGTCGCCGGGCGCTGCACCGCTGGACACCGGCCGCCGTGACCCACCGTGCCGGGGCCCGCATGGCCCTGTGGGGCGCCCGGGCGACCGTGTGGAGCGCGAAGACGCTGATGCGGCATGCGGTTCGTACGGGATTCCGCGCAGTGACGCCCCGCTGGGTCCGGCATCGCGCGTGACCGGGCGGATTCGGGGTACTCGCCGTTATCGGAGAGCACCATCGCACCACTGATGAACGTTCCGAGGTGAAGGACATGGCCGGTGGCAAGAAGGCCAAGAACATGGCCAAGGCCGCGAAGGGCAAAGCCAAGGAGACCACGGGCAAGGCCGTGGGCAACGAATCCCTGGAGATGAAGGGCAAGGCCGAGCAGGTGGCCGCACAGGCCAAGCAGACAGGCGAGAAGGCCAAGGACACCCTCAGGCACTGAGCCGCCCTTCCGAAGTCCGGCCCGGCGGGTTCCCACCCGTCGGGCCGGACCTCGCTCCGTCGGGCCGGGCATCACCCTCGCTCCATCGGGCCGGTCCTCGCTCTCGTCCGCGCCCGGGCCCTCCACGCGCCGGCACCCCCACGTACCAGCCAGGCGCCCGGCACCCGGCGCGCGCGGTGCTCGCCGTCGGGTGTCGGGTGTCGGGTGTCAGGTGTCGGGACGGCGCTTCGTCGCGGGTCTCAGCGCCTGCGGCGTGCGCGGGCGGGTTCCTCCTCGGCGTCTTCCTCCTCCTCCTGCTCCTCGTCCCCCTCGGCCTCTTCGTATCCGCCTTCGTCCTCGTCGACATACTCGTCCTCGTCCCCGCCCTCTCCCTCGCCCTCGGGTTCGTCCTCGTCGGCGTACTCGTCCTCGTAGCCGTCCCCGGTCTCGCTCTGCTCTCCGTCCCCCTCGCCGTCCTCCTCGCCCTCCTCTTCCTCGGCTTCGGCGTCGAGCGCCTCCTCGTGGCTGCGTACGACCTCTCCGTCCCGGATCTCCCCTCGCCAGCCCTCGGGCTCGTCGGTGCTCAGGGCCACGTGGCGGAGGAAGTGCTTCAGGTCCAGGCGCAGCCTGCGGCCCTGGGCCCGCCACAGGTTGCCGGTCTTCTCGAAGAGTCCGGCGGGGTGGTACTCGACGACCACGACGATCCTGGTCAGCGAGGGGGCGAGCTCGTGGAAGCTGACGCAGCCGCGTGAGGTGCCCTTGGCGCCTTCGGAGGTCCATACGATCCGCTCGTCCGGGATCTGTTCCTGGACCGTCGCCTTCCAGCTGCGGGAGGACGGGCCGACCTTCAGCTTCCAGTCGGTCGTCGTGTCGTCGGCGCGCGAGACGTCGCGCACGCCCTTCGCGAAGCCGCTGAACTCCTCGTACTGCGTCCAGTGGTCGTACGTGGTCCGCAGGGGCAGGCCCACGTCGAGCCACTCCACGATGTTGACGACCTTGCCTCCCCCGCTCTTGCGGCCCCCGCCCTTGCCCAGCGCCTTCGAGGCGACGTCGGTGACCTTGTCCTTCACCTTCCCCAGCGCCTGGCCCGCGGCGGCCTTCAGCGGCGAGTCGCCGCCGAGGACGCGGCTGCCGAAACCGGCGAGGTCTCCGCCGTTGTCGGCGACCTCGTTGAGCTGGTCCGTGAGGCCGTTGAGCTTGTCGCCCGCCTTCTCGGCCAGCTGATCGGCCTGGGCCGAGGCGAAGCGGGAGAACTCGCTCAGCAGCTGGTCGAGCCCTGACTCCTTGCCGGAACCGGAGCCGTCGCGGCCCCTGGTGCCCGAGCGGGTGTGTTCTGAGGTGGCCATGACTTACCTCCGCGGCGACGTCTTGCGGGCCGTACTCTTCCTGGCCGCCGGCTTGCGCGGCGACGTGGCCTTCTTGGCGGCCGTCTTGCGGGCCGGAGCGGACTTCTTCGCGGCCGGCCTGCGAGCCGAGTCCGAGGTGCTCGCCTTCTTGGCGGCGGGCCTCGTCGACCCGGCCTTGGAGGACCTGCTCGAACTGGTCCCGGACGCCTGTCCGGCCGTGCTCCTGCGACTCGCCGTCTTCTTGGCCGCGGGCTTCTCGGCGGCCTTCTTGGCGGGAGGCTTCCGCGCCGCGGACGTCTTCGCCGGAGCCTTCTTGGCCGGGGCCTTCTCGGCGGAGGTCTGCTTGGCCGGAGCCTTCTTGGCCGGGGCCCGCTTGGCAGGGGCCTTCTTGGCCGGAGCCTTCTTGGCCGGGGCCTTCTCGGCCGAGGCCCGCTTGGCCGGAGCCTTCTTCGCCGGAGCCTTCCTGGCGGGGGCCTTCTTGGCCGGGGCGCGCTTCGCCGCGGACTTCTTCGCGGCGGGCTCATCGGTGTCGTCCGGCCCTGTCGCGGCGGTCCTGCGGCGGGTCCGGCGCGGGGCCGGCTGCCGCTCGGGCTCCTCCTCGGCCTCCTCGGGCTCCTCCTCGGCCTCCTCCTCGGCCTCCTCCTCCGGCTCTTCCTCCGGCTCTTCCTCCTCCTCGTCCTCGGCCTCACCCCGTGCCTCGTCCTCCGGGTACTCGTCCTCGTACTCCTCGTCCGCCGCCTCCTCCTCTTCCTCGTCCTCGTACGGCTGCTCCTCGTCCTCGTACGGCTCGTCCTCGTCCTCGTACCGCTCCTCCTCGTCCTCCTCGTCCTCCTCGCCGTCCGCGTCCTGAGGCGCGCGCGGGCGGGTCAGTTCGAGGGTCCGGTGGTGGAGGACGTCGGCGAGGTCAGCGAGCTTGCGGTCGGCGGCGGCGCTCAGGGCCTGCCGGCCGGCGTCGAGCGCCTCACCGCGCAGCTGGTCGCCCAGATCGGCGAACTGCGGCATCTCCTTGAGCCGGGAGACTCCTTCCCGCAACAGCTGTCCGGGGTCGAGTCCGACGCGACGGCCGGCCAGATAGGTCGCGGCCGAGAAGGCCAGGCGTCCCTTCTTGGCCCGGCCGAGCACATAGCCGCCCGCCACGGCCGCGGCGAGTGCGATCTTGGTCGAGTCTTGCATGACCGGTCCCTTCACCGAAGGCTTTTCCCCGCGACTGCCCAGGGCGTCGGAGTTACGCACACAGAAGCGCGGAGAAGCACGGAGAAGCACCCGGAGAACCCGCCGAAATGAGCGAAGCGAGACGGGGCGGCGAAGGGCAGAGGAGCCCGACGAAGCGCCGAGACGTGCATAGAAGTCGCCTGACGGGACACTCGCCGCTTCAAGTGAGGCCGTCTCCCCGAAGGAGGTGGCTGATGGCCGCCGAATCCGCTCGCTCGCGGCGGCGCATGGGCGCCGCGGAAGCGATGCGCTCCGCCGCCGGGCAGCTGGCACTGCTCCTCGGCAGGGATCCCGACTCCGTCTCCTCGCTCAAGCCGACCGAGGACGGATGGGAAGCACGGGTCGAGGTTGTGGAACTCCCGCGCATTCCGGAGACCACGAGCGTGATGGGCAGCTACAAGGTCGTCCTGGACGCACGGGGAGAGCTGCTCTCCTTCGAGCGCGTCCGCCGCTACAGCCGCGGCACCACCGACCGCCCGAACTGAACGACGGAGGCAGGAGAGAGGAGGCGTCATGACGATGATGCCGCAGAGCGGCAGCGGTGTCGCCCATCAGGGAGCAGGAGGGCCCGGCAGCGGCAACCTCTACGACGTCCTGGAGCTCATTCTCGACCGGGGCATGGTGATCGACGTGTTCGTGCGCGTCTCCCTGGTCGGCATCGAGATCCTCAAGATCGACGCCCGCATCGTGGTCGCGAGCGTCGACACGTATCTGCGCTTCGCCGAGGCGGTCAACCGGCTCGACCTGGAGTCCGGCCGCAAGGCCCCCGCCCAACTGCCCGAGGTCGTCGAGGGCATGACCGAGGGGGGCGCACGGGGCAAGTCGAAGGGGATCCTGGGCGGCGCGGTCGACGCGCTGACCGATTCCCTGGGCGGCGGCTCCCGCGACGACGAGGAGGACGAGGAGGAGCCCGAGGACGCGGATTCCGAGGAAGAAGAGGAAGAGGAGCCGGAGGAGGAGCCCGAGCCCGAGCCCGCACCCCGGCGACGCCGCCCCGCCGCCCGCCGCTCGGCCCGCAGGGAGAGGGAGTGACCCCCCATGACCCTCTACGTGTACGCGATCACCGCCGCGTCCCCTCCTCACCGACTCGACGGTCTGGACGGCGTCGGATCGGACGCGTCCGCTCCCCGCGCGGTCACCGCCGGGCCGGTCGCCGCGGTGGTCAGCGACGTCTCGGAGGAGATCCGGCCCGCGCGCCGGGACCTCCTCGCGCACCAGGCGGTGCAGGAGCGTCTCATGGCCGCCGGAGCCGTGCTGCCCCTGCGTTTCGGGCACGTGGCCGACGACGAGGAGACGGTGCGCGAGGCGCTGGAGGCCGGTGCCGACGCGTATCTCGACGCGCTGGACCGTCTGAAGGACTGCGCCGAGTTCCACATACGGGCCACCCAGGACGACGAGGAGCCCCTGCTGCGCCGCGCCCTGGACGAGGTGCCCGGGGTACGGGACCTCGACGCGCGGATCCGCGCGGGCGATCCCGACCCCCGGCTGCCGCTGGCCCTCGGCGAGCTCGTGACCCGCCAGGTGCAGGCGTGGCAGCAGGCCGCCGCCGACGCGCTGACCCGCGCCCTGGAGCCGTACGCCCGTGATCGCGTCGCCCAGGAACCGACGGGCCGCGACTTCCTCAATCTGTCCCTGCTGGTGCCGGACGACCGCGCGGACGCCCTGCTGGAGGCCCGGGAGAAGCTCGACCGGGAACTCGGCGACGGCGCCGCCCTGCGTTTCTCCGGTCCGCTGCCGCCCTACAGCTTCGTCGGCTGAGGCCCGGCACCCGGGAGAGGAGGAGATCATGGGGCTGCTGAGCCGGCTGCTGACCTTTCCGCTGGAACCGGTGCGGGGCGCGGTCTGGGTCGCGCGACAGGCCCTCGAACAGGCGGAACGCGAGTACTACGACCCCGCCCCCGTCCGGCAGGCGCTCGCCGACCTGAACGAGGCGCTGCGCACCGGAGAGATCGACAGCGAGACGTTCGAGCGGCAGGAGGCCGCGCTCCTCGCCCGGCTGGAGGAGCTGGCGCGTCACCGGCACCGCACGTCCTGAACGACGAAACGAGGCCCGCCGTGTCCGAACCCCTGCCCGGCCGTATCGGCTCCTTCCCCTCGCGCGCCGGCCCCGTGCCGTACGCCTCGGGAGAACCGTCCAGCCTCGCCGACATCCTTGAGCGGGTCCTCGACAAGGGCATCGTGATCGCCGGCGACATCCGCATCAACCTGCTCGACATCGAGCTGCTGACCATCCGGCTCCGCATCCTCGTCGCGTCCGTGGACAAGGCCAAGGAGATGGGCATCGACTGGTGGGAGCACGACCCGTCCCTGTCCTCCCGCCACGCGGGGAGCGCCCTGGAACAGGAGAACCGCCGCCTTCGGGCCGAACTGGACGAGCTGCGGCGCGACCGCGTCACCGGCCGGGAGGCCCCCCGCGAGGTCTTCGGCGAGGACACCCGGCGGACCGGCGCGTCCCGTCGTCGTGAGGAGGAGCGGTGACGAGCCCCGGAGAGCACGTCGTCTACGTCTACGCGGTCACCGTGGCGACGGCGCCGCTGCGGGACCGCCTCGCCGCGCTGCGGGGCGTCGGCGGAGCGCCGGTGGAGCTGCTGTCCGACTCCGGCGGCGGCGTGCAGGAGGGCAGCCCGGGGGCCGGCCCGGGAGCGTCCGGCGGTGGGGCGGCGGGCGGCGGGACGGGTCCGGCGGACGGCTCGGGAGAGTCCGGCCGACCGGCCCTCGTCGTCAGCGCCGTTCCGCGCGTCGACTTCGACGAGGCGGCTCTCACCCGGCATTTCGAGGACCTCGCGTGGCTGGAACGGGTCGCCCGCGCCCACCACGACGTCGTCGGGGCCGTCGCCGCCGTCGGCACCGTCCTGCCCCTGCGGATGGCGACCGTCTACGAGGACGGCGACCGGGCCGGACGGGCGCTCGCCGAGCGCCAGAACACCTTCGCGCGGCGCCTGACCGCGCTCCGCGCCCACGCCGAGTACGGCGTGAAGCTCTCCGTCCCGCCCGCCGCGACCGGTGCGGACGAGCCCGCCCCCGCCGACCCGGACGCCGGGACCGCCGCCTCGGCCGGCTCCGCCGAGGGAGACCCGCCCGGGCCCGGCAGGGCCTACCTGCACCGGCGCCGGGCCCAGCGGCGGGCCCGGGAAACCGTGCACGCACAAGCGCGTCACGCGGCGTCCGCCCTCGCGGAGGCGGCCGCCCTCCACGCCTCGGAGCACGTCCGCCACGCTCCCCAGCGCTCGCCCCTGAGCGGTCCGTACGAGAACGTGCTGAACGACTCCTACCTGGTCGCGGACGAGCGGGTCGACGCCTTCCGGGCGGCCGTCTCCCAGGTCGCCGACCGGTTCCCCACCCTGCGCGTGGACGTCACGGGTCCCTGGGCGCCCTACTCCTTCGCCATGCCGCCCGCCCCGGACCCGGACCCCGACGACGGATCCGCCGCTTCCGGACCACCCGCCGCGAGGGGGCGGCCATGAGCCCGCATCCGCACGGCGCCCCCGACGACTCCCCGTACGACGACCGGTACGCAGGGCGTCACGAGGACCGGTACGAGGGCCGCGGCCAGGTTCGCCACGACGACGGGCGGGACGGCGGCGCGTACGACGGCAGGTACGACGACCGGCTGCCGGAGCGGCAGGTCGCCCTGGTGGACCTGCTGGACCGCCTGCTCAGCGGCGGGGTGGTGCTCGCCGGCGACCTGGTCCTGTCCGTCGCCGGCATCGACCTCGTCCGCATCTCGCTGCGGGCCCTCATCGTCTCGGTCGGCGAGGAGACGGCCGACCGGGGCTCCGGAGGGCGGCCGACGTGACCGGCGACGGCACTCCCGGCCCCCGGCCCCCGGACGACGCGCTGGCCCGGGCGTTCCGGCTGGTCCGAGCGCCCCCGGCGGCCTCCGCGCGCAGCACCGCGCCCGCGCACCGCTTCGTCACCGATCCGGAGTCGGTCGGGGAGGACCTCCTCAAGCTCGTCCTGACGCTCGTCGAACTCCTGCGGCAGCTCATCGAGCGCCAGGCGCTCCGCCGCGTGGACGCCGGCGACCTCACCGACGAGGAGGAGGAAGAGCTGGGGGCGACCCTGATGGCCCTCCACGACGCCCTGGCCGACCTCTGCGCCGAGCACGGCTACGCCCTGGAGGACCTCAACCTCGACCTCGGACCGCTGGGCCCCCTGCTCCCCCGGAACTGAGGCGACCGCTCACAGCCGTCGCTCGATGCGCCCGCCCCTTCGGGAGAGCGACCTCCGTCCCCTCGGGAGGCGCCCCCCCTGCACCTGCGGAGGGCTCCGTGCGCTCGGTCTCAGGCCCGCGCCTTGAACCGCTCCAGCGCGGCCACGCCCGCTGCCGCGAGGCCGATCTGGATGATCCACTCGATCCAGTCGATCCCCTGGGTGTCCGCGACCCCCAGGCCCGCCGCGAGGGCGGTCCCGACGAGGGCCGCGGCGATGCCGACGGCGATGGTCCACAGCACGCCGATCCGCTGCCGGCCGGGCAGGACGAGCCGCCCGAGGGTGCCGATGACGACGCCGATGACGATCGCGCTGATGATGCCCGAGATTTCCATACCTGTTCCCGTTCCTTGTGGCGTACGACGGCGACTCCGGCGCCGACTACAGGTCGAACTCGTGCGGCGGGAGGCCGAGGGTGAAGCACGCCTCGCGCACGACGGCCTGCTCGGTCTTGTCGAAGTCGCCGTCGGCGCCGCCGATGACGATGCCGATCTGGATCACGGCGCGGGCCTCGGCCGGCTTCTTCTTCGCCTTGGCGATCTCCTGGAGGACGCTGACCTTGCCGAAGTCGAAGTCGGTGGTCAGCTTGTCCAGGTTGGCGTCGAAGCGGCGCTGGAGGTCGCTCGCGTCGAAGTTCCGCAGGACCTCGTTGGTGGCGATCAGCTGGGCGACCCGCCGGCGTTCCGACGCGTCGATCGTGCCGTCGGCGGCGGCCACGAGGGCGCACATCGCCATGGAGGCGTCGCGGAACGCGCCGGACGTGAGGTCGTTCTTCTTCGCCACCAGCTGCGTCTGCATCGTCGACGCCGACTCCTTGATGCGGTCCCACAGGGCCATCGCGAACTCCCTCAGAAATCTGGAGGTCCGTCCGGGGCGGATGGAGCGGTGGCCCGGACGGACCTGTCTTCTACAACACTGTAGAAGTTATCAGGTGCGCGTGACCCGGATTCGAGCGGGGCGGGGGCACCCAACCGGCTCGACCGTTCCGGCGAAGGCGCGGCACAGCCCCCCTTCCTCCGGAACGCCTCATCGAGCCGCGCTCACTCCTCGCCGTCCTCCTCGTCCCCTTCGAAGAAGTCGCCCACCTCGTCGACGACTTCGGCGGCCACCATGCCGCCGACGACCCCGACGGCCAGACCCGCGGCACCGACGGCGACGGCCGCCCCCGCACCCGGGCCGGAGTGGTGGCCGCCGTGGCCGTACGAACCGTGTCCGGCGGCGCGGTGCTCGACGAGGGCGCGGATCCAGCCGTCGACCTCGGCGTACCAGTCCGTGTGCTCGACGTCGTGGTGAGCGACCGAGTAGCGGGTCAGCGCGTCGTGCCCCCCGGAGAGGAGACCGCCCCGCTTGTCGGCCTCCAGGACGACGTCCAGCCCGGCGGCGCCGGCGAGGAACGTCACCTCGATCTCGTCGAACTGGTGGGCGTACTGGGGCGCCGGAGCCAGTTCGATCTCCTGGTAGAACGGCAGTTGCTGGGCCGTGCCGCCGATGCGGCCGAGTTCCAGGTCGGCGGACCTGAAGGCGAAGCCGAGCCGGCCCAGCGCCCCCAGGATCGCCTCCTGAGCGGGCAGGGGGCGGACGGCGAGCGGGTCGAGGTCGCCCTTGTCCCTGGCTCCGGCGACGCCGAGTTCGGTGCGTACGCCGAGGGCGATGCCGAGGCCCTGCCCGTACAGCTCGGTGATCGGCGTCTCCCACGGCAGGGTGAAGGAGAACGGCACGCTGCGGTGCTCGTCCTCGGCCAGGCGGAAGCCGCCCGCGACGACGTGCTGGTGGAAGGCGATCACGCCCTCGGCCTCGCCGTCGTCGTGTTCGGCCTCGACCCGGGCGACGAGCTCCAGGGTGATGTGCTCGACCGTGAAGTCGGCGTGGCCGCCCTGGAGTCGGACCTGCCCGGCGACGGCGCCGCCAGGTGCCACCGCACCCGGGTCGAGCACGGTGTCCACCGAGGGACCCCCTACGCCGAGCGAGCCGAGCAGACGCTTGAACACCATCGGGTGTTCACTCCTTCCTTTGGCTTGTGCGGTCGGGCAGTCAGGGTGCGGCCGGGTCGTAGCCGTACCGCAGCGGTCCGGGCGAGCGCCCGTCGCGGCGGTAGACGTAGACGGCCGTCGCCCGCATGCCGTCCCGGGGCTCCTCCACCTCACAGGGGTACGTCACCTGGACGAGGCCCGGCCTGCCCTGGACCCGCACGCGCGTTCCGTCGGCGGGGCCGCCGGAGAGCAGTGCCGTTTCCCAGTCCGGCGTGTGGTCCGTCATGCGAGGTCACCTCGGATTCGCGAGCGGGGCGGGCGAAGACAGGAGGGCGACGGCGTCCGTCCCCGCGCGGGGACGGGATCGAGACACCGGAGGGGCACGGCGGACGTGAAGGCGCACGAAGACATCACGCACCCCCACCGACCGGGAGGCGCGACCACCGCGCCTCTACACGTTTGTAGAGGATAGGTGGGCGCGCGCTCCTGGCGGGACGCGTGAGCGGTTCTCCGCCAACAACGTCCGAAAGTGTGCGCGCGGCGGTCATGCACGCCCCGCCCGGGCGGGTCTCAGGCCGTCTGCGGTCCCATGATCCGGACCAGGAGGTCGTCCAGGCTGACCAGGCCGGTGAGCGTGCCCTCGTCGTCGCGGACGAGAGCGAGGGAGGACCGGCGCCGGCGGAGCTGTTCGATCGCGCCGGCGACGGTCTCCGTACCGGCCAGTTCGGGCACGGGGCGGGCGAGGTCGCGCGCGGTCAGGTCCCGGCCGCGGGTGCGGGCGACGAGGGCGTCACGGGCGTGCACCGAGCCGAGGACGACGTCTCCGTCGCGGACGAGGAGGCGCGAGCGGTCGGCCTCGGACGCCTGGACGAGGAGCGCGTCGAGGCCGGCGTCGGCGGGGACGGCGACGATGTCGGCGGCCGGGGTCTGGAGTGCGGCGACGGGGGTCTGGGGCTCGGTGAGCGAGCGGGTGATGAGCTGGGAGTCGGTCCTGTTGATGAGACCGAGGCGCGCGGACTCCTCGACGAGGTGGGTGAGCTGCTCGCGGTTGTGGACGGCCGCGAGTTCGTCGCGGGGCTGGACGCGGCACATGCGGACGAGTGCGTTGCTGACCTTGTTGAGCAGCCAGATCAGCGGGCGTACGGCCTTGACCAGGGCCCGGAACGGCGGGGTCAGCAGCATGGCGGAGCGCTCGGGGTGGGCGATGGCCCAGGACTTGGGGGCCATCTCGCCGAGGACCATGTGAAGGAAGACCACGACGATCATGGCGACGGCGAACGCGATGCCGTAGCTGAGCCCTTCGGGCAGTCCGAGGTCGACGAGCAGCGGGTCGAGTTCGTGGGAGATGGCCGGCTTGGAGATGGCGCCGAGGCCGAGGGTGCACAGGGTGATGCCGAGCTGGGCGCCGGCGAGCATCAGCGACAGCTCGCGCATGCCGGCGAGGGCGGCCTTCGCGCCGCGCTGCCCGTCGGCGACCGCCTTCTCGATGCGGTGGCGCTTGGCGGCGACGAGGGCGAACTCGGCGGCGACGAAGAAGCCGCTGCCGATGAGCAGCAGGACGGTGATGAAGAGGGCCATGGGGAAGCTCATGCCTGGGTCTCCTCGGCCGGGACGGTCGGCTGGACGCGCTCGATGCGGACGCGTCCGGGTACGTGGCGGTCGAGGCTGAGGACGTCGATGCGGACGCCGTCGACGGTGAGGCCGTCGCCGATGGTGGGGAAGCGGCCGAGGCGGTCGATGACCAGGCCGGCGACGGTGTCGTAGTCGTCGTCGCCCGGCAGCGCGATGCCGGTGGCGTCCTCGATCTCGTCGAGCCGGCGGCCCGCGTCGACGCGCCAGCCGTCCCCGTCCGGGACGGCGAGCGCGACGACGGTGTCGGTCTCGTCGGCGATGTCGCCGACGAGTTCCTCGGCGATGTCCTCGTAGGTGACGATGCCCGCGATGCCGCCGTGCTCGTCCAGGACGACGGCGAACTCGTCGTCCGCCTCCCGCATCCGCGCCACCGCCTGGGGCAGCGGCAGCGTGTCGGGCAGCAGCAGGGGCGCGCGGTCGGCCTCCCCCGCGGTGAGGGTGGAGAACCGGTCGGCGGGCAGGCGGGCGAGGTCGCGCACGCCGAGGACGCCGGCGATGTCGTCGGGGTGGTCGCCGAGGACGGGGTAGTTGGAGTGGCCGTGCTCCGCGATGAGCCCGACCGCCTCGGTGAGCGTGGCGTCCTTGCGGACGAAGACGGCGTCGGCGCGCGGGACCATCACCTCGTCCAGGGTCCGCTCGGAGAACTCCAGCGCGTGGTCGAGGAGTTCGGCGGTGTCGGCGGGGAGCCGGCCCTGCTCGTGGGACTCGCCGATGAGGTGGCTGAGCTCCTCCAGGGTGGCGCCGTGGTGCAGCTCCTCGACGGGCTCGATGCCGACCTTGCGGAGCAGCCTGTTCGCGGCGCCGTCGAAGACGCGGACGATCGGTCCGACGACCTTCAGATAGAGGAGGGTGGAGGGCGCCAGGGACTTGGCGAGCCGTTCGGGGACCGCGAGCGCCAGGTTCTTCGGCGCGAGTTCGCCCAGGACCATCTGGAGGACGGTGGCGACCACGAAGGCGAGGACGACGGAGATCGCCGACACCGCCCCGTCCGACAGGCCCGTCCCGTCCAGCGCGGGCTTCAGCAGGGCGGAGACGGACGGCTCGGCGAGGAAGCCGACGACGAGGCCGGTGACGGTGATGCCGAGCTGGGCGCCGGAGAGCATGAAGGAGAGGCGTTCGAGGACCTTCAGCGCGCGGGCCGCCCGTCTGTCGCCGGCCTCGGCCTCGCGGGCGAGGGCGATCCGGTCGGCGGCGACATAGGCGAACTCCTGGGCCACGAAGTAGCCGGTGCCGGCGGTCAGCACGAGGACGGCCAGCAGGCCGAGAGCGGCGTTCATCGGTGACCGCACCCCTTCGAGGGGACGGGACGCGTCGTTCTGGCGGACAAGCAGGTGCTCCTTCGTGGGGCGTCGGTCAGGGGTGAACGGGTTCGAGTATCGGCGGGTACGCGGCGGACGGAGCGCGAGCGGCGCGCCGTGCGGCCGGACGGGACTGGACTGCGCTGGGCCGGGGCGGGCCGCAAGGACCGGCTCGGTGGACGCCCCGGTCCGGGGACAGCGCGTACCGGGAAGGCGTATCCCGGGAAGGCGCGTCCCGGGAAGGGGCCCGGTGCTCACACGGTGGCGGGCCCCACCAGCTCCTCCAGGACGTCCTCCATCGTCACGTAGCCGAGGACCGTGCCGGACGCGCCGGTGACGGCGGCCAGGTGGCTCCCGGCGGCGCGCAGGGCCGTGAGGGCGTCGTCCAGCGGGGTGTCGGTGGGTATCCGCGTGACGGTGTGGAAGGCGGTCCGCGGGAAGGGCCTGTCGCGGTCCGCCACGCCGAGGGTGTCCTTGATGTGCAGGTAGCCGAGGACGGCGCCGGCGGGGCCGGTGACCGGGAAACGGGAGTAGCCGGCGCGGGCGGCCGTCCGCTCCAGTTCGGCCGGGGTCGTCCGGTGGTCCACGATGACCATCCGCGCGGCGGGGACGGCGATCTCGCCGACCGGTCGTGTGCCGAGTTCCAGGGCGTCGCGCAGCCGTTCGCCGTCGGCGGGCGAGAGCAGGCCGGCGGCGCTGGTGTCCTGGACCATGCGGGCGAGCTGGTCGTCGGTGTAGACGGCGGCGACCTCGTCCCTGGGCTCGACCCTCAACAGGCGCAGGAGGCCGTTGGCGAAGGCGTTGACGCCGAAGACGACCGGCTTGAGCGCGCGGGTGAGGGCGACCAGCGGCGGTCCGAGGAGCAGCGCGGTCCTCACCGGGGCGGCGAGTGCGATGTTCTTCGGGACCATCTCGCCGATCAGCATGTGCGCGTACGTCGCCAGGGCGAGGGCGATGACGAAGGCGATCGGGTGCACGAGGCCGTGCGGCACGTGGGCCGCCTCGAAGAGCGGCTCCAGGAGGTGGGCGATCGCGGGTTCGGCCACGGCGCCGAGCACCAGCGAGGACGCGGTGATGCCGAGCTGGGCGGTGGCGAGGAGCGCGGAGAGGTGTTCCAGGCCCCACAGCGTCATGCGGGCGCGGCGGTCGCCCTCGCCGGCGAGGGGTTCGATCTGGCTGCGGCGGACGGAGATCAGCGAGAACTCGCCGCCGACGAAGAAGGCGTTCGTCAGGAGGGTGAGGAAGCCGATGGTGAGCTGGAGCGCGGTCATCGGGCCGCTCCGGCGCCCTCGGGCTCCGCGGCGCGGGCGGGCTCGGTGAGGTGGACGCGGTCCGCGCGGTGGTGCTCGACGTCGAGGACGTCGAGCCGCCAGCCGTCGAGCTGGACCGCGTCGCCCTGGGCGGGGATGCGGCCGAGGCGGGTGGCGATGAGCCCGGCGATCGTCGCGTACGGGCCTTCCGGAGCGCGCAGGCCCATCCGGGCCAGCTGGTCGATCCGTACGCCTCCGTCCGCCTCCCAGGTGGCCCGGCCGTCGTCGGTGGGCGGCGCGGGGAGCAGATCGGGGACCTCGGCCGGGTCGTGCTCGTCGCGCACGTCGCCGACGACCTCCTCGACGACGTCCTCGACGGTGGCCACGCCGGCCATGCCGCCGTACTCGTCGATCACGACGGCCATGCCCCGGTGGGCGCGCAGGCGTTCCAGGAGCCGGTCGGCGGGCAGCGTCTCGGGGACGAGCAGCGGCGGGGTGGTCAGGGCGGTGACCGGGGTGGCGGACCGCTCCCGCGGCGGCAGGGCGAGGACGTCGCGGATGTGGACGGTCCCGATGACGTCGTCGTGGTGCCCCCGGTAGACCGGGAAGCGGGACAGGCCGGTGGCGTGGGTCAGGTCGGCTGCGTCGGCGGCGGTGGCGCGCGCTTCCAGGGCGCGGACGTCGACGCGGGGTGTCATGACGTTCTCCGCGGTCAGCTCGCCGAGGTGGAGCGTCCGGACGAACAGCTCGGCCGAGTCCGCCTCCAGGGCGCCCTGCGCCGCGCTGTGCCGGGCGAGGGAGGCCAGTTCGGCGGGGGTCCGTACGGTGTGCAGTTCTTCGGCGGGCTCCAGGCCGAGGCGGCGCACGAACCGGTTCGCGGTGCCGTTGAGGTGCCGGATGAACGGGCCGAAGGCGGCGGTGAAGCCGCGCTGCGGGCCGGCGACGACCTTGGCGACGGCGAGCGGGCGGGAGATCGCCCAGTTCTTCGGCACGAGCTCGCCGACGACCATGAGCACGACGGTGGAGACGGCCACCCCGAGGACGGTGGCGACGGACGACGACGCCGCGCCGAGGCCGATCGCCTCCAACGGGCCGCGCAGCAGCGCCGCCAGCGACGGCTCGGCCAGCATGCCGATCACCAGGGAGGTGACGGTGATGCCCAGCTGGGCGCCGGAGAGCTGCACGGTCAGCCGGCGGACGGCCCGCAGGGCGCTCTCGGCCCCCCGCTCCCCGGCTTCGGCGGCCCGCTCCAGCTCACCGCGGTCCACGGTGGTCAGGGAGAACTCGGCCGCGACGAAGACGGCGCACGCGAGGGTGAGGGCGAGCGCGAGCAGGAGGAGCAGGACCTCGGTCACCGCGCCACCCCCGCTCCCCGGCTCGGCGCGTCGGGGCGGGCGGTGGCACGGCTCGTACTGGGAGGCTCACCCATTGCGGGTCGCTCACTCCTTCTCGTCCTGGGGATGGGGATCCGGGCGGGATCGGGCCGGTGGGGGCACGGCCTTCTACACCACTGTAAAGGAAAGGTGATCTCCGATCGAGGGCCTGCCCCTCGATCGGAGATCACGGGGCTCCCCTTCGGTCAGCCCCCTGGGCCGCGTGCCGCCGCGGCACGACGCCGCGCCTCACACCCGCCGCCGCGGACGGCCCCGAGCCGCAGACCGACGACGGCCGCCCCGGCGACGGCCGCCGCGCACAGGGCCGTGAACGCGTCGGGCGTCCAGGTCCACAGCGCCCCGGGGCCGACGAGGACGAGAGCCGCCACCAGGGCGGCCGAGGGAGCGGCACCGGCGAGACACCACAGGACGGCGGGGGCGATGCGGCGGCCGTCCCCGCGCCGCAGCAGGCGGTACGCGTGGAGGACCTCCGCGAGGAGGACGAGGGCCAGGACGGTGAGGCCCCAGACGGTCGCGTGGTAGGGCATAGCGGAGGGGGACTCGGCCGCGGTCCCTCCGGCGAGCATGCGGGCCGCGCCGAAGCCGACGTCCATGACGGCGGCGTCGTGGAGGAGGCCGTGCAGGTTCTGCTGGAGGACGAGGGCGAGGTCCCGGTCCGGCAGGAGGACGACCACGGCGGAGTAGCCCGGGGTGGCGCCCGTGTGCCAGACGGCGGTGTCGAGCGGCGCCTCCAGGCCGCCGACACGCCAGCCGAGTCCGTATCCGGTGGCGGTGCCGGACGGCCGGAGCCGGCCCGGCTGCCGCATGAGACGGACGGATGCGGGAGTCAGCACGGTCGCCCCCTCGGCGGTCCTTCCCGACCGCAGCTGGAGGGAGGCGAAGGCGGCGAGGTCGTCCAGGTCGCCGCCCGTGTAGCCGTAGGCGGCGCCGTCGTCGTCGACACCGTCGACGACCGCGGACGGTACGCCCCACAGGAGTTGATGCCCGGGAGGAAGGTTCCGCTCGCGGGCGGAGGCCCGGTCGGCGATCGCCCCGTCCATGCCGGCGGGGCGCAGGACGGCGTCCCGGAGGTGCTCGGCGAAGGGGCGGCCGGTGACGGCCTCGGCCAGGGCGGCCAGGACGAGGTAGTTGGCGCTGGTGTAGGCGTACGTGGTGCCGGGCGGCCCCAGCGGACGTACACCGTCCAGCTCGGCGATCCGGCCCCTCGCGTCCGGGCAGTCGGCGTCGACGCAGTCGGTGACCGCGAAGGTCGCCGACTCCGGGAGGCCCGCCGTCTGCTGGAGCAGATGACGGACCGTGACCCGGCCGGCGTGGCCGGGGCCGCCGAAGCGGAAGGACGGCAGACGGTCGACGACCCGGTCGTCGAGCCGGAGCCGTCCGTCCTGCACGAGCGTCATCACGGCGCTCGCCGCGATCGGTTTGGCGACCGAGCCCCACAGGAAGGGGGTCGAGGCCGTGACCGGCTCGCCGTTCCCGTCCGTGCCCCAGGCCCGGCTATGGATCGGACCGTCGGGGCCGACGACGGCGTAGGCGAGCCCGGGGGTACGGGTGGCCCGCATGCGCTCGCGCACATGGGCGTCCATCTCCGCGAAGCGGTCCGCCGGAACGGCGGCGCGCGCCGTCGCCGCCCCTCTCGCCACCGCCGGTGTCCCGCACGAGGGGATCAGGACCATCAGGAGGGCGGCCGCCGCCGCGGCGGCGCGTCGTAACAGGACGGGCTGCATGAGGATGACCTCGTTCTTCCGGGGGCGCGAGCGATAACCGTATGGCAATACGGTTATAACCGTACGCTGGTACGGTCATCAAGTGCCGAGAACAGCCGACCACGAGGAACGCCGCCGTCAGATCGCCGACGCCGTCGGCACGTTGATCTCCGATCACGGTCTCGACGCCGTCACCGTCGCGCGCACGGCCGCCGCCGCGGGCATGTCCGTGGGCCTGGTGCAGCACTACTTCCGCACCAAGGACGAGATGCTGCTCCACACCTTCCGCGAGGTCTCCGCCCGCATCCGGGCCCGGGTCGAGGAGCGCATCAGGGACGGCGTCGCCCACAGAAGGCCCCTCGCGCAGGTCATGGCCGACGTGATGACCGAGTACATCCCCCTGGACGGGGCCCGCCGCGCCGAGCACCGCGTGGCGCGCGCGTTCGCCGGCCGCGCCCTCGACGCCCCCGCCCTGGCCGAGGTCGACACCCAGAGCGCCCGCCGGATGCGCGAGGACATCGCCCGCGCCGTCCACAACGGCAAGGAGTGCGGAGAGGTCGACGAACACCTGGACCCCCACGCCGCCGCCGTACGCCTCGCCGCCGTGATGGAAGGGCTCGCGCTCCAGGTCTACCTCGAGCCCGAAGACACCGCGGGAGAGACCGTCACCCGCTACGTGGGGCCCCTGCTCGCCGCCGAGCTCGCCGTCGTCTTCACCGGCGAGTGCCGCCAGTACACGGCGTGAGCGGCGCCGTGACGTCGTCCCGCGGGGGAAACGTGCCGGGTGAGCGGCTCGACGCGGAGTGGCTCCGGTCCTGGTGGGAACGGACCGACGCGGCACTGGCGGAACTGACGCGGACGTTCCTCCCGGCCCACGGCTTCCCGCCCGGCCGCAACGCCGTGACGCTCGCGACCGACGACAGCCACGGGGCGACGGGCGCGCTCGTCGACCTGACGCCGATCCCCTCCGACCTGACCACGCTCTACTGGGTGATCGGCGAGGCGTCCCTCCCCGATGTCGGCAGCGGCTACTTCATCCACCCACCGTCCCTGGTGGCCGAGCACTTCCAGACGTACGGCCCCGCTCCGATCGCCGGCGAGACGGACGCACCGGTGTTCGCGAGCGACGGCGGGGGCCATCTGTTCGCGCTCGGGGACAGCGGACGGGTCTGGAGGTCCACAGGTGCTTCGTGGTCGGCCGACTTCGAGGTCGTCGCGTCCGGTCTGCGGGAGTTCCTGGAACAGCTCGCGCGACGCATCGCGCACCAGCTCTGATCCGCGGCCGAGGGACGTCGTCACCACCCGCGTGCCGGCGGCCGGTCTCCAGGCGTCGGCCGACGGCGAGCCGGTCCACCACCGCCCGGGGTTCCGCGCCCGCGGCCCGTTCACCGAACACGCCGCCCGCTGCCCTACTTCCAGAGGTCCGCACCGTCGCGTCCGCTCGGGTCCCTCGTCAGGAGGTCTTCGTGGAGGCCCGAGAGCGGGCGGCCGGTGGGACGTCCGTCCTCGCCCGTCTCCATGCCCGTCCAGCCGACGTGGACCCCGGACACGTTCACGTCGGCGCCGCAGTCGAGCTCGTCCACCGTGGCGAACACCGCCTCGTAGGCGACGGCCCGCGCCAGCAGCGCGAGATCGTCCCGGTCCGCCCCCGCGTCGAGCAGGCGCCGGGCTGCCGCCACCTGCTCCAGCGCTCCCGGGTCGGCCCAACCGTCGATCGCGCCCAGCCACAGGGAACGGAGCAGCACGAACCGTGCCAGGTGCGGCTGGTTCTCATCGATCTCGGACCGCACCAGCTCCAGTGCGTCAGCCGCGCCGACGGCCTCGAACCGCGTGCGAAGCCACTCCGCCGCAGCCCGCTTCTCGGGCGTCAGTCCGGACGACCACGACTGCCACATCGCCTCGACGTCACTCATCGCACCAGGATGCCGCAGCGGAGAGACCGGCCAGGCGCCGGCCGGCCGACATCGGCGGTCACCCCCTGCGAGCATCGCGCCGCGTCGGGGTCAGAGGAAGCAGAGGTCGACGTCCTTCGCGACGCAGAGCCTGAGGACGACGAGCAGTTGTCGAGCCGCGTCGGTGTGCATCCGGGGGACGTCGTCGTCGGTCTGCCACTGGTCGACGATCGCCTGCAAGCGCGGCACGAGCGCGGCGCACTCGGTGGGCGAGAGCTCGCCTCCGCCGTCGTCGGGCCGATCGAGGAACGGTTCGAGCGAGGTCGAGACGTCGCTCCAGGGCCGCTCTCCGCCGAAGCCGCGCATGTCGTGGAGAGTGAACCCCTCGGCTTCCGCCAGCAGTCGCCGGAACGCGGCGAAGTCCCTGTAGGACCAGGCGACATCGGGACTGCCGAGGTCCTCGTCTCCCGGGAACAGCATCAGTCCCACGTCGTTCTCCCCCTTGACCCTCGCCTCCGCAGAGGATCGGTCCGGACCGGCGGCATCCGCAACCGAGTTCATGGCGAGGGCCGGTGTGATCACGGCAGCGCCGGCCCGGCGATCCCGGTGCGGTCGTGTTCGACCATGCCGCCGGGGTGCGGCCGCACGTGGCAGGCTCTGGTGCGTGGACAGCAACGAGGTCGAGCGGATCGCCGTGACCATGGCCGTGGAGTACGAGCGGGCCCAGGCGGCCGCCAGGTGACAGATGTCGGTCGCGGCTGGCCGCCGGGGCTCATCGCCGAGGTGCGGCAGTGGACATCCAGCCGGCGGGTCACGTGCGATCTGGTCTCCCGGAACCACGACGGTTCGCTCGCCCGGCTCATCGAGGTCAAGGGGCGCGGCGGACCCACGAGCGTGTCGATCCGCGACCGGCAGCACAGCGCCATGACCGGCTGCGGCGAAATCTGGTGGCTGTACGCCGTGCTGGAGTGCCGCACCGATCACCCGAAGCTGGTGGTCGTCCGCGAGCCCGCACGGCTTCCCTGGCGTCGCCTGCCCGGAGCCGTGGGGACGACGCACGGCCGTCCTCGCGTGCGGGACGAAGGGGAGTGGCACGTGAGCCAGGGGGACATCATGGCGCTGGGCCTCACTCACACTCCCGCTTCTCCCCCTCCCGCCGATCAGGGGACCGCGTGAGGAAGAACGCCACTGCTCCGGCCACGGTCGAGACACGGTCCGTGACGTCGCACGTCCGATCAGAACGACCGGTGGATCCCTCGCGGTGATTTCGTCGGGGGGGGGTGCCAGCCGGATTCAGAACGGTTCAAAGGTCGGCTCGACCGGACCGATCTCGCCGAACTCCGCCAGTTGGTTCAGGTCTTCCGGCTCAAGGAACTCCAGGAGTTCAGGGTCGACCCCGTAGTGCGGGTCCACGTCTCGAAGGCGCTTGACGAAGTCGAGCACGAAGTCGGTGAACGGGCCGTCGAAGACCACGGGGTCGGCCCCGTTGATGTTCGTGACGATCTTCCAGCGGGCAGGGTCCGGTTCGCACGGCCAGAAGAAGTGCTCGTCGCCGGAGTAGTCGTATCCCCAGGAGATCAGGCCGCCCGGGGCGGGGTGGAACCGGAAGGGGTACGCGTCCGAGTCGCGTCGCCAGGACTGCCCGAACGACTCGTGGATCTTCCGCATCCGATCCAGCAGCGGGCTCGACCCCACGGGGTGGAAGGCCACCAGCTCTCCGCAGATCACGCCGGCGCCGTAGGCGTCGAGGAATGCCTTGAAGTCGCCTGGCAGCGGAGAGCCGACATAGTTCTCGACCTCTGCCCAGTCGTCCGGGGACGCCTCGCGGGCCAATGGCAGGCCGAACAGTTCCACCAGGTCATGAAGACCCGCCATACGTCCCACCTGCTTGATCGTCGATCGCCGGCGGCAAACCTAGTCAGACTCGGCCGCGGGGATCAAGGGGGAGCGGGGTCGCGGGAGGCGCCACCCTTTCCCGAAGGGTGGCGTTGCACGGTGACGGTCAATAGAGCCGGCACTCCCAGGGCTCGATGTCCGGCTCGCCGCCGCCGTCGGCCGGCTCTGCCGCCTTGACGAGCCGATCCCCGGCATCCTGCGCGCCACCGTCGACGCGCTCGCCACCGACGAACGCGTCCACACCAGGGAAGCACTGCCCTGGATGGACGCGGTCGGCTCGCCCCGCGAGCCCGGCTTGCGGCACCGCATCCGGAAAACGCTCCACCCCGAACGGCCGGACCCCCATGGCTCGACGACCCCTGGGCCCCCCACCACTGACAGCGGGAACGGGCCGTCGGGTCGAGGGGGGTCCGCTCGGAGAGTCGTCAGAAGGTCTCGTCCTTGAACCAGTCAGGCGTGTGGATGCCTTCGCCGCCGTACATCGGAAGCATCACCGACTCGCCGTAGCGGGCCAGCTGGGTCCAGGGGCGGTTGATGCCGGCGGAGCCGTAGGCGCGTACCCGGGTGACCGCGTCCAGCTCGAAGGACGTCGACGAGGACCTCCTCGCCGGGGCCGGCCTGCTGGCGCACGATGTCACCCTGCAGGACCCGCCCCGGCTCCTCGCCGCCAGCTTCGTCGCCATGGAGGACGGCTACCAGATGGAGGTCCTCCCGGGCCGCCGCTCCCGCGCGGAGGTCCTCACCGCCTTGCACGCGTACGCCCGGGCCGTCACGGGCCACGACATCGCCGCACACTCCCGAACCTGGACCCGTGTCGTACGAGGCGTTGCCGGCGCCCGCACCCGACGGGTCGGCGTGCTGCGGCGAGACCCACGGCTCAGACGGTGAAATCCTGCTGGATCGCGAGACGCACGGCCTGGACAGGCCCGAGCCTCGTCATCCTGCCGCCGCCGTGAAGTGGGTGTGCTGGTGCTTCGTATGCAGGGTGTCGGGGTGGTCAGGCCCGAGCACCCGGGTGCGGTCCCGCAGCAGATCGGCGTACAACGCGCTTGCGGCCGGCACGTCACCCGCCTCAGCGGTACACCAGGCATGCCAATCCCGCGTGCGGAGCGTCTCGGGATCGTCGGCGCCCAGGACCCGCGTACGGTCACCCACCAGAGCGGCGTAAGCATCCCGCGCCGCCGCCGCGTCACCCGCCTCGATCGTGCGGCGGGCGTGCTGCTCCTGCACGTCCAGGGTGTCGGGGTGGTCCGGACCGAGCACCCGGCTGCGGTCACGAACCAGATCGGCGAACAGATCCCGCGCGGCCGAGGGATCACCCGTCGCCCCTGTGAAGTAGGCATGTTCACGCCGCGTGAACAGGGTGTCCGGGTGGTCCGCACCGAGCACCCTTGTACGGTCGCGGACCAGATCGGCGAACAGATCCCGCGCGGCCTCCACGTCACCCGAGTCGCCTGCACACCAGGCATGCCAGCCCCGCGTACGGAGCGTCTCGGGATCGTCAGCGCCAAGAGCCCGCGTGCGGTCACCGACCAGGTTCGCGAACAGCTCACGCGCGGCCGCCGCGTCGCCCGCCTCGATCGTGCGGCGGGCGTGCTGCTCCTGCGCGTCCAGGGTGTCAGGGTGGTCCGGGCCGAGCACTCGCCTACGGTCGCGAACCAGATCGGCGAACAGATCCCGGGCGGCTGCGGCGTCACCCGCCTCACCCGCACAGAAAGCGTGCCAGTACCGGGCGTCGAGGGTTTCGGGGGCGTCGGCTCCGAGTACCCGAGCACGGGCACGAGCCAAACCCGCGTACAGATCCCCTGCCGCCGCCGCGTCACCCGCCTCACCCGTGAAGTGAGCATGCTCCCGCTGCACGAACAGCGTGTCGGGGTGGTCCCGGCCGAGCACCCGAGTGCGGTCGCGCAGCAGATCGGCGTACAGATCGCGCGCGGCCGCCGCGTCACCCGCCTCGGCCGAACACCAGGCATGCCAGCCCCGCGTACGGAGCGTCTCCGGATCGTCAGCACCCAGCGCCCGCGTACGGTCACCCACCAGATCCGCGAACAGCTCCCGCGCGGCCGCCGCGTCGCCCGCCTCGATCGTGCGGCGGGCGTGCTGCTCCTGCGCGTCCAGGGTGTCGGGGTGGTCGGGGCCGAGTACCCGGCGGCGGTCGCGGAACACACTGGCGTACAGGTCCCGCGCGGCGGCCGCGTCACCCGCCTCGGCCAGTGCTTGTGCCTCAAGGGCGCGTTCGTGCAGGTCTGTTACCAGGAGACGGGTCGTCGCAGGCGGCGGGAGGGGGGCGGTCGGGGCTGTGGATGCCGGACTGCCGAAGCCTTCGATCACGGCAAGTACGGTGCCGGGCAGCCAGCTTGACGCGGCGTGGGGGGCGGCGGTCCGGTCCCGGTGGTGTCTGAACTCCTCCAGGATCTGGCTCGGGGTGGGCCTCGCCTCCGGCTCCTTGGAGAGACACCGCCCCACCACGTCAGCCAGCTCGTCCGGCAGTCCGTCGAGGGTCGGCGGCTGGTACAGGGTCTGCGCCAGGACGTCGCCCACGCTCGGCCCTTCGAACGGCGCGCGTCCCGTCGCCGCGAACACCATCACGGCACCCAGCGCGAACACGTCACTGGCCGGCTCGGCCGCTCCCCGGATGTGCTCCGGGGCGATGAACCCCGACGTGCCCATCAGGTGCGTGGAAGCCGTGCCCGCCGCGTCCAGCGCCTTGGCGATCCCGAAGTCGATCACCCGCGGCCCACCGGACGTCACCAGCACGTTCGCCGGTTTCAGGTCCCGGTGCACCAGCCCGGCGCCATGGACCGACAACAGAGCCTCCGCGATGCCGGCCGCGACCCACCACACCCCTGCCGGTGGCAGCACCCCGGCTCGCTCGATGAGCACGTCGAGCGACGGCGCCGCGACGAACTCGACGGCCATCCAGAGCAGTTCGGCGTCCGGTGGGGACACCTCGACCACCGGCGCGGTGAACGCTCCGCTCACCGCCCGGGCCGCCGACGCCTCCCGCACGAACCGCGCCCGGAACCCGTCCTCGTCCGCGAGGTGCGGGCGGATCACCTTGACCGCGTACAACCGCGTGGCGAGGCCACGTGCGAGGTAGACACGGCCCATTCCGCCCTGCCCCAGGACCCGCAGCAGCGTGTAGGGACCCACCACCGCAGGGTCTCTGTCGTCCAGCGGACTCCCCCACATCAGATCCGCCACGAAGCTCCCCTCAACGGACTGGACCCTGCGGCTCATCATCGCCGAATCGAAGACGTCGTCGCCACCGCCCTGTGCGGGGAGGTGACTCGTCGCCGCGTCCGGACCGCCTGGCGAGCGAGACGCCGACGAGTTTCGTCTCGCACGGGAACTAGGACCAACGTTGACCTCATTGCGTTCTACGGTGGTCACGTCACGAAGCGCCACAGGAGAGGACGGGACCCATGCGTCACACCGCACCCGAGGGCTACACCAGCGTCGCGCCGTGGGTGGTCACCGACGACACCGGTGCACTGCTCGACTTCATCACCGCCGCGTTCGACGGCGAGGAGGTCGCACGCGTGCCGGTCGAGGACGGCACCATCGGCCACGGCGAGATCCGCGTCGGCGACACGGTGGTGCTCGCCTTCGACCGGCGGCCCGACTGGCCGGCGATGCCGTCGCTCCTGCGGATCTACGTCCCCGACGCGGACGCCGCCATGGCGGCCGCGGTCCGGCACGGGGCGCGGGTCGTCACCGAGGTCACCGACAGCGCGTGGGGGGATCGCGGCGGCCGGGTGCGGGATCCGTTCGGCAACATCTGGTGGGTGGTCAGCCGGGTCGAGGACGTCGCACCGGACCGCGCCTGGGAGCGCATGTCCGAGCCTCAGTACGCCGATGCGATGCGCACGGCCCAGGAGACGCTGGACGTCGCGCTGAGCGGCCGGGAGTCCGGGGTGGCGAGTGCCCCGCAGCGCCCGGCCCCCTGAGCGCCGCGTGCGCCCGGTCGGCGCACAGCCCGGTGGCCGAAGGCCGCCGGCGCGCCCGCCGGGCCGGGCGGCCGGGC
>NZ_JBHVRX010000031.1:74212-92682 GCF_042885515.1 Streptomyces sp. NPDC058052 | reverse complement strand
GACGCGACGTACGGTCACCAGCCGGTCCGGTTCATGTCTGCCGCGCCGCTCCTCCCACACCGCGCGAGCCTGCTCGCGGGCCACGCGGACGCCGAGGACCCCGACACCCGCCGCGGTCACAGCCCGCCCGGCCCCGGCGGCGGAAAGGACCTCCGCAAACGGTGAAGGAGGCCACCGGAGGCAAGGAAACGGCGGGCGGAGGAACGATGCCATGAGATCAGCACCCAGACGATCCCGGCACGGCGAGCCCCTCCTATGCCTCCGCCTCGTCGAAGCAGCAGCGATCCTGACCGAACCTGGCCCCTGCGGGCTGGTGGCCCCTCTCACGAAGGCAGCCATCATGACCGCAGACGCATTCCACCTCCCCCTGAACCCGGCCACCTTCCATCACTGCCTCCACGAGTCCAGGACACGCGTACTCACCCCCCCCTCACACGAGACACAGGTCCGGGTGTCACGTTCCGTATCGCCGGGCTACGTGCTCACCACCAAAGGAGATGGCGTCCAAAGGAGCTGGAAGAACGAGAGCGGCGCGGGAACCACGCGGAAACAGACCGCCTCCAAGGCCAGCCACTGCGAGGCAGCCGGACTTCAGCGCCCTCCGCGGACCCCCGCACACCCCGTGCAACCGCCCCCGGCCCACCGCCGATGAACCCGGCCCCCGCTGCCCGCTCCCAAGACCCCGCCGCGACCCACCCGGCCGACCACCTCCAAACCGGCCGGCCCCTCACCGACCACATGACACCACCGGCCATCGAAACGAAGCCCCCGCCGCGCCCTCACGTCTTGGATCCGAAGGTTCGGCGCCCGAACCACCGTAGGCCCCTCGCAAGCGGGCAGCTATCCGGTTTGACCGGGCGTGGTCGTCGTGGGGGGCGGGGGGGCGGTGCGGGGGGTGTGGCCGGGCAGGGGCGGCAGCAGCGCGGAGGCGTGGGCGGTGAGGGGTTTTCGGGCGGTGCCTGCCTGCTCGGTGAGGGGAGGGCCCCGGCCCGGTCGGCCCGCTCGAGACACGCCGCCGCCGGCCGGTGCGGAGCACGGCGCGAATCAGGGCGGTGGCCGTTGTGCCGGACGGTGACGGGCGGCGGGGATGCCGCATCGGCGAGCCGGTGCGGCACGGGCGCTGACCACAGGACAGATGCCGGGCGTGACCTGCGGGTTCACCTGTGCCGGCGCCATGCAGGAGCCGAGGGGGTCCCTGCGACCGCGGAGGGCTCCCCGCCTCGTGTGTGCCGCTGAAGATCTTTTCAGGGCTCGCCCGCGGTATGGCCAGAACCTGACGCCCGGGCAATACGCCGGGCGGGCCCGGGGAGTCACCCCGGTGCCGTCGCCCGACAAGCTGCGCTGTACCCGCCAAGGCTCAACTCAGCTCCATGAATGTAACGATGCCGCACCATCCAGGATTCCCTGATTTTGCGGACTTTCCGCGTTTCTGGCGCCCGGCTTCCCTAGGAATAGGGAGTGCACCCATGTTCGAGGTGCATTCCCGACACTGCAGCGGCTGAAATGTGCAGGCTCTGTCCGGGCCCGGCCGGGGCCCGGCGTGCCGGCCTTGGCGGTGCTGCGGACCGGGTCGTCTCGCCAGGTTCGGGGTACGGACATTCGGACAACCCGACGACCCCGCTGGCATTCAACTGCCGCAGGGCTTATAGGGGGTGATCGAATCCGTAAGCGCAGGGAGACTGTGTGTCACGGTCCGGACCTTGAAGTATTCTCCATTCGGAGTACACGGGCGTGCCCTCGTCAGGCGTAAAGCGCACGTGAAATTCGAACGCTGTACCCGCCACTCATTATTCGAACAGAACTTAACTCGGTGAAAGGGTGCTCGTGAAAACCGACCCGAGCGCTGTATCGGCCCTTGGCGTCCTGCCGCCCGTGGGGCCCGCCGTCTGGAGGGCCTTCTCAGCGCTCCACAGGCCGCCTTCGTCCGGCAGCAGGCCCGCCTGCCTCATGCGCGTGCTTCCGCCCTGTCCTGCGGCCTTCCAGCCCCTTCCTCTGCCGCACACGCGCGAGGGTGCGCCGGCGCCTGTGGCCTGGGCCGGCGGCGAGGTCGCTGCCCAGTGACACTGCCACGCCCCAAACGCCACGAGTTGGCGTTTGCTGACTACCCGTTCTTCCGGTCGCTGAGCACGGAGCTGTGCCAGGAGATCTACCTCTCCTCCCGGGTCCGCCAATACAACCGCGGGGAGCAGATCCGCGGCATGACCGTCCGCAACGGCAACGCCGTGCACATCCTGCTCAACAGCGGGATCGCCGCGGAGGAGCTCGTCCACCACGAGGCCACGACACTGCGGTTCCGGTACCAGGGGCACTGCCTGGGGGATGCCGAGGTCTTCACCGACTCCAAGCCCCCGCTGGCTCTGGCGGTGACCACGACCGTCACCATGGCGGTGCCGCTGTCTGTGATGCGGAGCCTGGTCCGGAAGCACAACACGCTGATGCGCGCTGTGAGCACGTCCATGGCCGAACGGCTGCGCAGCAACGACCGGGTGTACATGATGTTCGCGCGCAACCCTGAGCAGCGTCTGTGCGAGCTGTTCGTCGAGCTCATCGACAAGACCGGCTATCCGACGCGGGACGGACACAAGGTGGACGGCCCTTCCCAGAACGATCTCGCGCAGGCCCTGATGGTGTCGCGGGCGACGGTGGAGAACACGCTCCGTGGCCTGCGTGCCCGCCAGCTGATCAGGACGGAGTACCGCGCGTTCGTCTTCCCGGACGTTGCAGCGCTGAAGAAGGTCGCCTCCGCCGTCCCTCCGGCGACGGCCTCGACGACGGCCGGCCCCCGGATGACCGACTGAGTCCCTCCGCCTCGACGGCCCGATGGCCCCGCACCGGATGGTGCGGGGCCATCGGCCTGTTCACTCGGCCCGGCATCTTGTCCGGTCCAGGCTCCGGGCAGCATCGAGCTGCCGCGGGCTGAGCATTGCTTCCCGTTCCGCCCTCTCCAGTTTCACTGCGTAGAGGCCGGCACTCTTCGTGCTCCAGCTGTTCGCGACCCACGTCTCCTCTCCGTCCGGGAGCCGGACACGGTCGAGGTACGTGAACACGTCGGCATCCGAAGCTGGCCTCACGGTCGTGTGGACGGCGTAACTGCCCATGAGCCTCGTCCTGGCCACGAGCCTTGTCTTGGCCGGGACGGCGGGCTTGCGGGCCTTGGGCCGCGGCCCTATCCGGCGTGCCTCCGCCCGGTCCCACGCCTGTCCCCAGTCCTCCAGGGCCTTCCCGCGCACGCCGCAGGTCCTGGCGAAGGCCATGACGAACTCCCGTGTCGGCCGCCCCGTCGAGCCGTTGATCACGCGGCTGACCGTCGCATGGGCCAGGACTCCGTCACTGTCCCGTTCGAGCTCTTCGTACGGGCGGGAGCCGTCCTTCCGGTACAGGTCGATCAGCGCGATCCGCAGATCGGCGAAGTCCCGGATGTACGTGATGTGCTGCGCGTGCCCCTCCCGCTCACGCAGCGGAAGCGTCTCCTCGTAACGGGCCCGCTTCCACAGCCGCTCGCCCTCCCTCGGATCGGCAGCCGCACCGCAGGCGACGGCGTACGCCAGAACGGTCCGAAGCCTGGGCACACGCTGCCCGGCGGCCGCCCGGGCCAGAGTGTCCGCGCTGCACCGCGCCACGGTTCCGTCCGGCAGCGGCCTTGCGGCGGTGCGCCTGGCAAGCTCTTCGTAACTCACGCCCGCGCGGCGCCGCATTGCGCGGAGCCACGCGACCAGAGCACCGAGAGCCTTGCCGCAGGGCGCGATGCAGTTCTCTCGACGGCCCACCGTCAGCTCGCCGGCACCAGCTTGACCGTACGGAGCCGGCGGGCGAGCCGGTAGCCGAAGCTCACGGCCTCCGCGAGCACGATGAAGACGGACAGGCCCGGCAGGCCGGCGAGGAGGAGCAGCGCTGCGATGACGATGACGATGACGACGACAAGGAAGTCCTTCGTCGTACCCATCGAGGGGGTGCCGGAGTCGGTGCAGGGGGCGCTCAGGCGCCAGGGGAGACGGAGCATAATCAGTCCTTCGTTGTTTCTGTGGCTCCAACAGGCATGCGCGCAGGGGCGGTTGCCGTCGCCCGTTTGTGCGGCACACCATGATGTTCGCGCACCCCGAGAGCCTCACAGACCTCCGCACCCAATGTTCTGGGTGGTTTTCCGCAACCGCGTCCCATGCTGGACGCCCCTGATGGTGTTAGCCCGAACGGACATGTGCACAGGTCAAAGCACCTGTCCTGCACCCGATTCCGCATCCGCGTCTCAATCGCGGTTGAACACCCCAAGCACAGCGTTGATTCTTGCAACTGTCCCTGGGTACACGGCCAGGAGACAGTCCTCGTCATCTGTGGCTCCAACCACGACAGCAGGACGTACAGCACAGGCCGCGTTGCCGCGAGGGCCTGCTGCACCCCCACGGGACCCGTCCGGTGGGGGAGAGATCGGGCCCGGCGCCGTGAGCGCCGGGCCCCTTCCTGTGTCCCGTCAGCGTCGGCAGATTCGCCCCACGGCTCGACGACCTGCCCCAGCCCTCTCCTTGGCGCGCGAGACCTCTCCCGGCAGGCACAGCGGATGGACACTCAGGCCGCCCCGGCAGGTCCGAGTGGCATGGCCCGGACGCAGAGGGCACGGCAAGGCAAAAGGCGGCAGCGGAGCGTTTCTGCGGTGAACCTCCTTCCCCCGTCCGGCTGATACAGCCACTTTCTGCAGGCAACCGGACCCTCCAGGCCGCTATCTCTGAGCTCGTGATCAAGAACCTGCTGCGCGGCACTGCCGCGTCCTCCCTGCTCCTGTTCCCCCTCGCCCTTCCTGCGTCGGCCACCGCCGCCGCGGCACCTGAAATGTCGGCTGCGGTGGTCCTCGCTGTAGCCGACGCAGTCGAGCAGATCCCGGTCGCCGACGAAGCACGCGCGGGCTACACCCGCGACAAGTTCAAGCACTGGAACGCCGGCCTCGACCTCGGCGATGGCTGCAACACCCGCGCCGAGGTCCTCCTTGACGAAGCGACCGTGGCGCCGGAGGTGGCAGCCGGCTGCAAGCTGTCCGGTGGAGCGTGGCTGTCGTACTACGACGGCCAGGAGGTGACCGACCCGGGGAGTCTCGACATCGACCACATGGTGCCGCTGGCAGAAAGCTGGGACTCCGGGGCCAGCGCGTGGACGGCCCAGCGTCGCGAGGCGTACGCGAACGACCAGAACGCCGCAGCCTCGCTCGTCGCGGTGACGGCGCGTTCGAACCGGGCCAAAGCCGATCGCGACCCGGCGGAGTGGATGCCGCCGCTGCCCGAGGCCCACTGCCGGTACATCGGCGAGTGGACGGCTACGAAGCTGCGCTGGGGCCTGACCGTCGACCAGGCCGAAGCCGACGCCCTGAAGGTGTACGCGGAGACGTGCGAGACGACCGTCGTCCACTACACGCCGGCGCCGTAGCGCGCCGGAACGCACTGTGCCCCGCACTCGAGGGGCGCGGGGCACAGAGGGGGAACGAAGTCCAACGACCAGTCGGCTCACCGTTCCCCCTACACGACCTACCGTAGCCGGCCGCCGACGGCTGTCCAGGCCGTTCCGGGGTTCGTCCACGCGGACGAGCGACAGACATACGCCGAGGGTGACGGACACGTTGACGAGCTCCTGCTCACCTGGCCGGTCGCAGAAGCACTCTGCGCCGCCCTCGGCGCCGATGCGGACGACCTCCGCGAACGGTGGGCCAACGCCAAGGACAAGCCGGAAGACGCCCCAGCCCCCGATGCACCTGGCTGGCTCGCCTCGGTACGCACCGACATACCCGGCCTCGTCAACAGCCGCGGGCCCGCGGAGGTCTGCGCAACCAACCAGACTGAAACCCCACAGCGAGCCGTACAGGCGAGCTGGGACGTGGTGCAGACCGGAGCACTCCAGCCCTCCTTCATGTACCAGGCGGAGCGCTGGGCGGTGGTCCACTGTCTATAGCAGTCCGACGAGTTCGGCCGGCCACCGACCCCAGAGTTCAATGACGGGGAAGCGCGGCAGGAGCAGCCCGGTGATGACCGCGAGCGGTATACCGATCCCGCCGAGGGCGTCAATGGCCAACCGCTCGGTGTGCCGCGAGGAGGAGATCATTTCCACCCAGCTCATGGAGGACAGAACCCCGGCACCCAGGGCGTACCAGACCAGCGGGTTGGTAATGGGGCCGGGGTCCGCCTTCAGACATACGGTGAAGACCGCCCGCAGAGTCGCCATGACAAGACAGACACTCAGCCGAGTCGCGGTCCATACACGCAGCCCCGATTCCGGCAGTGCGGCGCTGCCGGTTTCCTGAACAGTCCGGATCCGCTTGTGGGCCCGCAGGAGGGCCGCTTCTTCGTCCGGCCAGGCGAGCAAAGCCCGGACCAGCGGCATGAAGTGCTGTTCAGTGGGCAGCACCTTGCCGTTCATCCAGCCCGAGACCGTCGTGATCGCCTCGTTCTCCGAGGAACCGAGTACGCTCCGGGCCAGATCCTCCACCGAGATCTTGGCATCGACATCCAGCGATCGCAGCAGCCGGGACAGGCCCTTGGGGCCAACCACCCGGTCCACACTGCGGATGAACCCGGCGGAGTTGCGCTTGGGACACCTTTTGCGTCCCGCATACGCACGATCTCAGCCGTCCGGGCCGCCTCTGTCTCCTGCCCGGCCTCCGTCGTTACGACCTGCTCCCGCACGGGCGGCGGCAGCACCGGCCCCGCCTTTGCACCCGGCGACAGGGACGGCGCCGTCCGCATGTCCAGCCCCTGCTGCGCCGCCTGAGCGGCCTTGAGGAGACGGCGTCCCTCGGTCCGTTGCCGGACGCACATCTCGTCGGGGACGAGGTCCGTGACCACCTTTTCCAGCAGCTCCAGAGGCGGGAGCTTGCTGCCGTTGCGGTACTCGCCCCATGTGGTGGGCGAGTAGTTGAAGTCCTGCGCGAGCTTGCGCACCGTGATGCCGGCGGTGATCCTGCGGAGCCAGCGCGCGAGGTCGTTCGCTTCCTCGGCCCGGCCCCTGAGTTCGTTCAACGGGCGCCCCGGTTGCGGCATGTCCGTCCCCCTGGGGTGCATCTGCCTGCTGGGACAACCCCTCGTTGTACCCGGTTCAACGCCGCTACCTGGGCGTTCACCGGGAGTCCCAGGCGGACATTCTCACCCTCCGTCAGCGTGGTCTCCACCCCATTCACCGAACTCGGGAGACCCGCATGCCAGGCCCGAACCCGTCACGTCCCTCCCGCCGCACCTGGGCGGCCGCGTTCACCGCAGTTCTCGTCCTCGCACTGAACCAGGGCTGGCCCGCCGAGGACGTCATTAAGCTCGCCAGTGCCGTCCTCGTCCTTATCGCTCTTGTCGTCGGCGTCGGCTCCAACAGTGAGTAGGGCGACGCCCTCGCTCTGCTTGCCGGGAATCCGGCGGAATGCGCGGCGAGGGCGGGACGGGCCAGCCGCGGCCTGTCCGAGTGCGCGCGGTCGCAGCCGAGGTGAGATGCGCGGCGCCTCGGTGGCCGGATTCCGGCCGACCGGGCATGACCGAAATCCTGGGAGCGAGGGTTCCGTTTATGTCTGGTGGCGTTCAGGGGGCGGCCGGAAGCACAGAGGGTCGCACGGACAGATTGTGAAGTAGTGGCCATAGATGCTGGTGAGGCTCTGCCGGGTGAATCCCGTGCTGTCCGCACTGTGTTCGCGCCCTCCCGCAGGTCCAGCGGATCGGATGCCGGGGCTGGCCGGCTTCCCGGCGAATGCTTGATGCATGCACGGATGTCCGAAGTCATGCCGATGACCTGCCGAAACATCGAGGGCCCCACCTGAATGGCGAGGCCCTCGATGTCGCTTGACACCGGGCTGCTCGGAGGGAGCCACCCTCCGGGGTCGCCCGGTGGTGCTGAAGCGCAGGCGAGTTCAAGGCCCATGTCCAGCACGCAGTATGTAACCGTGTTGGTCACTGGTTTATGCCGTAAATCTCCGGCTTCCCCGAGGTGCCCGCCGCCTAACCCGTAGATCTAGGGGTTAAGTCGCCCGATCGGACTAGATCGCAATCACTCGGTTACTCCCTGTAGAGGGCGGGAGGCGGCGGTGTCGATCTTGAATTCCTCCTATGCCAATCCCGTACGCATAAGGGAGTCATTGGGAGCCGGTCCGCCGTGTATGTAGAGTCTTCGGACAACTGGTCGTAGGAGAAGCTTCTGCGACCGGAGTTGAAGCCCAAAGAGTTCAACTGGCGGTCTCCGGCCTTGTGTCGGGCTCGGCTGTCCCCCTCGCCAGGGAACAGACAGCCGAGCAGTCGACCGCCCCTTCACCAAGGGGTCTACTGCCCATGTCCGTCCTCGGCACCGTAGCGGTGCTCTTCCTCATCGTGTTCGGCGCAGCCGCGTACGCGATCTTTCATCTCAAGCTCACCCCCGTCCGCATCGCGGCCGTGCTGCTCGCTCTGGGAGCACTCGTTACAGCCCTGGTGCCGATCGTCCGGATCCTTGCCGAACCGCCTCAGCCCCCGCCCCCGCCAGCGGCCGCCGCTGTCCACGTCCCTGCCGAGCACCACGGACAGGAGGCATGACGTGATGGTTCTTCACGGACCGCCCGACGAACCGGTCATGCAGCCAACCGAGTCTGGGAAGTCGCTTGTCAAGCTGAAGGAGTACGAGGCCCAGCACGCCCGCTTCCAGCAGGCCACCGACGCCTCGCATCGGGCAGTCACCGTCCGCCCGCGCCGCAGCCGCATGGAAGTACGGCTCGTCTCCTACTTCCAGGCACTCGGGGTGAACGTCTCCTCCGCCACCATGCTTGCCTCCACCTCTCACGTCCTCGCGCACCAGCCCGGCCCGCTGGCCACCAGGCGCGGAGCGGGATACGTGGACGTCATCATCGCCGGTGTTGTGGCCGACGAGCGTCGTCGCCTGTGGGCGAGCGAATGGTGGCTCGGGGACCTTGACGTCTTCCGGGAGACGCCGGCCGCTGCCCGGCCGCGGTACGAAGTCCTCAGCGACACCTGGACACTCCGCATAGACCGAGAGGTCCTCCGCAGCTTGGCGATGCGCGACCTCACCGTACAGCGCATGCTTCACCACGTCCTGACCAACCGTCTGGGCGTTCACGACACGGTCTACGGGGTGGACCAGCGCAGCACTCTCGCCCGGGTCGCCCAGCTCCTCCAGTACCTCGTCCGCCGCCGCGACGTCTTGGACAGCGTCCACCTCGTCAGCCGTACCGACGATGTCCTCCAGGGGCCCACCCAGAAGGACCTTGCCGACGCCCTCGGCCTCAGCCTCGCCTCCGTGGAGAAGAGCATGAGCCTGCTGCGCAAGCACGGAGTGGTCGCCTGCACGGGCAAGGGCAGGGCGAACCGCGCCTACAGGGTCCTGCGCCACGACCTCCTCCAGGCCGCCGCCCATGGCATCACCTTCTTCGTCCACGACGACCTGAGTCCCGGCCAGATCGTCACAGGCGAATAGCTGCGCGCCGAGCACGCGTACGGCCCGCTCGCCCCGTCAGGGGCGTGGACCGTACGCGTGGGCCATCGGCACCGCTCCGTGTGTGGAGCATTCGCGAACTGGCAGCGCTGCGGAAGGTTGCGATCGATGGCGATGCCGCCTGCACCGCCAGCTGGCGGGCTGCCGGCTCTATGAACGCCCCGCCTGTCATCAGGCGGGGCGGGCCGGTAAGCGGAACAGGGTTGGCTCCGGGGGATGGCCGCTGATAGATGTGCGGGATGAGTTTGAGGATCAAGTGGCCCGTCATCATCGAGCGGGCGCGGGACATCGTCGCAGGCTATGACGGCGGGGTGACCGTGCGACAGGTCATGTATCGGCTCGTTGCCGCGGGACTGCTCCCGAACTCGGCGCCCACCTACCGGCGGCTGTCCGCGCAGCTGGCCCAGGCCCGCCGGGACGGGCGTTTCCCCGAGCTGATCGACACGGTCCGCGAGGTCCATGTTCCACCGTCCTGGCCGGACGCCGCGGCCTTCCAGGCCGAGATGGTGCGGTGGTTCCGCCTCGACCGCACGCGCGGGCAGCAGTGGGCCGTCTATGTGGTTGCGGAGAAGGACACGCTGCGGCAGCTGCTGACCCGGTGGCTTGCCGAGTACGGCATCCCGGTGTTGGTCGTGCGGGGTTTCGGGAGCCAGTCCTACGCCGACGTCGTACGCGACCGCGTCCGTGCGGATCCTCGCCCCGCCGTGCTGCTCTACCTCGGGGACTTCGATGCGTCCGGGGCCGACATCGAGCGGGACTGGGTGGAGCGCACCGGCTGCTGGGAGCGAGTGGAGCGGGTGCTGCTGACGGACGCTCAGGTGCGTGAGTACGGGCTGCCGCCGGCCGAGGCGAAGAAGTGCGATCCGCGGTGGCCGGGGTTCGCCCGGCGGCATGGGTTCGGCGTTGACCGTCCCGTGCAGTGGGAGGTCGAGGCGCTGGAGCCGGGCGAGCTGAAGCGTCTGGTCCTGGAGGCCGTCGCCGCGTACACCGACCGGGAGGTCCTCGCGGAGGTCGTCGCGGAGGAGGAGCAGCAGCGCCGCCTGCTCGCCGGGATTCTCGGGCAGCCCGAAGACGGGTGAGCGGCGGGGCGATGCCAGAGTGCGCTGGTGTCCGGTCGCGCTCTGTCCTGCCGGTGGTGGTGTGCGGGGGTACACAATCCGTGCCTGGCCGGGACGGCCGAGTTGCTCGAAGGGGCGGAAGAGAAGCGGCCGGCGCCCATTCCGCCGAGGCGGGTGGCAAGGGCGCCGGCCAACCGAAGACACACCACTCAGGGAGGAGCCCCGTGCGGAATGCTTGATCCCGAGTGTAGTGGCCCGAGGCACCCATCGGGTGATGAAACTGCTGCGGTATTTTTTGAGTCGAGGTGTCGGGGGTGCTGAGGCGCCGCCGACACCCTGCCCGATGCCCAAGAGGAGGAACCCGTGATCCGTGCCGGCCGCAAACGATACGTCCAGCACAGTGCGGACCTGGCTGCGGCCATGGGTATCAGCCTTGGGACCTTCCGCAACAAACGCCCCTACGCTTCCGACGGTTTCCCGCTCCCGATCAGCGCGCCGGACGCGCGGGTGATGCTTTGGGACAGTGCACAGACCGCGGCTCACCTGGCAGGCCGCCCCGCCCCCGAACTGCCGCAGGAGGACAGCGAGGGCGACCTCCTCGACCGCAGCGAGGCCGCCGCCCTGCTCGGTGTCACTCCCAAGACCTGGGACGCCTACAAGACCGACCCGCACCTGGCCCCCCATCTGGCCAAGATCAAAGGGGTCGAACACTGTCCCCGCGGCATCGTGCAGACCTTCAGGCAGTCGCGAGCCCTCGCCGGACGCCCGAAGGGGAGCCGGGACCGCATCCCCCGGGACGAGATTCTGTCCCGGGTCGGTGCACTCCTCGACACCGATCCAGCCCTGACGTCCGCGGCCGTGCAGCAGCACTTCGGCATCTCCGCCGCCACCGCTTCCCGCGCCCTGGCGAAGATCCGGTCGGAGCGACTCGCCGACCGGCTGCTCACCGACCCGGTGCTGGCCCCCGAGGACGGCTTCGCCCTCCTCGGCTACCCGGCCATGGTGCAGCGCACCGTCCTCGCCGACGCCGCCACGGAACTGCGAGCCCGCCGCATCCAGCCCTACCTCCAGGGCATCGCTGATGCCCTGGCCGATGCTGGCCGGGCCGACCGGCAGGACGTACGAGTGCACCGCCTGGGCCCGGAGTCCGCGACGCTCGCCGCGGTCGTCATGCTGACCGGCACCGGGGTCCCTGCCCTGGTGTGGGAGGAGAACTCCGGCTGGTGCACCGCGACCAGCCGGCGCAGCCCCCTAAGCAAGGTGCCCGACCGGTTGCCCGAAGGAGCCGGAATCCACTACCTGGGCAACGATCCGCAGCTCACCCCCACCCACCTGCTGGAACGGTTGAAGCGACTGGAACAGGACCCGTGCAGCAGCGGTCTACCCTCTTGCTGATCGGGCTGCAGGCCAGTTCAAGCAGGCCCAGATGGAGATCGGCGCGTCAGGCATAGCGGGTTTGGAAGCATTCGGTGCTGCGTGGCGTGGGGACGGTAATACCGGCCGCGCCGTCCCTGCGCCGAAAGCTCAGGGTGTCGGGACGTCAGAGCGCGTGCTGGTAGCCGCGCGGGCCGGACCGCGCGGCGCCCCAGCGCAGGTTGAGCCGGCCCAGGATGGGCTCGATGCAGAGCCTCGCCCGCCGGAGGCGGGACAGGGGAAAAGGCGTCGTCGGGTCTTGCGCGTGGAAGACCCGGTGGGCCGGGCGTGGAAGAGGGCCGCCTGCCGAGCCCAGACGTCAGCCGCCTCTGCTACACATCCTTTGCGCCCAAGGCGTTGCGGAGCACGCCTGTGCTGAGTTCCATTGCAGCGTTCAGGTCACTGTGAAGCGGGGAGGGAAGCAGTCCGGTCCGTAACCCACTGGCGCTGACGAGGACACGGAGCTCCGTTCTCTGCACCGGCCCAACCAGGTGGTGGAACATCGGATCTGCCAGCGCCTCCCGCGCGGCGAAGCCATCGTCCGCATCGAGGATTCGGCTGTGGATGCGATCGGTGATGCGCCGGGCCGTCGCGGTATCGGCAGCAGGGAGAAGTTTCATCGCGGTCAGGCCGAGCCGAGTCTGAAAGACGACCTGGCCGTGCTCGCTGAGAATGGCCAGGACCGTGTCCGTCAGCTTGTTCGTCTGAGCAGTGTCCAGTTCAGCGCACGCCAGGCGTCGCAGGGCAGCCAGGCAGGCGGTTACAGCATGCTCCCAGGGATCGCGGGGTGCCGTGTCCGCGATGAGGCGCGCAGCCTCGTCCGTACTGTCGCTGGTCAGGGCCGCGACGATGGCGATCTGTCTGCCGTCGAGCATTCGCCGGCCCACGCCCTTCCACATGCGGACATGAGTGTGGGCTTCGACCCACCGGCCGGCGCTCGTGAGCGTGCGGGAGCCGTCGGCGAGAAGTACACGCCAGAGCCAGTCGCGCACCTTTTTGCGATCGGCTGGGGAATGGGTGAGGTCGGCTGGGACGCGGACGCCGTCGAACGTGGCTGGGTTCCCGTCGCTGACGGCTTGCACCAGATGCAGGAGGCGCTCGAGACCGTCTTGTGGATCTCCGGCACGGATCCGCAGGCGAGCCAGGTTGATGACGGGTTCCAGGGCGTGGATTGCGGTCGGGGCGGGGAACGGGGCCGCACCCATGTAGATCTCGGCGTGCTGCTGGCACCACTCCCGTGCAAGGCCGGGAAGGCCGACGTCGGAGGCGAGGAGGGCCGCCTGGTTGTAGACCGCCGAGGCAGCGGAACTATTGCTGCTGTCCCTTGCCGTCTGGGCAAGGCCGGCCAGGGCGCGGACGCGCTGGGGGAGGGGGCTGCAGGCCGGCCGGGGGCGAGGGACGAGGGGGAATCGGGTGACGAGGTCAGACAGTGTCGGCACGGTGCTGGGTCCTCCTGCCGGTAGTGGGGTCCGGGCCGAAGACGACCGCCCTCGCGGCTGCGGCAATGGCTGCCTGCACTGCGTAGGGAAGCCCGGCGCGGTTCCAGGCGAAGAGCACGTGGTGGGCCAGGACGTCGCGCAGACCGCGGTGGAGGTGCCCAGTGGCCGCCAGCCGGCTCAGGCTGGTTCCGGCGTGGACGTATGTCTGGGCCCAGTCGGCCAGGTGCGCGAGGGCAGCGCCCGGGCGCATCAGCTCCTCGGCGTTCACGGAGATCAGCCGGCGTACTGCTGTCTCGTGGCGGTCGGCACTGGCCGCTTCCGGCAGAGGACGGTGATTGCCGACCCGGGCCCAGACATCGCCCTGCTCGTACCAGTCGAGCCCGGCTGAGCGCATCAGCAGGGCGCACAGCAGGAGGGAAGCCTCGTTTCTTCGTCTGGAGTTGTCCTGGTAGTGGATGGTCAGGCTGTGGCTGTCGTGGTGGAAGAGATGGTGGGCGATCTCCATGGCCTTGGGGCCGCCGAAGGCGTGCGTCTCGGGCTCGTAGACACTCCTCGTCCATCCGGTGATGTGCCCTTGTGCGGTGAGGATGTCCAGGGCCGGGGGGAGAGGGTCGCGGCCGGGGTCGGCGAGCTGGTAGCGGATGCGCCAGCACGGGTGCTTGCGCATGAGGAACCACGCGGTGACGGTTCCCTCTGCCACGGTGGCGCGGAGCTGCGGGGCGAGGTGCGTCAGGGCTGTGGTTTCGGAGGCGGCCCAGTCGGCGAAGGCGATGTTCGACTGACGCCAGGATGCTTCGGGCATGGAGGCTCCCGGAAGTGGTGGTCAGGCCAGGGCGAGGAAGGTGTCCCAGTGCGGGGCGGGGGCGTGGTTCGTGCCGATGGTGTGCAGGGCCAGCGCCGCCCCGGTGGTGCCGTCGAGGAGTTCGGGGTCGTGGCCGGAGCGGTCGAGCGCGGTGATGAGACGGTCGGCGATGTTCGGCAGTTCGGCGGCGATGGCTTGGCTGCCGGTTTCGGTGGCCATGCGCCATGAGGCGTGAAGGAGACCGGCCATGCCGTGGCACAGGCCGATCTCGGAGAGCCTGCCGAGTTGGGCTGGGTTGCGCAGAGCCGCGAGGATGGCGCTCTCGGCGGTGTGGACGCGGTCGGGGTCGCACAGGGCGAGGCCGGCGAGTTGCTGAGCGCGGGCAGTGCCGGCGGCGCCGTAACACCACGAGGGTCGCGGCCGCAGTTCAGGCGCGACGTGTCCGGCTGTGGCCTGGTCGGGGTCGATCAGCCCCGGCCACCAGGGGCCGGAGCCGCTGCCCTGGCGCCACCGGTCGGTCCAGGCACAAATGCGTTCGACTGCGTCGGCCAGGCCAGGGAGGTTCAGGCCGTACAGCAGGGCCCGGGCCATGACGGCCAGGGGCGCTCCAATGCCGTGAGCCAGTCCGAAGTTGCCGTGGCCGCCTGGGTAGTCAGGATGGAGAGCGCCGGTGGTGCCGACGTTCATCCACCAGGGTGGCGGGCCGGCCATGTCCGGCAGCGGTTCGGTCAGGCGGATCAGGTACGCCATGACCTCCTCGGTGACCTGGGCGTCGCCGTACCGGCTCAGGTGGTAGGCGCCGAGCCCGGACAGCCCCCGGATCAGGTCGAACTCCTCCATCGGGGGCCGTTCGCCGCGGGCGAGGCGCTGGTGGGCCTGGGCCAACTGGGCCCGGGTGACACGGATGGTGGCCTCGTCCAGACGTCGCAGGATCCGCCCGTATCGGCCGGTCGCGCTCTCCGCGCGGTGGAAGACGAACGCCAGGGCTGGGGCCCCGAAGTAGAGGTTCGCGTTGACGGCGCCGCTGATCTGGCCACGGACGGTCTCGGTCAGCCAGCGGTGCGCCGTGTCCCAGTCCCCGTGTCCGGTGCGGGCCCGTTCGACGTGGAGCAGGGCGATGCCGGCGGCGCCTCCGGCGAGGGACTGGGGCCATCCTCGCCAGCCGTCAGGCCGGCCTGCGGACCACGCGGTAGAGGGGTCTGCCACAGCGCGGGCCAGCGCGTCGGCGGCGGGAAGTGCAGCGGGGACGCCAAGAGTCATGCTCATGCGTTGTTCCGTGATTGGGCAGTCCAGCTCAGGGCAGCGGCCCTGGCCAGGTGGAGATGGCCGCGCTCTGCATCCAGACCGGGCCCGCGCATCCGTACGTGGTGCAGGTGCAGCAGGTCTGCCAGTACGTCCTGCGGCCTCATCCCCGAGTCCCGCAGAGCCCCCCGGTAGGAGGAGAGCGTCGCGCGACGCTCTGCCCAGGCCGCAGCGATGTTCTCACCAAGCGCCTCCGGTGTTCCGTGGGCCAGGTCGACGGCCTGCCGGTAGACGGCGCGGGGCGGGGCGGGCGCATGAGTTCGGGTGTGCTCGATGAGCCAGTCCATCGCCGTACGGGTATCCCCGAGCAAGCCGGTGGCGATATCGGCCATGCTCGCCGCGGCCAGCGCACGGGCGTCCGGCCCGGCCGGGGACTGCACGGCAAGCTGGGCGACCACCGCGGCGGAGTCGGTGGCGAAGTACGCCTCCGCCGCGGCGATGGCGCCCGGCCCGCCGAAGCGGGCCGTCTCCGGCAGATGGGTGTCGGCGGTGAGGTGCGTGATCAGACCGCGGTGCCGCAGCCGTCGCGCCCACTCTCCGGCCGTCTCCACGGCCTCGCCGAGGGTGCCGGCCGTACAGGTCAGGCGGAGACGGAGGTGGTCGGCGGGGTCGTGGTAGCGGATGAACCACCAGGGCGGTCCGTCGAGCTCTCGCAGGAGATCGGGCAGGTGCCGGATCAAGATGGAATCCTGCCGGTCGCGGTGGCCGTGCAGCCGCAGGTACAGACGGTCACCGCAGCCGGGAAGCTGTCCGAGGTCCCGGCTCGCGACGTGGCCGCCCGTGGTCGGGACGGGGGCGATGCGCTGGTCTGCGACGAGGGGGATGACAACCTCGTGTGCACGTCCGCCGGTCCATCCCAGGTCCATGGCGTGCGAGGAGGGGCGAAGCGTCACCCTTCGGTGGCGGTCCAGGTGCGCGCGGAGAACGGCTCGGTGCGCGGGCTCGGCCAGGTCCAGAGGGAGCGTCTGATCAGCCTCGCTCAGGTAGACCCGGGTGGGCAGGCCGGTCTCGTGCCGCCAGCGCTGCAGAGACGCGTCCCACAGCGGCCATGGCGCAGTGGGTGCGGCCAGGTCCGTGTCGGCGAGCCGCCAGCGTGCCGGGGAGAGGACAGTGCGGCCGTAGCGCAGGGCGGGCAGGAACGGCAGCGCAGATGCGGCGGTTCCCCACTGGAAGCCGGTGCACGGGGTGGCGAGCGCGACGGGCGCTTCGGCCAGGAAGCGGGCCAGTGGGTGAGTGTGCCGGGTCAGATCGACGGCGTTGAGGAGCAGCGTGTGCACCGGCCGGCCGCGGGTGAGGGAGACCAGGTGCAGCTGTGTGGCGTCGGCGGTCACCGCCAGGTCCGTCACGGGCAGGATCTCGGTCTCCGGGGCCGCGTAGTCACCAACAGGGATGACCAGACGTGTCGCTCGAGGGGCCCGTGCGACGTTTTGGCCTTGGGCGGACAGCGGCGGGGAACTGATCTGTGCGAGGACCGAGCCACGGTGGAGACCGGGCAGGGAGGCGTACACCTCGCTCATGCGGTGGCGGTCCGACTTCGGCAGCACGTGGAGGAACCGGCCGGTGGTCGTGCCGGCCGCCCGTGCCACGCCGGTGACGTGCATCGTGAACGCGCCCTGCTTCAGGGCGGGCAGGCTCGCAGCGTGGATCCGTACGGTCAGCTCGGTGGTGGGCTGCACCGGTCCTTCGGCGCGGGTGGCGGCCAGCTTGTCGACCATCTCGTCATCGAGTACGACTTCGCGTCGGCGCTGTAACGCCGCGCGATAGGCGAGTTCGAGCAGGTGCTCGTCGCGGTCCGTCAAGGCGGCGGGTGCGAGGTCGGACGCTCCGCGGTAGCCGGATGGATATCCGAGCGCGTCGATGGCGTCCAGGACGGACACCACGGCTCGGGGCCCGTACCACTCGAGGAACCGGCGGTGCCACTCCGCCCAGCCGGAGAGCGCGGCGCGGGGAGCCAGCCGGGCAAGGACCAGCGCCACGGCCTTCGCCTCTCGGGTCACCGCCTCGGGAATCGTCAGGTCCCAGTCCACCCGCAGATCCACGGCCCTGCGCGGGACGCTGCCCACGGATTCGGCCTTCTGCGGCGCGTAAGCCCGGACGCGGGTTGAGATCTCAGCAGCGGGTTCGGGAGCCGTCATCGGCGGCCGCAACTCGGTGAGGAGTACGCGCTGCTCGACGAGGCCCGCAAGCAGCCCGTCCACCGCGTCGGCCGCCGCGCGCGGGAAGCCGGCGGACAGTCGTTCCGTGAGTTCGTCCCACCGAATGGGGCAACGGGCGTGGTCCATTGCCGCCTGGACCGGACTGGTCAAGCGGATCTTGACGAGGTCCGCACCTCCACCAGAGGTGGTGGCCGGCCGGTGCTCGATCACCACGTACCCGTCCCGCTCCACCGCGAGAACGGACGTGACCACCCGCAGGTGGGGGCGTATCTCCGGGTCCTGCTCGAGCCGCGAAACCAGGGCGTTCACGGTCTCAGCGTCCGGCCTGGCGACGGCATGGTGACCCCCGCCCACGGTCAGTTCCGGCGCCGAACCCAAACAGGCGGCGGCCACGCCGGCGAACCGTCCGAAGGGAGTGGCGCGCCCGCTCGCGCGCAGCAGGTAGCGCAGCACGGCCAGCACGACGCGGCGTATATCGGCGGCTGGAAGAAGATGGCCGTCGAGGATCCTGCCCACCCGGGCGCCCAGATCAGGGCTGGCCGTCGTGACCGCCGAGGCGAAGCCTCCGGTCGCCCAGACCTCGCACAGCCAGGCCCGCCACCCCTCTGGGCCCGCGTCGGGGCTGGTGAGATCGGGCCAGACCATCCGGCAGCCGGGGTCCTCCCACGCGGCTGCCCGGACTGCCGCCGCGTCGACAACGTCGTACATACGCCCTCCTGTGGTCGAACAGTGCCCGGCCGCGCCCCAGGACGAGGCCGGGCACCGCAGTGATCGCGGGATGCGCCGTGGGGGGCGGAGGGGGGGGGGGGGCGGCCGACTGGGGTTAGGGGTTGCGGGGGGGGAGGCACCCCCGCCCGCCCGGCGTGTTTGA
>NZ_JBHVRX010000031.1:0-74202 GCF_042885515.1 Streptomyces sp. NPDC058052 | reverse complement strand
GGGGGGGGGGGGGCGGGTCGGGCCGGGTTCGCCGGGCCCCCCCCCGGCGGGGGGCGCCCCCCCGCTTTGTGGGGGGTTGGCGCGGGCGCGGCCCGGGGGGCCCCCGCCACGACAGACTGCAGAAGCTGTTACGGGCAGCTGACGCACGCCGACGCGCACGTCGAGTTGCAGCCGTCGCCCGTCAGCTGGATGAGCTGGTCCGCGGCGACGCCGGCCTCCACGATCGACACGTCCAGGTCGAAGCTGGTGTCCTCCAGCTCCCCGGTGGTCTTCGGTGCGACCGTCTGGTCCATCTGAATCGTCATCGGTCCTCCTGGTTGGATGGTGCGGTGTACCGGAGCTGGTCAGCCCCGGAGTCTCAGGCCCAGGTCACGGCCACGTGGCCGTGGCGCTTGCGCGCCGTGCCCGGGGGAAGGGGGGACGGCGCGGGACCCGGCACGTACCGGATCGTCGCGGCACCCCGCCGCTGGTGGTCCGCCGCCCAGCGGCGCAGCAACTCCGCGTACTGCTTGGCGAGCTCTTCGGCCTGCGGTCCATGGGCGACGACTCCGCTCTCGAACCCGGCCGTTCCGGTGGCCGGGTTGGGGCGGCGGGTGCGGTAGGCGAAGCTGTCGTCGCTGACCAGGGTGGCCACGCCCAGCCGTGCGGAGGGCTCCATGAGGCCGCTGTCGATCACGTCCTTGCTCGCGTGCAGCCGGGCCGGGGACAACAGGTTCAGGGTCATGAACCACTCCAGCTCGTCGGGCAGGTCGTACGCCGCCCCTGTCCACTGCTCCAGCCGGCCGCCCGCCAGAGCACGGCCAAGGGCCTTCGCGTCGAGCGGGGCCTCCTCGTTGTCGGACTGGAGGGCCACGCCGTCGCGGAGCATGATCTTGCGGTCCGGGGCGGCGCCCTCGCCCTGCAAGGGAACGAAGTGGCTGAGCCGGTACGAGAGGCTGACCAGGCCGTCGCCGTCCCGCTCGAACGCCACCGACCGGGTCGTCCCGCACACCGTCAGCGGAGTGACGAGCCGGCCCTTCTCGGACAGGGCGCTGATCCACGGCGGGGGGATGTCCCACGTGGCGACCGTCGCGATGATCCTGTCGAACGTGCCGAGGCCGGCGACCCCGGTCTCGGCATCGGCTACGACCGACTTGACCCGGCCATAGCCGGTGGCGTCCAGATTCTGCCGCGCCCGTGCGATGACGTCTGCGTCGATGTCGAGGGTGACGACCTCACCGTCGCCGACGAGCTCCTGGACGAGCGCGGCGTTGTAGCCGCCCGAGCCGATCTCCAGCACCCGCATCCCGGGCTCGACGCCGGCCTGCTCCAGCATCACCGCCTGGAGGTGCGCAGCGGAGATGACGCTCATGTCGAGCCCGTGCTCGTCCTTCTTAACGGGAAGAATGCCGTGCAGGTCGTAGGCTGCCTCAAGGGTTGCCTCAGGAGCGAACTGGTGCCTGGGCACGGCGGTGAAGGCTGCCTCGACGGACGAGGAAACGATCGCGTCCTCGTCACGCAGAGCGGCCACCATGCCGGCTCGCAGGACTTCGGGGGTTGGCGTCTCAAGAGTCATCCGACTACCTGTTCTGTCGTGGAGAGCGGGTTTTCCTGACGCGGGGTAGGCGTAAGTCGGTTGCCTGCCCCTCGCGCCAGAGATCTATGAGGGGAACGACTCAGTCCCGCCGAAGGCGATCACGGTCACCTCGCGGAGTTCGCAGACGACAGCGCGGGCGACGATGAACGCCAGGTCCGGCGAGTCGAAGCGGGCTACCGCGTCGGGCACAGGCTCGGTGCCCTGCCCGGGCCGCGGATGGAGCGTGCCGAGGACGCCGATCTTCTCCGCCTCTCGAACGCGGAGCTCGACGTACCCCCCACGGAGCTGGGGACAGCGCCGCTTTGCTGCCTGCGCGCACCTCTCGCAGCTCGGCGGGACCACCGTCTGCACGCCCTCCCAGACGGTGTCATCGGCGTGGTCGAGCAGCGGGAGCAGCCACAGCATTCCGAGTTCGTTGCGGCTGGCCGGCCTCATGCACCCCGCGCACAGCCGGTCCTCCATCACCGCTTGCTGGCGCTCCGGGTGCAGCTCCTCGGCGTAAGCGGGCCGGCCCAAGGGGCCGGTTTCCGCGCAGACCACCCACAGGACGTCGTCCAGGTCACGCGCGAGTGCCTCCCACGTGGGGTCAGCGTAGGCAACGCCGGCCGGGGTGACGGTGAGGTCTACGGGAAGGATGGTCTCCCCCTCCATGGGCACGACGTACGGTGCCCGCGTCTTGTGCACGGTGATCCCCTGAATCAGTGAAGACAGTGGTGGGCGTCCTCGGCGCCGGAACCGGATCCGCTCCAGCACCGAGGACTAGGACCGCGCCCGCCGTGTGTCTGGGGGGACTGCAGCGGGCGCGGAGTCTCAGTGGGTGATGCCGAACCTGGCGTCGAGGTCTGCGTGTGGCGTGGGCTCGGGCAGGAAACGAGTGAGCGCTTCTCTCAGCGGCTTGACCGGGACAAGCCGGTCCCGAGCCTGCGGCCGGAGCCAGAACGGGCCCGGCTGCTCACCCTGCCCCGGCGTGGGCAGCGTGATCATGTAAGGGGCGCCGACGCAGACGGCGTGCGAGTGCGGTTCCCAGCGGCTGGCTGCTCCGGGCGGGACCAGCCAGTAGAGCCAGCCGGCACCAGGGTCCTCAACCACCGGGCCGCATCCGCTCTGGACCAGGTCCATCCGCTCGACGGCGCGTCGGGCCTGGGCGCCGGCACTTGTGATGACGACGTCGAAGAGACCTCCGCCGAGGGGTACCCGCGTGCTCTCACCACGATGTACACCGTGGAAGGCACGGAGTACGCGGCTGAGGTCCGCCAGGTCGGTGGCAGGCGCCTGTGCCTGCACGCTGGCCTGAGCGACCATGTGGTCCATCAGATCGGCGCCGCTGGACACCACAAGTCGCTCGATGACGGGGGCGCTCACAGGTCCGCCGATCCCGGCTGCAGGATGGCGCGCACGGTCTTGCCGTACGGTGCATCAGGGAGCCACCTGATCTCGGCCCCCAGGCCCTGCGCCAGTCGTAAGCCCCTTCCCTGAACTCCCTCGATGGCCTTCTCGTAGTCGGGGAAGTCCGGTTCGGGGTCCCAGACGTCGATCACGAGCTCGTCCGCGTCGGTGATCCGCAGCCAGGCGTGGAAGGCGTCCCCACCGTCCCCCGGCGTGATGGCGTGCTCGAGGGCGTTGCGCACCAGGACGTACAGGACATCAACCGCGGCACGCTGGTCGCCGGACCAGTGCAGGAGCGCCAGGAGCGTGCGGCCCTTGATGCGCGCCATGTTCAGGGCGGTGACGTCACCGGGGAGTCGCAGCGTTGCCTCGTGGCGAACCGGGGCTGGGACCATCTCGGGAAGCCCGGCCGGAAGGGTGATCGTGCACCAGACTTTCGTTCGGTCGCCGCTCACGCCCCAGGAGTCCGCCATCGCATCGACGAGGATGAGACCGCGACCGTGCTCTTCATAGGGGCCCGTGGGGCCGGGGAGGGGGCCCTGGGGCGATCCGTCGGTCACCTCGATCCTGAGCCGGGTGTCCTGGCGGTAAACGCGGATACCCACGGTGGGAGCGTAGGCGTGGCGAAACGCATTGGTCGTCAGCTCGGTGAGGAGCAGCTGAGCGGTGTCTACGAGGTCGGAACTGCCCCAGTGGGTAAGGCCGGCTCGCAGGATGCGGCGGAGGCGCGCCGGCCAGAGGTCGTTGCTGGCGGGGTCCCGCATGATCGAGAGGCCGAGAGCCGAGTGGCCCTCCGTGCGCCCTTCCAGTTCATCAACGGCGGCAAGGGCACGGTGCCGGGTGTGTTTCTCTTCCGCGATGCGGGTCGTCGTGTTCGTCACGAGGTCTTTCCCTCCGATGGGGTTTCCCGGATCCGCGAGATGACTGGACGTCGGGCTCTCCTCCGTGCAGGTGCCGGCAGGTCGGCGCTGCATGAACAGACAACTCCCCTTGCTGGAAACTTGGTTAGGGGATCTGGCCCGCGATCCTGGCGCAGCCCCTAGGGGATTTTGACTACCCCTTTACCTTGGCGTGAGGTGCTCGAAGGGCTACCGTGCGGTCATGGAACCCGCACGCAACGAGCTCCTTGAAGCGTGGATGCGAGAGCATCAGTTCAGTGCCAACAGCCTTGCGAAAGAGCTGAATTTGCGCCTCGAAGCGCTGACTGGCAAGCCCGGAACGTACGACGGCCGCCACGTCAGAGACTGGCGAGCGGGACGGGTTCGCTGGCCTCGGGCGAACACCCGCCGGGTCCTGACCGACCTCTCCGGAAGGTCGGCGGTCGACTTAGGGTTCGTGCCACGACGCCGGAATTCGCCAGCAGCCGCACAGGAGGACCCCATGCACCGCCGCACCCTTGTCGCCGGCGCTCTTTCTGCAGCCGTTGCCGCAGCTGCCCCTGGAACCGCTTCGACCCGCAAGATCGGGATGAGCGACGTCGGCCGCCTGCAGGAGAAGTTCGCCGCCGTGATCGCCAGTGACCACAAGCGCGGCGGGCAGCTCGACATCGAGCAGCGGGCCATAACTCTCGCCGAGACCGCCCTGAATCTCCAGAACTCCGGCACTGCCACCCAGCGGGTGCGCAGCAACCTGTACGCCACCGCTGCTGGCTTCCGATCGTCGGCGATGTGGGCGGCCATCGACGGCCGCCGCTTCAAGGATGCCGTCACCCACATGAAAGAGGCCCAGGTCCTTGCGGAACTCTCCGGGGACCAGGCGATCAAGTTCCGCATCTGGTCCCACGCTGGCACGCTCTACCGCCACATGGGACGCCCAGCAGACGCTCGCGCAGCCAACGACGTAGCCAGAGACCTGCACATCACCCGGCGCGACCCCATGTTCGCCTCCCTGGGCATGGCCCGGGAGATGGCCATCAAGGGCGCCTCCCATGACCTCCGAAGCCTTCCCCGTACATACGACCAAGCACGCGAAGCGATGAGCCGTGCCGCTCCAGATGTCCCCCGCCCGGTCTGGCTCCAGGCTTTCTGGGACGAAGCGGAACTCCACTCCCTCGCGCTCAGCGCCTACCTCTCCGCCGGCGACTGGGCCACCGCCGAGTACCACGCCCACCGGTGCCTAGCCTCGCTCCGACCCCACATGCAACGCTCGCGCGCCATCACCACCAGCCGCCTCGCACAAGCACAGCTCGCCCAAGGACACGCCGACACAGCCACCCACACCGCCATGACCGTGGAAAGGGAGGCGGCTACCCAGCACCCCCGGGTATCCCGCATGCTTCAGGAGTTCGGTGCCGCCCTCCGGGCCATGGCCCCGGGCAGCAACAACGTACACATCTGGACTGAGCACGCCGCCTGAAGGGCTTACACATGACCACGGCTCCCGCCATCGAACTTCGCTCCTACACCGACTTGGACGCAGTCCGCGGCGACCTGCTCGACGTCTACGCCGAAGTTCGTGCCCCCCTGCTCCACCTCGCGAACTATGCGGTGAGCTCCTTCGGGGAGCGCCTGGACCGGCACGGCGCTGAGGACGGCTTTCAGGCCGTCCTCGCCTACGAGGGCGAGCACCCGGTGGGATACGCCTACGGCAACCGGATCGAGCACGGGGATCGCTACTGGCAGCGCACGGACCCGACCCCCAGCGAGGAATACATGGAACGACCGGCTGTGGCTTTGAAGGAGATCGGAGTGCGTCCCGCCTGGCGCGGCGTAGGTATTGCTCGCCGCATCCACGACGCCTTCCTTGCTCACCGGGAGGAGCCGTACGTGACGCTGATGGTCAACGAGGCCGCCGGCGACGGCAAGGTCCACGCGATCTATCGGTCATGGGGGTACCAGGATCTGGGAAGCAGCCAGCCGTCGCCCGCCTCGCCCTGCCTGACAGTGATGATCCGGCCGACGGCCTGACGCCTGGCGCGGCTTGATAGGTGCATCAGTACGAGCCACGGGACTCCCGTTCTTGGACACACCTCACCCCTTGGAGCAGGGGTTGCTGAAGTGACCTCAGGACACCCGGGGCGGGATCCGTACGCCTCGGGGCGCCGCATTGAGCCGGGAATTGGGCGGCGTGTAGTTGCTGGACCGCCCAGTGGATGAGCGGCGGAGGCGGCTTGGCCGGGGCTGGGGCACCCGAACACTCTCTTCCCGTCAGTCTGGTTGGTCTTGGACGAACTGGAAGCGGCCGAGGGCGAGGGCATCGGCTTCCGCCGGGTCGACGAAGAACCCACGAACACCATCGACACCACCTCACGCAGAAGGCGCCCGGCTCTGCATGAGCCGGGCGCCCTCTGCGATCCGCTGTCTGCTGCCGGTCAGGCCCGGGTGGCCTGCACCATGCGGATCGTGCCGGCGGTCTCTTCTTCCATGGCCCACCCGTGTTCGGCCAGGAGGGTTTCCAGGCGCTGGACGGACTGTTCCAGGCCGCCGTGGTCGCCCAGGAGTGCCAGCGCACGGAACCGGTGACGCCACAGTTCCTCGCGTTCGCGGGCGACTTCGAGGCCGCGGCCGGCTGCCCACAGTGCGCCGCGTCCGTCCCCGGCCTCCAGGCACCAGTCGGCGAGCAGGGCGGCGGAGTTGATGACTCGGTCGTTGATCTCCTCCACGATCGGCTCGGCCCAGCCGTAGTAGGTGGAGCTGACGCCGGAGAAGGGCCGCCCGCGGACGAGTTCGAGCGCTCGGCGGAGCAGTACCTGACCCTGGGCACGGGGCAGCTGCAGGGCGACGTCGTGCAGCAGCTGGAACTGGATCCAGTCGCATTCCACGCCGGCGAGCCGGTGTCCGTCGGTGTGCTTGGCCATGTGCCGGAAGTACGGCTGGCCTTCGTCGTCGTTGCCGAGCCAGCGCCGGACGTCCCGCAGCCGCGTGTTACGGGTGCTGGGACTGGTGAGGCCGCCGCGGGGTGACAGGACCTCGTCGATCTGGGGCGCGGTGGCACCGGGGTTGAGGACGAGGAAGGCGGCGAGTTCGGTGGCTCTGGTGCGCCGGTTGGAGTCGACGGTCCCGCGGGCGCCAGTGATCTCCACGGCGCCCAGGATGCTGATCAGGGGCTGGTCCTGGGGAAAGTCGATCTCGGGCGGTCCGGCAGTGTCGGTGGAGGCGGCGGGCAGCCGGACGGTGATGTGGGGCAGAGGTCGGGCAGCGGGGAGGACGACGTGGCCGGGGGAGACGGAGGCGGGCAGGACCGGCACCGTGGCTGCGGCGCCGCCGTCCCTGCCCGCCGTACCTGCGTCCATGTCCGCCTCCGTGTCCGTGGTGCTGACAGACCCGGTCGCGTCAGCGGGGCTGGCCGTGGCCTCGGATGTGGCCCGGTTCCCGGTGTCCTCGGCGCTGTCCACGGTGCTCTTGGGAGTGACGTCCCCGGACACGTCGTCCCCGTCGTCCTCGCTCCCGTCGTCGAGGTCGGCGAGGCGCGACAGCAGGCTTGGCTTGCCCTCGCCCGCCGGTACGGCCGTCGGGGGCTCGGGGGAGGTTACTCCCGCGGCTTCGGCACCGGGCAGGAGCCGGTCGAGAGGGACGGGCGGCGGAGCGGGGACGCCGGTGGCGGAGTCCGCGGTCACGGCCAGGGTGAGGATGTCGGCGTACTCGTCGCCGCTGCACATCGACAGCACGCACCGCAGGGGAGTGTTCGGCACGGGGAAGTCGGGGTGGTCGGTGTCGATCTCCCACACCTCGCCCGTGCCGCGGGCCGCCTGGGTGCTGCTGGTGATGAGGGCGGTCGAGGACAGGGGCTCGTCGCGCAGGAGGGCGTCGAGATGTCCGGTGGCGTCGGGGGTGGGGCAGGTGTCCAGGTCGGCCAGGACCACCAGGGGGCTGAATTCCTCGGCCTCCGGTGTGAGCCGGGCGTGGGACATGTCCGGCAGGCCCGCGTCGGCCATGAGCTGCTGCTGGCCGGTGTGGTGGGCGCGGGCGGCTTCCGCCGCCGTCTTGAGGTCCTGGTGCTCCTGGACGCGCTGGGCGTCCAGGAGCCCGAGCCCGGGGGCGGTGTCCTCGCCTGCGACGGCTACATCGACCTGCCCGAGCGGGGACAGTGCCAGGGAGACGCCCAGGGTGCGCAGCATCTGCAGGTGGCGGCTGCCCGTCAGGTGGAGCGCGCCGAACTCGTCGAGGTCGACCAGGAGGAGGCCGCCGTCGGTGTCGCTGCCGAGGAGGACGAGCGCCGGGTAGGGGGCGGCGACGTCGGCGGCTTGCTCGGGGTCGAGGAGGCCGGCGGAATCGGCAGGGCACCACCACACGCCGGGCCGGCCGGTGGCGGTGGTGAAGGGGGCCGCCGGGGTGAGGCCGTCCCCGTCCTGTGCAGGGTCGGACAGGTGCAGCAGGATGCCTGCGTCCCCCAGCTGGACGGCGGCCAGCGGCGGCAGGTCCCGGTCCTCGGAAGCCAGTTGGGCGGCGAGCGTGCGCAGCGAGAGGTCCAGCAGGAGCAGTTCCGTGCTGGAGTCCACGCTGCGCAACGCCTGCTCGGTGACGGTGGCGCTGCCGTCCGGCATGGCGATGAGGGTTCCGGCGCTGCGGCGGCGCCGTTGCAGCGCGCGCCGGCGCTGGAGCATCAGCACGACGCCGCTGGCGGCGGCGAGGCCGCCTGCAGCGGCCAGGACGATGCCCGCGGTGGTGCTCTCGGACGCCTGTCCGGCGGGCTCGGGCGCAGGGCTCGGCGGGGCCGGGCTGGTGCGCTCAGGGGCCGGGGTGGCCGAGGCGGTGCCGTCGGCCGGTGCGGTGCTGCGCTCGGGGGACGGAGCGGTCCAGGACGGGGCGGCCGTCTCGGTGGCGGGCGGGGCTTCCTTGTCCGCGTCCGCATCGGTGGTGGGAGCGGGGGCGGGGGAGGCGGGTGGAGCCTTCGGGGTGTTGGGCTGTGCGGGCACCGCCGGTTTCGGCGAGGGGCGCTGAGGGGCCGCCGGCTGCGGGCCGGTGTGTTGGGGCAGGTCGAGGACCTGCCCGGGGTAGATCTTGTTCGGGTCGGTGAAAGTCCCGCCGCCGGGGACGGCCTCGCCCCGGTTCGCCTCGTAGATCGCGGGCCAGTCCTCGGGGTCGCCGTGGGCGTCGGCGATCGACCAGAGGCTGTCACCGGCCCGGACCGTGACCCGGTCCGATGCCTCCGCCACGTCCTCGGCGTCCGTCGTGCTCGCCTTCGGGACGGTGGTGCCGGCGGCCGGGAAAGCGTCGGCCCGGGTCACGGACGCCGGGGCCTGCCCGCCGCTCTCCACGACCGCGGCGGCAGTGGGCCGGGCGTCGGCCGGAAGCTTGATGACGGCGCCCTTGGGGAGGTACTGGTCGCCCGCAGTGAGCTGGGGGATGCCGGGGTTGAGCGCGGCGATGTCCTTCCACCGCTTGCCGTCGCCGAGGTAGTCCTCCGCCAGGTCCCACGGCAGTTCGCTCGCGGATGCAACCGTGTGCGTCAGCCCGCCGGCCTCGCCCGTCCGCGCGGAGACCGCAGAAGGTGCCCCGGCCGTCGTCCCGGCCTCGCCGACGGTGTGGGTGGCGCTCGCCGCGACCGACGGGGCCACGGTCGCGGCCGAGGCCGCGGTGGGGGCGAGGAGCACGATGCCGCCGACGAGGAAGGAGGCGAGGGACTGCACCGACCCCAGTCCCCGGATCCTGGGGGCGGACCGGCGGCGCAGCACGGCGACGAGTTCCACCAGGACCGAGAGCGTGAACGCCGCCCACCCCGCCCAGCCCAGGCAGGTCAGCACGACGAGGAACAGTCGGCCGTCGTCCTGCTCCAGCAGACTGAACCCGCCCCCGGCGAGTTCGGTGGGCTGATGCCCGACGGCCAGCAGCAGGTAGGGGACACCGGCCACGAGGGCGGCCAGGACGACGAGCCCGAGCACGGCCCGCAGCAGGAGTCCGGCGGTACGCAAGGGAGCGGGGGTCATAGGGGGCTCAGCCTCCGGCCTGGGTCTGTAGATGCGCGGTCGCGGTGCCGGTCACGTGGATGGTGCCGACGCCGACGAACTGCGCGAAGTAGGTGCTGTAGCTGTCCTGGACGTTCACGGTGAGACTGCGCCCGTCCCCGGTGATCTCGGCGCTGCCCTGAAGTCCGGCGGCCGCGAGGTAGTCCTGGGCGGCCGCGAGGGCGGCATCCGGGTCGAGGGTGATCGCGTCACCCTCCATGGCCTGGGCCACGTCCAGCTGCTGGCCGGCGGCCCGCGCGGCCTCCTGCGCGCCCGACGTCGCCCGGTTCGCCGCGTTCAGCGCGCCGCCGCCGTCGACCAGCAGGCCCATCACCATCAGCAGCGCCACCGCGACCAGGGCGAAGTACAGCGACATCGAGCCCCGGTCACGCTCGGCGCGGGGAAGACGGACGGCCGGGACCGCCCGCCACCGGGACCCGGCCCGGCGCCGGAGAAGGCGTAGAGGGGTCACTGCCGCCCCCGGTAGATGTCGAGGGGACTGCTCCAGGACGCGGTGAGGGTCTTGGAGCCGGGCAGGCCCGGCAGGCCGATGTCGGACAGGTCCGCCGTGCACGAGATCGTCGCGGTCACCGTCGCCTCCTGCCCTATGTCGAGGGAGTAGCCGGAGGTGTCCACGGTGACGCTGGAGGCCCGGCAGGTGACGCCTTCGCCGTCGAGACTGCCGGCCGCGGCCGCCTGCGCGCTGGCCTGCGCACTGCCCGCGTCCCGTTCCAGGGACGCCGCCCTGGCCGCGGCTCGGGCGGCGCCGTCCACGGAGCCGGCCGCGCTGGTGACCCGCCCGAACGCGATCATCAGCAGCAGCATGCCGATCACCACCGGGGCCAGAACCGCGGTCTCCAGGGCGTAGGACCCCCGGTCACGGCCCGGCCCCCGTACGGCCCCTGCCAGCCGGGCGTGCAGAGTTCGGGTCATGGGGCGGTCACCCGCTCCACGGGAGCGTCCGCGTGCTCGGCGACGGACAGGGTCAGGCCAGGGACCAGGGTTGCGACGTGGCCGCGGACCGTGATGCGGACCATCTCTGCCGTGCTCCCTCCGGAGGACACGCTCGCCCCCCGGACGCTGTCGCCGAACCGGGCCAGATACGTCTGCGCCTGCGCCACGCCGTCGCCCGCGCCCGCGTTGTACTGCCGTCCGGCCTCGGCTCCCTGCCGGGCGGCGGACTGGGCGACGCTCTTGGCGTGGAAGTAGAAACCGGTCTGGATGATGGTGAAGCCCAGCGCGAGGACGACGACGGCCAGGACCGCGAACTCCACGCTGCCCACCCCTCGGTCGCCGCCGAGGCGGCGGCGGAACTTCGCTTTCAGGCGGTGTGCCTGCGGACGGCTTTGCACCCTCGCCCCCTTTCCTGTCCGTTCTGCCTGGTCAGCCGCCGCTGATGATGCCGATCTTCTCCAGGAGCTTGGAGCGGATCGCGAGGACCAGCAGGCCGGCGCCGACCAGCAGGGCGCCGGCGATCAGGGCGAGTTCGGTGGAGGTCTGGCCCGCGTCGCCGCGGTTCTTCAGAGCCCGGTAGTGGCTCTTGATCCACACGGTCAGGGTCTGGATGTCCATGATGGGGCTCCCCTTTTTTGGGTGTTCAGCTTCCGAGGATGGTGATCGTGACCGGGATCATCACGAAGACGAGCATGAGGATGACGCCGGCCGTGACTGGCAGGACCATCGCCGCGGACGCGGCGTTGGCCTCGGCTTTGGCGTCGGACAGCAGCGCGATCCGCAGCTGCCGGGCTTGGGCCTGCAAGGTGGTGTAGACGGCGGCGCCCTCTCCGGCGAGCGCGAGGGTGTCGGCCGGGCGGGTCAGCTCGGGGATGCCGAGTTCGTCGCCGAGCTGCTTGAGCGCGTCCCACACGGTGACGCCGGCGAGGTCGGCCTGGTGGAACACCTGCCGCATGCGGGCGAAGATCCACCCGTCGCCGACCTGCGCGGTCTCCGTCAGGGCCTGGGCGGCGCCGGAGTTCGCGATGCGGGCGAGCGCGACCCGCTCCAGGTAGGAGGCGGCCGCGTGCCGCACGACCTGCCGCGCGGCGGTCGCGTCGCGGGCCACTTCCCTACCCGGCCACAGCCAGAACAGCGCGGCCAGCGCCAGGGACACGAACGCGGGCATCACGAGCGGCAGCGGAGCACCGGTCAGCGCGAGGAGCCCCTGGAGCAGCTGCGGCAGCAGCAGCCCGTACAGCGAGAACAGCACCCTCTTGCCGAGGTGTTCGGCGGGGCTGATCCGCAGCAGCGCGAGGTCCTGCGCGGGCAGGGTGATGCGGCCGCCGAACTCGCCGAGCAGCCGGGTGCCGACCCGCTCAGGCAGGCTCCCGGTGGACACCGGCCCGGCCGAGGCCACGGTGGGGCCCCCAACCTTGGCGACGTCGAGGCGGTCGAGCGCGGAGGCCAGGTCCCGGCGGGCAGGCAGCAGCGCGCGGACGGCCAGGCCGATCAGCGCGCCCGCGGCGGCCGCGGGCAGGACGGCGTTCATCAAGATCACCGGGTGCCTCCCGTCAGAGCGAGCAGGGCGGAGGCGGGCAGCGGGTCAATCAGCCGCGGGTCGGGCTCGGTCCGCGCGATCGTCCGCAGCCACCGCAGCGTGTACGCGAACGCCCCGCCGAGACCCGCGAGGACGAGCTGCCCCATGGGGGACTGGTACCAGCCGGACCAGGCGTCGTTGAGCATGCAGCCGATGACGACCACGCAGATGACCATGGACACCATGCGAGAGGACTTGCGGACCTTCGCCCGGTCGGCCTCGATGTCGCGGGCGTCCGCGGCCTGCTGGTGGATCGTGACCGCCAATGCTTCAAGGGCGTCCGACAGGCCGGGCCCCTTGTAGACGGCGTGTGACTGGAACAGCAGCACCACGTGGTCGCTGACGCCGTCGGCGAGTTCGTCGGCGAACAGCGCGAACGCGTCCTCGGCCTCCATACCGCTGCGGAGCCGGTCCGACAGCGCCTGCACGTTCGCGGCGATCGGGGCCGGGGCGGCCTTGGCGGAGGCGCGGATGGTCTGCGGCAGGCTGATGCCAGCCTGGTGGATACCCGCCAAATGGTTGAGCCACTGCCCCAGCGCCTCCAGCCGCTCGATCCGCAACGACGCTGCGGTGCCGGGGTTGAGGACGTAGGGCAGGCCGAGGACGGCGGCACCCGCGAGGAGCCCGTGGACGGGCCACCCGGTCCACGCCCATACCACCAGCGTGACGATGCCGGCGGCCGTGACCAGGTGCCGCCATCGGCGCTGCCACTTGTCCGGCAGACCCGCACGGGCCCGCTGGATCCGGCCCGCCATCCGGGACGCCGGCTTCGCCGGGTCGACGACCCGGCCGCGGGCCTCGCGCACGGCGGCGAACACGGCCAGGACCGCGACGACTGAGCACAGCGCGGCGACGAGAGCGAGCTGGGAGGTGTTCACCGGCGCCCCACCGTCGAAAGCGGCCCCATCCAGGCACCGTAGGGGTTGTCGGTCAGCCACTGCCTGCGCATCAGCCCGGTCAGCTCCAGCTCGTCGATGAAGGACGGCATGTTCTTGTACACCGCGCGGATCTCCCCGCCCTGCGGCGCGAACAGCTCGGTCGTCACCGGCCGCCCGCCCTCACCGACGACGTCGTGGACCTCGTAGATGTGCGAGACGAACCGGTGCTTCTGCCCGCCGATCGCGGTCTCGTCCAGGTAGGTCAGGTAGACGACCAGGTCGATGGAGGACGCGATCAAATGGTGCGCGGCCTCGGTCTGCATCCCGGCCTCCGTGCACAGCTGCACCAGCCGGCTGATGATGCCGTGCGGCCGCCGTACGTGCAGCGTGCACATCGACCCCGAACCGCCCGCCGACATCGCCTGCAGCATCGGCACGATCTCCGTGGAGCGGACCTCACCGACGATCACCCGCGTCGCGTTGTACCGCAGCGCGGTCGCGAACATGTCGGAGATCGTCACCTCACCGGCCGGACCGCCGCCGCGGGTCTCGCCGTTGGACTGCCGCGCCTCGAACGCGTACGTCACCGGCCCCGGCTTCGGCCCCGGCTCGTCCAGATACAGCTCACGGTCCGACTCCAGCGTCACCAGCCGCTCCGACGGCGGGATCTCCCGCCCCAGGGCCCGCAGCAGCGACGTCTTGCCCGCGCCCATGTCCCCGACGACCAGGATGTTCATCTTCGCGTGGACACACGCGGTCAGGAACCGCTCCAGCATCGGATTGATCGACCCCCACTGGACCAGCTCCGCGATCCCGTGCTGACGGATGCGGTGCCGGCGGATCACCACCGACGGCCGCGTGGTCAGCAGGCTCGCCGTCACCCGCGACCCGTCCGGCATCCGGAAACCCACCATCGGGGTGGCCTGCGTCAGCGCGCGTTCGCCGTGCCCGGACAGCCGCGCCATCCGGTTGACCCACGTGATCAGTTCCTCGTGGCTACCGGCGACCTTCTCGATCGTCTGCCGCGGCCGGTCGTGGTACTCCACGTGCGCCCGCAGCCCGTCGACCATCACGTCCTCGACGCCGTCCTGGTCGAGCAGCGACTGAAGCCGCCCGCCCCGGTACATCGAATCGAAGACCGCCGTCCCAACCGCGGTCTCCTGCTCCGCCGTCAGCGGGGTGTTGCCCTGCGCGTAGGCGGTCGCCCAGTCCGCGACCGCGTTGCGCACCAGGCGGCGGGCCAGAGCCCGCCGGTCGGCCTCCTCCAGCAGCTTGTCGGGGTCCTCGGCGCTCAGCTTCGTCGACACCAGGGACTGGAGGTGCTCGATCACCTCCCACTCCACCGGCAGCGCGCCGGGCAGGCCCGCGAGCGACGGCACCGCCCCCACCCCGCCGTCCCCGGCCGCCGGCGCGGCCGCGGCGGGAGCGTCGGGCGAGACGGCCGACGGAACGGCGGGCTGCGGGGCGCCGGCGGCGGTGGGGCGGCGCTGCCCGATCCGGCCGGCGAGGAGACCGGCGATGTCTGCCGGCCCCATCGGCGCCGGCGACCCCTCCGCGCCCGGACGCTGCTGCGTGTCAGCCACGACGTCCCCCTCGCTCCGCGAGCCGCTGAAGCATCCCGCTGATCTGCACGCTGCCGGTCCGGGCGGGGTACTGCTGCTGGATCCGGCGCCGCGACGCCGCCGCCTCCAGCTGCTCCGTCGCCGTCCGCGCATGCCGCAGCAGCCCGCTGCGCGCGTACCCCCGCGGCGGCCGGCCCCCGTTGGTGAAGAAGGAGCCCACCGCCGGCTCGAACGGAAGCGCGCCGAGCACTGGTGTCTTCAGGGCGTCGGCGACCTGGTGGGCCCGCGCCGGGCCCTCCTCGATCAGCAGCAGCCCGAGCGCGTCCATCCCGCTGCCGTGCTCGGCGAGTTCGGTCCGCAGCGGCTCGATGATGTGCCGGGCCAGCGTCAGGGACTGCTCGGTGCCGCGTACGACGAGGAGCACCAGGTCGGCCTGGTGCAGCAGCGGCGCCGGCGTGAGCGAGGTGTGCAGCCGCCCGGACTCCAGCGCCACCCGCCCGGCGTCGATGAAGACGTCGTGCCCGGCCTCCTCGGCCATCACGTGCAGCACCTCGGACAGCATCGGCCAGGTCCGGCTCAGCGCACCGGCCTGCCCCGGATCGGTCAGACCGGGCAGCAGCTTGCGGTGTCCGGCCTCGTCCAGCGGCCACAGGTGCGACGCGAACGCTCCGGCCAGGGCCTCCGGCCCGGTCCGCTCGGCGGCCGCCAGATGGTAGAGACCCTGGCCCGCGCCGACCTCGCCCTGGAGGAAACCGGCCCGCAGCGTCCCCCCGGCCGGATCGCACTCGGCCAGCAGAGAGGGGCGCTTCGAGGCGAGCGTGAGCGCGAGCGCGCTGGTGGTGACGCCGCAGGATTTCGCGGAGACGAGAGCGGTGACCGGCATCAGTGGCTCCGCGGCTGACGGACGATCGCGACCCGGCCCTGCGAGGCGCGCGTGGCGAGCAGCGGACCGTCGGTCGGCCCCACCGCCAGGTTGACGACGACGCTCCCCGACGCGTCCGGCCGCGACACGCTCACCACGACCGCGCTCACGGTCGACGGCGGCGCCTCCGCCTTGCCCCCGGTCTGCTCCCCCTGCGCCGGAGTCGTCACCGCGAGGACCTTGTCACCCGGGGCGAGTGTCCCGGCCGGGGCCTGGCCCCGCTTCACCTGCACGCCCACCTGCTGCTGGTCGTCGCCCAGACCGGTCCCCGCCGCGAGCTGCGAAGCGGTCAGCAGACCGCCCTTGCGCAGCTCCACCGCGGTCCGCTTGCCCACCAAGGACGCCTTCTGCGCTGCGGGCACCGGGGTGAGCGCCGCGTCCGCGGACACCTCGGCCACCGTCAGGTCCGCCGCGGTCAGCGGCTGGCCGGCCGGGACGTCCCGGGCGACAGCCAGCACCTTCGTGCGGTCGCTCGACGACGTCACCGCCGCCGCCGCACCCAGGCCCGCGACGGCCGCCAGGACCACGCACAGCGCCGCCACCGACCAGCGGCGCTCCTTCTTCACCGGCACGCTCGTGGTGATCGGGATCTCCGGACGCGAGGGACCGGAGGGGCCACTGGGGTTCGAGGGGCGCGGGACCGGCGCCGAAGTGGTTTCCATGGTGGTGCCTCTCAAGAACAGGAAGCAGAAGAGAAGGAAGAGAGGAGGGAGAGGGGGCTAGTTGAGGACCTGGACCTCAACGACCGTGATGTCCGCGGAGCTCTCGCGGACCTCGGTCATCTGCCCGGCCTGCGCTCCGCCGGTGACCTGCCAGTCGATTGACCAGGTCGAGGTCGCCGTCACGTGGTACTTGCCCGTCGGGGTGGTCGAGGACGGCGCGGTGTAGCGGTGCCCGCAGTCCGGCGACGGCTGCTTGCCGTACTCCGCCCGGTACGGGGTGCCGGGCGTCGTGCACGTCACCGTCGTGCCGTCGCCCATGTTCCACACGATCTTGCTGACCCGCGCGGTCGCCGTGACGCTGACCGGCCCGATCGCCGCCGAGGTCACGTTGGGCCCGTAGGTCTCGGGACCCGTCGCCGTCCACATGTACACGGGCAGACCGACGACGCCCCGGCCGCCGGGCTTCGGCGTGAGACCGATCTCCGGCCCGCGCAGCAGCATCTTGTCCACCGCCTGCCGCGCGACGTCCGCAGGATCGATCACGGGAGCGCCACCGCCGCCGGCATCGGGCGGGGCGTCGGTGAAAATGTTCTTGACGTCGTGGATGCCGGTCTCGTTGTCCAGGCAGTCCTCGATGTACATGGAGACGCCGGGCTTTTTCCCGTCCGCCCCCCACAAGGGACTGTCGTCCGGGGGCTGGGGGTCGGCCAGGGTGTAGGTGCAGGTGTAGCGGCTGTTCTCTTCACCACCGTTCTCGTCTCCGCCGCCGCCTCCGCTGGAGTTCCCTTCTCCAGTGCTGCCGCTGCTTCCGCCGCCGGGCTGGGTGTGGCCGGGAGATCCTGGTACTTCCACGATCGAGCAGACGAAGCCGTTTTCGCACTCCTGCCCGTCCGCTGCCTCGGCCGGGGCGGGGAGCGCCAAGGCAAGAGGGAGAGCGAGGGCGAGGTACCGGCGGGCTAACACGGCTGGTCCGGGTGCAGCTCGTCCTTGAGAACCTTCCAGGAGCCGTCCCAGCGCTCCAGCGAACTGGTGATGACGTACTTGCGGGCGGCGTTCGTGGGCACGGGGGCCGGCTTCCCGGTCTTCTTGTCGACGATCTTCCATGCGGAGACGTCCAGGCAGGCCGATACGGAGACGCTGGGGGTCTTCTTCTCCAGCTGGCCCCCGGTCACGGTGGTGTTGCTGAGCACTGGTTTCCCGGCCATGGTCCGCTTGTTGTTGTTCAGGTTGGCGATCGTCTCCTGCGCGTTGGCCAGAGCATCGGCCACGGCGTAACGCTTCAGGTCTGTGCCCTCGAACGCCGGCACCGCGAACGCCTTGGTCATCTCGGCCCAGTACGCCCGGTAGGCCGCGACGGCCTGCTTCTTCGCGGCCTCTTCGGGGGAGTCCGGCGAAGGGGTCGCGGAGGCCGGGGCCGAAGACGTCGGGGAGGCGGGCGTGGCCGGCTTCGGCGAGGTCGGTTCGGTGGACGAGCAGCCGCTGACCGCCGCGAGGCCGGCGAGGAGGAGCGCAAGAGCGCCTCCCCGGCGTGGAGCGGTGCTGAAGCGCACGCGTCGCATGTGCGTATGGGTCGTCATGATGTCTCCCGATGCATATGCAGTCACCTGGCGCCACCTGCGCTTGTCGTCCCGCGAGGGGTCTGCCGCGTGCTGCGGGACCGCTTCCGTTGCGCGAAGGTCAAGATTACGCAAGACCACATCAACCGCACTGGGAGTAACTGTTGTTGAGGCTCCGGGATGCGATGTAATCGGCCAATTTGGGGCCGGGAAAAGACCAGAGTGTGTCAGGTTCTGGGGCGGTTCCTGTGTCAGGTCGCCGGGACGGTCCGCGTATGTCCTGTCCGCCGTCGAAGGCCCCCTGCCCGGGGCGTGGATGCTCACGGGGCGGCCGGCGCGGTGAAGAGGATGTCGGTGGGGGTGGGGGCGCCGAGCAGCGGGGTGACGATCGGCGCGAACGGGCCGCGGTCGCGGAGGTCGTCGAGGGTGGTGACCCCGGCGGCGAGCTGGGGGGTGCGTCGGATGCGGGGGTCGGCCTCGGCCAGGGCCCGCAGGTCCTCCGTGCGGCGTCGCAGGATCGCGTCGCCGGCGCCGGTCAGGACGATGAGGAGGCGGGGGACGGCCGGGTAGCGGTCGCGCCACGCCTCGCGGCCGGTGACCGTCGTGGTGGGCCGGAAGCCGGGCGGGGGTGTGGGCACGTAGGTGGCGTAGCGGGCGTAGGAGGTGAGTTTCCGCCCGAGGCGGCCGACCTGCATGGTGGCCCGGTCGATCTCCAGGAAGTACGTCAGCAGCCGGCGCCCGGTGGGCGTGGTGCGGGTGTAGCGCAGGACGGCGTCGGGGATCAGCAGCGCGTCGTCCCCCACCCGGTTCTCTCCGTCACGGACGCGGTGGACCAGCTCCGGCTCCCAGTCCAGGGGCCCGCACTCGTCACCCAGCAACTGGGCCCAGGCGGAGAGGGCGAGGCCGGACTCCACGACGGCCAGGGTGTGCTCCTGGAGCTGGGAAGCGGCCGTCTCGGGGTTGATGCGGTACGCCCGGGAGGTGACCTCGCGGCTGGCCTCGACGATCTCCGCGCCCCGCGCGGTGACGTACCAGAGCATCTCCGGTCCGCCGAGCGTGCCCGCACGCCGGACGGTGCGCTCCACCAGGCCCAGGGTACGCAGTTGTTGCAGGATGCGCCGCAGGTAGACGGACTGGCGGGTGTGCGGGGTCAGCATCCGGCGGAGCTGCTCGGTGGCGACCAGGCGGTGCTGGTAGAGCACGGGCAGCAGCCGCTGCCCGAGGCGGGGCAGGCCGGCCATGGTGAGGGGCAGGGCAGGGACGGTGGTCATCAGCCGATCTCGCTTCCGCTGGTCGGGGTCAGGGCAATGGGCTGGACCGGCACCGGGGCCGGGGCGGGCGCCGCAGGGGCGGGGCGCAGGGCGGAGAGTTCGGCGAGGATCCGGTCGTCCAGGCCGGGCAGACGGCCGGTGTCGTCGCCGTCGAGGTCGCGCAGGATCTCGCGGACCGTACGTCGCCGCAGACTCGCGTCCACGGCCTTCTCCAGCTCGGGCAGCAGCTCGGGGTGGTGGTAGTCGGCGAAGACCTGGTGCAGCGGCACACCGGAGACCCGGAACGGCGTGGTCCGCTCCCCGTGAAGCATCGTGGACATCACGTAGGTCCACTTCGGCAGCGACATCAGCGTCTGCGGGGCCACCGGCTCCATCCGCTTGGTCACGAACGCGGCTTCGTCGCTGTCGGCCGCCGACGCCGACAGCAGGGACTGGTTCTGCATGAGCGCCATCCGGGTCTCAGCGCTCAGCCGCATCGCCATCTGCGTCATGCCCATCAGCCGCAGCTCGTACTTGCGCAGCTGCTCCAGGATCGCGGCGACGTAGCCGCGCGAGGCGCCGTCGATCGCGGTCAGCTCGTCGCAGAACGCGAACATCGCCGCGAGCTGGTCCTGGTCGATGCCTTCGCGTGAGCAGCCGGCCCTGAACAGGTCGAACAGCAGCAGCGAGGTGATGACCTGGTCCGCCGAGCCGGTGCCCGAGCAGCGCAGCAGCACGATCCGCGAGGTGTCCATCGCGGCCCGCATGTCGTATGTGGAGCGCGGCTGGCCCAGGAACGCCTTCAGCGAGTCGGAGGTCTCCAGCTGCTCCAGGGTCTGGGTCACCACCGGCACCGCGCCGCCCTCGTACCGGGGGAACGTTGTCTGCCAAAACCGCCGCAGCCGGGCGGGCAGGTACTCCAAGACCTCCGCACGCCACTCCTCGTCCGTGAGCAGCCGGGTGATCGAGAACAGGGTGGGCTGGAGGTCGGGGCGGCCGCGCCGGCACATCTCCAGTGCCAGGTAGGCGAGGACCTGCACGGCGTGCGACAGGATCGCCCGCGCACGCGGCGCCCCGTCCCCCCAGCCCTGCGCGGACGCCAGCCCGCCGACCACCGCCCCGATCACGTCCTGGACCTCGGCCGCGGTACGCCCTTCCATCGACAGCGGGTTCCACGACCCGACCCGCGCGGACGGATCCTTCGCGCTCAGGTCGATCAGCCACACCCGATCACGCAGCGCCGGATGCGTCAGATACGGCAGTGCCCGCTTCACCGCCGCGCCGTGCGGGTCGAGGAACCAGATCCCGGTTCCCCCGTACGCGAGCGCCACGGCCTGCACCAGCGCCAGCTCGCTCTTGCCGAACCCGGACTTCCCGAACGAGGCGCCGAACAGGACGTCCGCCTGCGGGGCCGCGGCCAGCCGGATGCGGCCGTCGGTGCCCAGGACCCGGCCCAGCGGCACGACGCCCGGCTGCCCGGTCCACTCCGGCAGCTGTGACGGCGCCGGCGGCACCACCCCTCCGGTCCGCACGACGTTCGCCGCCACGCAGTGCACGGACGCCGGCTTTAGCAGCGCGGTGATCTCCCGGGCCGTCACCCACTGCCGCTTCGACGGCACGAACTCGCCCGTCCGATACCTCCGGTCGAACGATCCTCGCCTCCACCACACACTGCTGTACGGGCGCCATCCCGTCCGCCGCGGCCCCACCGGCCGCCACCAGTTCTCCCCGCGCCACGCGTCCATCACAGCCATCACCTGGTGCAGCAGCGTCCGGGCCCGCGCCGGGTGCCGCGCCTCGACCCGGACCAGGACCTGCACCGCGAACACCTGCGTGTCCGCCGACGGCAGGAACTTGCCCACCCCGTCCGCGAGATCCGTCTGCCGCGGCGAGGAAGCCCTCCGCGCCCCGGACGCCTTCGCACCGCCCGTGCCGCCGGTCAGCCCCGCCGCCACCTGCCCGAACCACGCCCCACCCTCACCGCCACTGCCGCCCCCGCCGCCGGCGATCTGCTCCCCGTACGCCGACGGGCCGCGCCGCGCCGCACGCCGCATCAGCAGCCGCCGCCACCTCGCCACCCTCCGCCCCGACACCGGCACCAGGTCCACGACCAGGTCGGCCCGCTCCCCCCGCTCGCGGTCCACGTGGGCGCAGGCGGCCGCCATCATCTGCAACGGGTCGGGAGTGAGACTGGCGGCGGCGAGACGGCGGTGATCCGCCCGCGCCAGCACCAGTTCCGCCCGCGCCACATACGTCCTCCCAGGGGCGTCCTTCGGCTGTTTCTCCGGCATCAGGGCTTCTCCTTGCGGTTCTTCGGGAGCGGAGCGACGCCCGCGAACCGGACCGGCCGCACGACGCCGCCCGCCCGGCCGGTCTCCAGCACCTCCACGTCCGGGAACGACGGCAGCCGCAGCAGACCCGCCGACTGCGCCGGGCCCTCCAGCCGGGTCGCCAGCCGCCCGCCGTCGCTCCAGTGCCGCATCCGCACCCCCGACGCCCGCCGCGGCAGCCACCCGGCCGCCGCAGGCACCCGCGCCAGCCGCGCCGCGTGCCGCCCGATCTCCTCGGCCGACGGATCGAAGTCCCGCGACGGCACCAGGTCGACGACCGCCCGGGACCCGAGCGCGGTCCGGGCCCGGCGCAGCCACCACACCCACCCGGCCACCCACCCCACACCGCCGACCGCCCCCAGCAGGACGAGCCACCCCGCATACGGCCGCACGCCCTCCACCACCCCCGTCACCAGGGACGGGAGCGTGCCGGGCAGGGCATCTGCCATCACGCCGGCACCCCCGGCCCGCCGCCCGGCGCTCCCACCGCGGCCTTCCGGCACCCGGTCAGGTTTCCCTCTGCCACAAGCCCCTCCCCCGAAGGTCCGAGACGGCCCTTGCGCCGCCGTTCACCCCCGCAAGGAGCACCAGGAGCCGGAACGTGACAGGACTGGCCCGGGCATTTTGGGCGGGCCGGCTTTCGCCGGCAGCGGTACGGGGAGGAGCGCCCTCACCGGACGCCAGATCACCGGCTTCTAGGACTTGTTCGGGCGATCACGTGCGGAGCCAGATGGTGAGGGCCGCGGCGGTCGCGGTGCCCAGGTAGACGTAACCGCGCTTGTCGTAGCGGGTGGCGACGGCTCGGGACTGTTTCAGGCGGTTGATTGCCCGCTCGATGGTGTTGCGCTTCTTGTAGCGGTCCTCGTCGAAGCCGGGGGGCCGTCCACCTCGTGAGCCTTTGCGCAGGCGGGCGGCCTGGCTGTCGGTCTTCTCCGGGATGGTGTGGTGGATTCCCCGCCGTCGCAGGTACTCGCGGATGGGGCCGTTGCTGTAGGCCTTGTCGGCTGCGAGGCTGTCGGGCTTCTTGCGCGGCCTGCCCAGGCCGGATCTGGGCACTCGGATCTTTTCCAGGACCGGCTTGAACTGGGTGCAGTCTGCCCGCTGTCCTGGAGTGACGATCAGGGACAGTGGGCAGCAGCGGCCGTCCGCGCTCAGGTGGAGCTTGCTGGTGAACCCGCCGCGCGAGCGGCCCAGGCCCTCGCCTCCAGCACCACCTCCACCAGGCGGGCGACGAGACTCTGCCACGGTGTCTCGTCCTGGTGTTCCATCCTTCCGGCCCCTTTTGATCCCGGGGGCGGAGGCGAGTCGGTGCGGGCGCCGGCCGCATGCTGATGCGCGCGGACGATGGTGGAGTCGACCGAGATGTCCCAGTCGATCTCACCTGCGGCGTCGGCTGCAGCCTGGACCTGCTGGAGCAGACGTTCCCAGGTTCCGTCGGCCGACCACAGGCGGTGACGTTCATAGACGGTCTTCCACGGCCCGAACCTCTCGGGCAGGTCACGCCACTGCACCCCGGTCCGCACCCGGTGCAGAATCCCGTCGATCACCTGCCGGTGGTTCCGGCACCTGCCACAACGCCCGTTGCTGACTGGCAGGAACGGCCGCAGCCGTTCCCACTCGGCATCACTCAGATCACCCCGTCCCATGGCAGGAAGAACGACCTGGGCAGACGGCAGTCACAAGATCACACGAACCCTGATCTCTACTCCGTGACGAAGGGTGCGTATCCGACCGGGACCTCGCTCACCTGGAGGTCCGAGAAGAGCAAGGTCAGGTTGTGCGCGTTGGTTTCGATGCGCACCTCGTGAAAGTCGATCCCAAGGGCCGTCGACCAGCGGCGGGTCGCCTCGGACTCAGGAAGGAGTTTGGCTCCTGGGTACAGGGCGTGCCACTTCACACCCCAGACGTATCCGTCGAGATCGACACCGGGTTCGTGGTCGATGAGCCGTTCGTCCAAGGAGACCCGCCAGATCTCTGCCGGCACTGACGTGTCGCACCGGGCCTCGACGCAGTAGCGGAAGAGATACCGCAGGTGGGACGGCGCGATGCCCGTACGGGGATCAGCCGTCGCGTAGACGATGACCTCGTAGTCGCGCATGTAGTTGGTGTATCCGTGGTGCACGACAGCGTGATCGAAGGTCTCGTCCAGCATCTGCTCAAGTACGGCGGTATCCATGCCGCCCTTCTACCTCACTCAGCAAGATCTTCGATATCGAGATTCACGGGTGCTGGGCGCTGCTGCTCTCAGAGATCGCCCGGACAAGTCCTAGCTAGGACGACTCGATGGAGTCAAGGGATCGGTGAACAGCCGCTCGGCGGTCTGTTCTGCACGGACTGGCTGGCAGCGCGTTGGGGTGGTTGAGGTGCCTCCGCTCACCGGACGTCGCCTGCGGACCCAGGGGGTTGCTCGGCCTGGGCTGATCTTCGTAAGAGCTCGTAACACGATCATGGTGAGGCACTGTCTACCCTTACTGGGATGACGTCCCTCGCTGTTACTGCTTCTTCGCACTCATCGGCGTCTGCCGCCATCGTCTACGCGGCGCTCCTGGACGCAGATTCCTGGCCGTTGTGGTCCCCCTATGCCGACGTCGAGTGGGATGTGCCTGCGGGAGTCGACCGACCGGCACGCATGGGCGACCTGCGCACCATCCGCTCCTCCACTGGACGCACGTGCTGCCGCGAGCGCGTCGTCGAGATGGTTCCCGACCAGCGGTTCAGCTACGAACAGTCCGCAGGGCTGTTCACGTCTCATCAAGGGTCTGTGGACCTGGCCCGAGCCCCCCATGGCGGCACCAACATCACCTGGTCAGCAACCTACCGACACACCCTTCCTCTCTTGGACATGCTCAGGAGACGGCGTCTGCAGGTTTGGGTCCACGATCTCGCGTCATACGCCAACTCAATCGTGATTCGTAACTCCTAGAATTGCAGCACAAGTCACGATTCGATCTTCTTGAGACGCCTCCAGCAGATGAGACTGCAGGCGAGGGAGACGAAGGCGTCGTGGAGTTCGGTGCGGCGTTCCCAGCGGACGGCGAGGCGTTTGAACTGGTGGAGCAGGGCGAAGGTCTGCTCCACGACGTAGCGGAGCCTGCCCAGACCCTCGATGTTCGGGGCGCCTCTGCGGGAGATCACCGGCAGGATCCGGCGCTTGCGGAGTTCGCGGCGGTGGGGGTCGGAGTCGTAGCCCTTGTCACCGAGCAGAGCCTGGGGGCGTCGGCGTGGCCGGCCGGGGCGTCCGGCGACGGGCGGGATGCCGTCGACCAGGGCGAGGGTCTGGGTGACGTCGTTGACGTTGGCAGCGGTGGTGATGACCTTGAGCGGGGTGCCGCGTCCGTCGCAGATCAGGTGGTGCTTGCTGCCGGTTTTCCGCCGGTCGACCGGCGACGGGCCGGTGTCGGCTCCCCCTTTTTCGCGCGGACATGGGAGCCGTCGACGCATGCTCTGGACCAGTCCAGCTCGTCGGCCGCGTTCAGTTTGGCGAGCAGGATCTGGTGCAGCTGGTCGAAGACTCCGGCCTCCTGCCACCGGTCAAGTCGCCGCCAGCAGGTCTGGGCCGAGCCGAATCCCAGCTCCATCGGCAGCAGTTGCCAGGCGATGTCGTTGTGCAGCACGTACAGGATGCCCTGCAGGCACTGCCGGTCCGGCACCGGCCGTGGGCCGGGAGCCTTCTTGGGCCAGGGCGGCAGCAGAGGCTCGATCAGCGCCCACAGGTCATCGTCCACGATCCACGGCCGGATAGTCACACCATCCCGAACGGCCGAATCGCCATACCGGACACGGCCGACCAGGGCCGTTCAACAAGATCGTGTTACGAGCTCGTTGCAGCACCAACCGCATCACCAACATCGTGAAGGCCGTCCTCGTCCTTCACCACGCATCAGCGTGAGGTTGCAAAGAGCTCACTGGTAGGAAGGGTCGACGGCGGCGAGGTGCGCTTCGAGGGCCAGGTGATAGCCGACTGATGCGGTTTCCCGCGTCTTCACCGGCCCGGCTGGAACCGCGACCGCGCCGGGGCGGCCGGTGGCCGAGGGCGGGGTGCCGCCACTCCGAGCCACATCTTCACACAGTTCTGCTGAATAACTGAGAACTAGAGTTGACTTAAGCTGCTCGCGCCACTTAAGATCGAAGCGGAAGTCAGCTAAAAAGGCCCTTGGGGCCGTCGATGGCAGGAGAACGCATGGCCACTCTCAGCATCCACTTCGACCCCGCCGTCATCGCCCGGCTCACGAGCGCGAGCGGCGACGACACCATCCACGTCACCCTGTCCCTCGGCGGCGGATCCGACAGCGCAACGGCCACGCCCGTCGTCCCGCACGGGCCGCTCGCCGCGCTGATGCAGGCCGACCTGCTGAAGCCGGACACCGTCCTCACCTTCCACCAGCGCCGCGCCAACCGGTCGGGCCGCGCGGTCGTCACCGCCGACGGCCAGCTCATCGTCGACGGCCACCCCTCGCCCTTCCCCTCCCCGTCGAAGGCGGCCGAAGCCGTCACGGGCAACGTCATCAACGGCTGGACCCTGTGGCACGTCCAGGGTGACGGCCGGACGCTGGACGAGCTGCGCCGGGAACTGGACGCCCAGTAGGAGGCTGTGCCCGTCCGGCCCGCCGCAGGACCCTGCGGCGGGCCGGACGGGCACGAAGGGCACGAGGGAGTCAGAAAAGTTCGAACGCGGCCGGGAGACGTTGGTGGAGAAGTACGGCGAATTGCTCGCCGAGGTGATCGTGCCGCAGCTGACCGCAGTCGCGGTGGCACAGGAGAACCCGGTGGTGGTGTTCGTGGCCGGACAGGCCGGCAGCGGCAAAACGCTGGTGATGGACCTCGTGCACGCCGCCCTCGGTCAGCGGGGCGGCGCGGTGCGGGTGGACCGGGACGGCTACAAGGATCTTCAGATCGGAGGGGGATGGCCCTGTGAGGTTGACCAGCCTTTGATCTGCCTACGACGGCAGCGACGAGGCGTGGGAGGGACCGCTATCAGCCGAACAGGTTGTGTGAGCCCGACGCGTAGAGCGTCGTGCTGACGCGGGCCAGGCGGAACGGGACGTCGCGCCCGCCCGTGCCGGAGAAGTAGTACGTCCTCTTGGTGGCGGACTCGTAGGCGAGGAGGTCGTTCTTGCCGTCGCCGTCGTAGTCCCCGGAGCCGACGAGCTCGCCGTAGCGGCCGAAGCCGCCGTCGATGAGGCTGCGCTTGGTGAAGGTGCCGTCGCCCTTGCCGAGGTACATCCACAGGACGCCGTCCTTGTCGCGGGCGAGGAGGTCTCCCGCGCCCGCGCCCGCGATGTTGCCGGGGGCGGTGATCTGGTTGTAGACGCCCCAGCCGGAGCCGATCCGCTTGCGGGTCTCGAAGGGCTTGGTGGTGCTGCCGGTGGCCTTGTAGAGCCACAGGGCGCCCGTCTTGTCGGCGGCGAGGAGGTCGGGGCGGCCGTCGCCGGTGAAGTCGGAACCGCCGGTGAGCTTGTCGTAGGTCTACCAGCCGCCGCCGACCTGGACGCGGCTGGCGAACCCGCCGAGCCCGTTGCCCTGGTAGAGCCAGAGGACGCCGACCTTGTCGCGGGCGACGATGTCCGCGTGGGCGGAGCCGGCGAGGTCGCCCGTGGCCTCGACGCGGTCGTAGCTCTGCCAGCCGCCGCCGATCCGGGTCTTCGGAACGTCGACCTCGTTGCTGTACCGGCTGTCGCGGAAGCCGGTGTCCGACCAGAGGACGCCGGAGGCGTCCCGGGCCAGCAGGTCGGGGGCGCCGTCGTCGTCGAAGTCGTGGGGCTTCGCCGAGCGGGTCACGGTGAAGGAACCTGACCTCTTCAAGGCCGGGCCGACGCCGGTCCACGGCTCGGCGGTCATCTCCCAGGTGTACGCGCCGTTGGAGGCCATGCGGGTATTGGGCTCGCCGAACCTGTTCCCGTCGCCGAGCGTTCCCGACCACGCCGGGCCGAAAGGGAAACCCGCGCTGTAGTCGCTGTCCCAGCCGCCGGGCTCGTCGTAGCCGTCCATGACCCAGTCGTAGGTCCTGCCGGTGCGGACGTGCCGCAGCTGCACCGTGACCTTCGTGTCCCAGTGGTTCAGGTACCAGTCGAACGAGACGGTCGAAGCGTCGTCCAGGTTCACCGTGCCGGTGGGCACCCGGGCGGGCTTCATCTCGGCAGTCTCCGTCGGCGAGCCGCTGGCCGCGACGAAGGTGGCGACGGGCTTGCCGTCCGCCCCCACGGTGACGCGGTAGGCGCCGTCGTCCGTCCCGAGCCGGCCGCCGCCGGCCAGTATGCCGCCGCTGGTGTCCGGGACCAGCTCCTCGAAGCGGTTGAGCAGGGTGACCGGCGCGGCGGTGGCGGCGGTGAGGCTCCGGGCGCGCAGGCCGGGGTAGGGCGTCGCCTCCTTCGCGAGCCAGGGGGACCACGCCGTCGAGGAGCCAGTCGCCGACCAGGCCGATCACGGGCTGGGACTTCGCCGGGCCGAGCGCGACGGTCCTCCGGTCGGTCGTGCCCCGGGTGACCACGACCGCCTGGGCCGTGCCGGCCGCGTCGTTCTCCACCCAGGCGACCCGGGTGTCCGAGACGGCGAACGCCCCGGTGCCCGGGGTCCGGTAGGTCTCGGTGACCTTCCCCGCTTCGAGGTTCACGAGACCGTGGTACCGGGCGCCGTCGGCGCCCGTGAAGGTAACGACGCCGTGCTCGTCGGTGCCGGGCCGGACCGTGAAGTCCTCGGCGCCGGCAGGCAGTCCGGTGATCCGGCGCGTGCCCTGGGAGGTGTGGGCCGAGAGGAAGGGGCCGGACCCGGTGCCGTCGGTGGTGTCGAGGGTGAGGGTGGTGAAGACGTACGGTCCGGCGACGCCCACCGCCTGGGCGTCGTGCTCGGGCAGTCGGTAGCGGGCCCCGGTCGCCATGTCGACCACGCTCCTGGAGAGCTCGTCGACGTACAGGTCGCCGCCGGCCGCCATCAGGTATGCCCCCAAGGAGCTGGTCGTGCCGTCCTTGTAGCTTGTCCAGGTGACTTTCGCCGGGTCGCCGAAGTAGGTGCTGAAGAACCCGGCGCCGCCACCCGCCTCGATGGCGTGGTTCACGGGCATCTGCGCGACGGCCTCCCGCGTCTCCGTGGCCGCGCTGGGTGCGGAGTCCGCGACGGCGGCGGGGACGGTCAGGGCCCCGGCGCCGAGGGTGACAGCGAGGACGGTGGCGATGGCGGCGGCGGTACGACGCCGAGCTACACGCACAGCAAGCACGGGCTCTCCAGACGAAGACGGGGCGGCCCACAAAGATCCGCGGACCGACCTGTATGGCCATCGACCAGAAGCAGAGGTTGTACGAGCCTCCTGTCCCGGTGGTTCGAGAGGTCAGACATCTCGAACCACCGCCCGAATGCCTCGCCTGCCATCCGCAGACGGCCCTCACCCGATCGGTGACCACTCTGAAGATCCTTATTGGACGGCCCGCCTGGCGGGCGCCCCGGTAAAGATCTGGTGATGCCATCCCGCCCGGCGGGACCGACCCTGGATCACGCTTCTACGCAGCTCAGCGCCCAGGTTCCATGGGCTGGTGATCAGCATGTCGCCTGTGCGCCCGGGGGCCGGGGTGCGCTACCTGTTCCGTGGCGTGATGGTCGGCGACGGCCACCGGGCCGTGGGCACGACGCTGCGCGCCGCCCAGGACGAAGCCGGTGTCCCGCCCGGCATCTGGAAGGGCCGGGGCCTGGCCGCGTTCGGCCTGGTGGCCGGGGACGTGGTGAGCGAGCGGCAGGCCGAGCTGCTCCTGGGGGAGGGGCGGCACCCGGACGCCGACCGGATCGAGCGCGAGCTCCTGGCACAGGGCAAGAGCCCGGCCCGCGCACGGTGGGTGACCGTGCTGGGCAGGCCCATCGAGCACAACCGCTCACCGAAGACGGAGAAGGCGAAGGAGCGCACGCCGTGGCTGGCGATGGACCTGGTCTTCCGGACCCCGTCGACGGCCCACATCGCGTGGGCGCTCACCGACGACGAGACCCGTCTCGTACTGGAGTCGTGCCAGGACGTCGCCCGGGACAAGACGCTGGCGTGGCTGGAGGAGTCAGTCGCGCAGATCCGGTGGGGGAGCGGCGGCAAACACCGCTGGCCCGTGAAGGACGGGTTGATCGTCGCGGTGTTCCGGCACTACGAGTCCCGCGCTGCCGAGTCGAAGCCGCTGCTCCACGACCACGCGGTCGTGTCGATCCGCGCCCGGCGGCCGCACGACGGGGAGTGGGGGCAACCTGTCGGCGGACTCACTGATGGCGCACATCGTCGCGGCCGACACCCTCTACACCCTCCACTTCATGGAGGAGGTGACGGCGCGGCTCGGGTGGGCCTGGGAGCCACGCGAGGTGACCCCGGGCCGCCGGCCGGTGATGGAGATAGCCGGGGTACCGCACGAGCTGATCGGCTGGCTGGCCAAGCGCGGCCACGCGTCAGTTGGTGGGGTGAGCGGGCGGGGGTGGTGGAGTCTAGGTCGATGGATCTGCTGTGTCGCACCTCACTGTTCGAATCGGGGTGCAAGTTTTAACTTTGCCTCCCCTTGGGGGTCTTTTTACCGTTGCCTTACTCGGTAAGTTCACAAGTGCGTCACAGCTGTGGCGTAACTGGACTCAACGCACCGAGGAATGATGACTAGTCAGATACCTGCGCCAGAGGAGCGCGGGCGAGTCTGGACCGGGGGAAGTCTCCGCTACATAGCGGGAAGCGTCGCTCTGGCCTTGACCGTGGGTCTGCTCAGCAGCGCGTCGGCTGTGGCGGCGGAAGAAGACCTGCCAGCGGCGCCGGAAAAGCCGACGGTCACGCAAGCGGCTGACATCGCGTCGGCACGCGTGGCCGCGAAACTGTCCGGTACGAGGGTCGAGGCGCTCTCCGAGCGGACCGAGACGTCGACCACCTGGGCCAACAAGGACGGATCTCTCACCACCGAACTGGCGGCCGGGCCGCTGCGCTTCCAGGATGCCGCCACGGGTGCCTGGCGTGACGTCGATGTCGACCTGGCTGCTCAGGCCGATGGTTCGGTCGCTTCCAAGGCGCACCCTGCCGGGCTGAAGTTGTCGGGCAAGAAGGGCGCCAAGGCGTCTTCCCTGCGTGCGGCTCAGGCCGCCCCTGCCACCGATCTGGTCACCCTGGGGCAGGGCGAGGACCAGATCACCCTGCAGTGGCGGGGCGGTCTGCCCGCACCCCGGCTGGACGGTACTCGCGCCACTTATGTGAACGCCGTGCCCGGCGCGGATGTGGTGGTGGAGGCCACCCGCACCGGCTTTGAGCAGTTCGTGGAGCTCAAGCAGAGGCCCGCCAGCGACGGCTTCTCCTACACGCTGCCGCTTCGGACCAAGGGGCTGAAGGTCGAGCAGCAGGCCGACGGCAGCGTGCTCTTCACAGACAAGAAGTCGAAGAAGACCGCGGCGATGCCGGCCCCGGTGATGTGGGACGCGACCGTCGACAAGGTCTCTGGTGAGCACACCCACCGCGCCAAGGTCGCGATGAAGGTCGTCAAGTCCAACGGCGGTGTCGACCTGGTCATCACTCCGGACCCGGCGTTCCTTGCCGACCCGGCCACCGAGTATCCGGTGACCATCGATCCGTCCACCTCGGTTCTGGGAAACCTGTTCGACACCTACGTTCAGCAGGGCGAGACTGTCGACTGGTCGGCTGACACTGAACTCGACCTCGGTAACCCGGGGACCAAGAACGGCGACGGAACCTTCCGCACCGCGCGTTCCTTCATCACCTGGAACACCGCCCCGGTGGCCGACGCGCTGATCTCGAACGCCTCGCTCTCCCTGTGGAACTTCCACTCCGGCAACACCGACTGCAGTGCGCAGCCGTGGGAGGTGTGGACCGCGAACAACGCCACCACCGCCTCTCGCTGGACCAACCAGCCCGCCATGGTGACCAAGATGGCCACCTCCACCCAGACCAGAGGAAACACGGCCTGCTCCACACAGCCCGACGGGTGGATCAACGCCGACGTCACCGACCTGGTCCAGCACTGGGCGAACAACAAGTGGTCCCACGCCGGCATGGGCCTACGAGCCACGGACGAGAACGACGTCAAGGAGTGGAAGCGGGTCAACTCCGCCAACGCCGCCTCGAACGTCCCCAAGCTGACCGTCACCTACAACTACCGACCGCGCACTGGCACGAAGCAGGAGGCGGGCCCGCCGTACTTCTCCTACGGCGGCGCCTACGTCGTCAACACGCTCACCCCGACGCTGCGGGACACCTTCGTCGACGCCAACGGCGACAAGGTCAACGGCACCTTCCAGATCTTCGACAACGCCACCAACGCCCAGGTAGGCAACGTCATCGTCTCCCCGTGGGTGAACTCCGGCCAGGTCGCCTCCGTGACCGTCCCCGCCGGCGTGCTCGCCAACGGCAAGACGTACAAGTTCCGCACCTCCCCCTATGACGGGGCGCACTACAACCTGGGCTGGTCGGAGTGGAAGACCTTCACGGTCGACACCTCCGCCCCCACCGCCCCCACAGGCATCACTTCGACGGACTACCCCTCCGCCGGCTGGGTCAAGGGCGCCGGACAGGCCGGCACCTTCACCGTCACCCCCAGTGGAACCGACCACAACTGGCTCGAGTGGTCACTCGACGGCGTGAACTGGACCAAGGTCGCCACCGCAGGCTCCACCGCAACCAAGGCCATCTCCGTCACCCCTCCGAAAAACGGCACGCACACCCTGCACGTGCGTCAGGTCGACAAGGCGGACAATAAGTCCGAAGCGATCGAGTACACCTTCCACGCCGGTCCTGGCGGGTTCGTCCAGCCGAGCGAGGGCGAGCGCACCGCCCGTCGCCTGCCGCTGGTGGCCGAGGCCGACGGCACCAAGTACGACAAGGTCTCCTTCTCCTGGCGCCGCTCCGAAGCCGACCCCTGGGCGACCATCCCGGCAAGTGACGTCTCCGCGAGCGGTACACCGCTGAGTGCCTGGCCCGCTCCGATGACAGGCGGCAAGAACGCCGCCCTCGTCTGGAACACCACCGACACGGTCGATCCCGACGGCACCATCCAGATCAAGGCCGACTTCACCGGCCCTGGCGGCTCGGGCAGCACGGTTCCTCTCAGCATCGTTGTCGACCGCAACGCCACGGGCGCGGCCGACGAAGAAATCGGCCCGGGCTCTTTGAACCTGCTGACAGGCGACTTCACCCTCTCCGGCTCCGACGCCTCGGCATTCGACCTCACCGTGTCGCGCACCACCTCCTCCCGGACCCCGGACAAGGCCGCCCGGCAGGAGGGCCAAGCCGCGATCTTCGGCAAGGAGTGGATCTCCGGCACCGCTGCGGAGATGACGGAGTCCGACTACAGCCACGTCCGCCGGATCTCGGACACAGCCGTCGACGTGGTGACGGTTGACGGCGAGCCGATGAGTTTCACCTCCAACGCGGCCAAGAACGCATGGATTCCGGAGCCTGGAGCCGAAGACTTCGTTCTCCGAGGCAGCGTCGCGACTTCGTTCACGCTCAGCGACGCCGAAGGCACCGTCACGGAGTTCACCAAGCCCGACCCCGCAGCAACGACCTGGCAGGTGTCCAGCACGCTCCTGGACGGACTGGCCAACTCCGCAACAACGGTGGTCTCCGAGACGGTCACTGTCGACGGCAAGAAGCTCGCCCGCCCCAAGCGGGTCATCGCGCCCACCTCGGCCGTCACAGCCGCCACCTGCACCGTCACGCCTTCCACCAAGGGCTGCCGAGTGCTGGAGTTCGTCTACGCCACCTCCACCACCGCAACCACCACGGCCTTCGGCGACTTCACCGGTCAGGTGAAGGAGATCCGCCTGTGGGCCACGGAACCCGGCGCCGCGACCGCCACCTCCAAGGCGGTGCAGACCTACCGCTACGACGATGGCGGACGACTGCGCGAGGTGTGGAACCCGCTGATCACACCCACGCTGAAGACCACCTACACCTACGACAGCGCGGGCCGCGTGACCGGCTACACCCCGCCGGGAGAGCTGCCCTGGACCTTCGTCTATGGCAAGGCCGGAGCCAGCCCGACGGCCGGCGACGGCATGCTGCTCAAGGCGTCCCGGCCCGCTCTGAAGCAAGGCACCGTCGACACGGTGGAAGGCGAAGCCACCACCAGCGTCGTCTACGACGTTCCCCTGACCGGCACCACGGCTCTCTACCGACTTGGCGCCTCTGACGTCAAGGCGTGGGGCCAGACCGACGCCCCGACGGACGCGACCGCCATCTTTCCCGCCGACGCCGTACCGGCCGGGCACTCAGGAGCCACTCTGGGGGCCGCGGACTACCGGCGCGCCCAGATCAAGTACCTCGGAGTTTCCGGCCGCGAGGTCAACGAGGCCAGCCCCGGCGGGCACATCGTCACCACCGAGCACGACGCCTTCGGCAACAACGTCCGTGAGCTCACCGCAGCCAACCGGGCCGTGGCCCTCGGGCTGACCGCATCCGACCGCGCCATGCAGTCGGAACTGGGAATCGCCCAGCTCACTGCCGCCGAGCGTGCGGACCTGCTCTCCACCCGGTCGGTGTTCGACGCGTCCGGCACCCGCGAGGTCGAGGAGTTCGGACCCCTTCGCAGGATCGATCTGACGGAGGACCTGAAGTCCGGCACTACCGTTCTCGTCCCTGCGGGAGCCTCGGTCACGGCCCGTTCCTGGACGGCGAACCAGTACGACTCCGGCCGTCCCACCGACGGCACGGCCAAGGTCAAGGATCAGATCACGCGTGTCGTGCTGGGCGCTCAAGTGCGTGAGCACCCGTCCGTCCACGCCGAAACACGTACCAGCGACACCGTCTACGACTGGGCCAAGGGCCTGCCCGTCAAGACGATCGCCGACCCCGCCGGCCTCGCCCTGACAACGACCAAGCAGTACGACAGCCAGGGCAGGGAGACCAAGGTCATCATGCCCGGTGGCACCGAGACTTCGGCGACCACTCATACGACCACCTACTGGTCTGCTACCGGCACCGGGCCCTGCCAAGGCCGCCCTGAATGGGCCGACCAAGTCTGTTCCACCGGCCCGGCCGGAGCGATCACAGGCGGCGGTTCCAACCCCGCCCAGCTGCCGACGATCACCACCGAGTACGACTGGTGGGGCAACGCGGCCAAGGTCATCAAGACCGCCAACGGCAGCACCCTCACCGCCACGACCACCTACGACGCCGCAGGACGCGAATCCAAGGTCAGCACGACCGGCGGGCCGGGACCCCTCGTGCCGGAAACCACCACCGAGTACGACCCGGCAACAGGCCGGGAAGTCAGGACCGTCTCGCCGACCGGCGGCACCATCACCATCGCTCACGACAAGCTCGGCCGGCAGATCTCCTACACGGACGCCGACGGCGGAACTACCACCACTCAGTACGACCTGCTCGACCGGCCCGTGAAGGTCACCGACAACACCCCGTCCACCACGACCTACACCTACGACCACGCCACCGAGCCCCGCGGACTGACGACCCGAACCACCGACTCCGTCGCCGGCGTCTTCCAAGCCACCTACGACCCCGACGGTTCCTTGGCCACCGAGAAGTTGCCCGGCGGCTACACCCTCTCCATCACCGAAGACACCACCGGTGTCCCGGCGAACCGCACCTACACCCGTGACAGCGACGCGACGACGGTCTACACCGACTCCGTCACCGAATCCACGCACGGCCAGGTCACCACACACGCCGGCTGGTCCGCGCAGACCTACGGCTACGACAAGACCGGCCGGATGACCTCCGTCGAGGACACAGCCGACACGGTGTGCACCCGGCGAACCTACATCTTCGACAGCAGCGCCAACCGCAAGTCCCTCACCAGCGCCGCCAGCGCCCCCGGACTCGCATGCCCGACATCCGGCGGAACCACCAAGTCCCACACCTACGACACCGCCGACCGTCTCGTCGACGCCGGATACACCTACGACGCCTTCGGCCGGACTACCGCGCTGCCGGGCAGCACCATCAGCTACTACTCGAACGACCTCGTCCACCAGCAGACCACCGCCACCCAGCGCCAGACCTGGACACTCGACGCGGCGCTGCGCCTGAGGGGCTGGAAGAACGAGAGCGGCGGGGGAACCACGTGGACCCAGACCGCCTCCAAGGTCAACCACTACGACGGCGAGGGGGACAACCCCCGCTGGATCGTCGAGAACACCACCACCGGCGAGCTCACCCGGAACATCGACTCCGCTTCCGGTGACCTCACCGCCACCTCCAGCGCAAGCGGCGACGTCGTCCTCCAGCTGTCCAACATCCACGGCGACATCGCTCTGCAACTGCCCCTCACGGCCGGTGACGCGCCGGTGGCTCTGGACAACGACGAGTACGGCAACCCGCGCCCCGGCCAGGCGGCAGTCCGCTACAACTGGCTCGGCGGCAAGCAGCGCTCGTCCCAGACGCTCACCGGTCTCGTTCTCATGGGCGCCCGGCTCTACAACCCCACGACCGGACGATTCCTCTCGATCGACCCGGTCCGGGGCGGCTCGGCGAACGCCTACGAGTTCTCCTTCGCCGACCCGGTCAACCGCCCCGACGTCAGCGGCCGCTGGGTGCCCCTGGTCCTCGGCGCCATCCGAGTGGGAGTCGCCTGCTGGCGGCACTGCGGCAAGGCATACCGAGCGGTGCGGACGGGATACCGTGCCTACAAGAAGGCCCGGTACGCAAAGAAGTACCTCAAGACCTGGAAGCAGTGGAAGGCCAAGGGTGTCTCCTGGAACCACAACCGCTACTTCGGCGAGACGAGCCGACTCTTCGGCGACTACGCCCGCGGACGCCAGGGCTGGCTCAACCGCAAGAACTGGGGCGTGGGCTGGAGCGCGCGCGGCTTCAAGAAGGACTGGGGGTACAGCAAGAAGGCGAAGCTGTCCTTCCCCGTCGCCAGGACCGTCTTCAGGATCAAGTACGGCAAGGGCCGTAAGATCGACCTGTTCATGGGCAGGTGGTTGGGGTGACGCGCGTGAAGTCCGAGAGGCTGAACATCGCAGCCGAGATCTCCGCAGCGGCGCGCAGTCTCGGCGACACGGATCCGGAGATCGAGGAGCGGGAACTCGACGGCGGCGGCTGGATGACCGACTTCGTCATCCGGGTGGACGACGAGGATGTGGAACTGGACGTCATGCATTACGCACGCGTCGCCCCGTCCGCTCGCCTCACCCTCGAGGGATGGCAGTTCGAGCAGGTCGCCGCGTCGGATCTCCGGCAGGTCATCACCAAGATCCTGTCGGGTGAAGCGGTGATCAAGCCCAGACGCACGTTCTTCCGCCGCCCCGACCACGTGCTCGAGGTGGCAACCCGCACAGGCACGTACTACGGCTCCAGCGAGTCGTTCTCGAAGGAGCGAGCCGCTGTGTGGGAGACCCGTCTCCTTCTCACTCCTGAGAGCTAGAACCGTATAGGCCGCGGTTACATCACCGTCCGGCTGCCCTGCCCGATAAGCAAGGCAGCCGGACTTCTCGTTTTCGCGGTTGGGCCGCTGAGAAGTCGGACGCTCCCCTGGCGGCATTAATCGTCCGGTCAAGGGACGCCACGCACACTGACCCTGCGGACGCCGAGAGGAGTCCACCGAGTGGAGTCCACCCGACACCGCGCATCGCCACCGGGTGGGCTCCACCGAGTGGCTCCACCGGGTGGACTCCACCTCGGTGCGCCGGACGACGATGGGCTCCACCGTGGTGCGCACCGCGATGGTGCGCCACCGCGCCCGGCACCGCACCACTCCGACGACGCCCGACGCTCCGCACCGCACCGGTACGCTCGCCGCAGCCCCCTTGTCCGGGTGCGGCCGAACGCGGGCGCCCCCCTTGTCCGGCTCCGCTACACCCCCTTGTCCACCTCTGCTACCGCGACGTTTCTCCTGGACATCGCCGGTTTCGGCTCGCGATCAGGTCGCGGACAAGGGGGTGTGTGATGGAGGAGCGCGTCCGGCCGCGGCGGTCCCGGCGCGGTGCGGCGACGTCCGTAGACCACGCCATCGGCGCCCGGTGGTGCGGTGCGGTGGTGCGCACTGGTGCGGTGCGATGCGGCGGTGCGCACCACTGTGGTGCGGTGCGGTGCGCCGGGGATGCGCGCCGCACCGCACCGCCACCGTCCCGGAGGTGCGGTTACGCGGTGGCGTGGTGCGCCGGGTGCGCTTCCATCGCCTGCTTCATTCCTGCGGCCTCCAGCCGGCGCAGGACCTCGCCGACGTCGCTGTGCTCCTCGGTGAGGATGTTCTCGGCGAACCGGACGATGGTGTCGGCCATGCCCCGCGGGCCGGACAGGCACACGCTGTGGCACAGGAGCTCCAGCAGGAGCCGTCCGAGCGCGGCGGCCAGGAGGAGTGCTCGCAGGGCTCCCCGTCGTGGTCGTCCGCGGCGGTGAGGGGGATGAAGACGCGGGCCGCGACGTCCAGGAGCATCCGGTCCAGCTCCGGGCCCGCCTCGTCGGCGACCGTGCAAGCGGTGTCGATGTCCCCGGCCTGCCACGCCCGGATGTAGGCGAAGGCGTCGGCGACGTCCTGCGGCTCCATCGGAGCGAGCGGCATGGTGACGGTGTTCTCGGGCATGGGTACTCCTCATCATCGGGCCGCCCCGCTGATCGGGGAGACCTTGAGAACACCCTCGGATTGCTGCCCTGTGGACAGAGTCCGGCCGCTGACGAGGGAGGACCCTCCCCCTTGAGTTGACGTGACCGTTAGCGATAGTTGGCGGATGGCAGCGATAGTTGGCGAGCGCGGTGCCCGTCGCTGTCAGTGACAGTCCGCCCTGGTTGAATCAGCGGATGAGTGAGACCCCTGTCGACCTTGGAGTTGTAACCGCGCCGTCCGGTGTGCTCGTCCTGGGTATGGCCGGCTGGATCGATCACTGGTTCGAGCTCGGCGACCCGCTGTCCGTACGGGCGCTGGCCACCGCCGCCCACGGTGGCGGCCATCTGCACGAGCCCGCGGACGGCCCGAGCCGGGACTGGTATTGCGAGGCGGTCGCGGTGCCGGCCGCGGCCGACCGGCCGCTGAAGGTGCGCGCCGAAACCGGGGAGTCGTACGACGGGCCGGTGATCACAATCCTGGAAGTCGACCTCGGCCTGCCCTGGCCAGGGGACCCCGACGGAGAGCCGATCCGGCTCGGTGACCTGCCGGTTGACCGGTGCGGCATGGTCCTCGGGGATGCCCGTGCCCTCGACTCCTTCGTCGGGCTGGCGGGTGAGTCGATCAACGGACTGGCCGACGTCAGGTACTGGGGGAAGTATGAGGAGGACGCCCATGCCCGCTTCGGCGGCGAACGGGCACCACAGTTCGGTGGGCAGGGCCCTTACGGGCGGTTCGACCTCCCGCTGGCCGAAGCTCACGAGTTCGCCGGTCGGCTTCAGAGCTGGCTTTCGGAAGGGCCCGGCATCGGGCTCGTAGTCTCCGTGGATGCGCACACCCACTTCCACCTGCTGGAGCGGGCCGGTCTGACGCACCCCCTGCTCGCCGGACAGATTGAGATCGATGGATGTCAGATCCTGGGGCTGGGCTGGGACCCGGGTGACCACTCCATGCTTCTTGAGTCGTCGCCAGCAGATGAGACTGCAGGCGAGGGAGACGAAGGCGTCGTGGAGTTCGGTGCGGCGTTCCCAGCGGACGGCGAGGCGTTTGAACTGGTGGAGCAGGGCGAAGGTCTGCTCCACGACGTAGCGGAGCCTGCCCAGACCCTCGATGTTCGGGGCGCCTCTGCGGGAGATCACCGGCAGGATCTGGGCCTCGCAGAAAGGTCCTCACCCACGCTGCGGCAGCGCTGGGTGGCCTGCTGGTCGGTGTGCTCATCGGCATTGTGGGGTCGGGTGGCGGTGCCGAGAATTCCCCTCCCGGCGCCCAGGCCACCACCCCGCGGCAGCCGTCTGAGAGTACCGACCAGCAGGCCACCGAGAATGCTGAGGCTTCAGAGCCCTTAGCCAGCAGTACACCGAAAAAGAGCGCCGGGCCCACTACAGAGATGCCCGGAGATGGCACTTTCCTGGTGAACAAGGAAGTCCAGCCCGGCACGTACCGCAGCGATGGTAAGGACGGCACCCTTTGCTACTGGGCGCGGCTGAACGACACCACCGGCGAGGTTGAGGACATCATCGCCAGCGGCAACGCGAAAGGCCAGGTCATCGTTAAGGTCAGCAAGAGCGACAAAGCCTTCCAGACCTCAGACTGCAAGCCCTGGCAGAAGATCGACTGACCCTTCCTGCCGAAGTAGATGTCCCGGAGCCGGCAGGCATCGCCACCGCCGGGCGCAGCTGGGCGTCGTCGGTGAGGTCACTGGTGCGGTGCCCCACCACCCAGTCGCGAACGGCCTCTACCGCGACTTGAACGCTCCCCAGGTCGTCTAGCTGTCGATGCTCAGAATGCGCATCATTTGTCGCGAAATCGACCAAGTCAAGCTCCGAACTGCCATCCTCCCGGACAGTGATCTCGCCGCCCAGATCTCCCGCTTCCACAGTCCAGGCGGCGGATTTGTTCGGGAGATCATCATCACCGGGTCGTCTGATCGTTGATTACGCCCCAGCGAGGGACGCATCGGTCTGAATTCGCGTTACGGCCTCAAGTGTGGCAGTGAGAAGTGGCAAGCCCCTCAGTATACGGCACCATCCATACGAATATTTCTTGCTTCCAGAATTCCGGGGGCTCCGCCTCTCTTGGCGAGAATGCGTCCGAGCGATGAGATTTTTCCGACCTCGCGCCATTTGAGAACCTACACCCGGTCAGGGGCGGGTGGCGCCGTAGTAGTCGCGCTCGGGCATTGCGGTCGTCAGCGGGACGATCTCGACCGTTTTTCCGGTGCGGGGGGCGTGCAGGACGTTGCCGTCGCCGGCGTAGAGGGCGACGTGGTAGATGCCGCCTGTTCCGCCGTGGGACCAGAAGAGCAGGTCTCCGGGCTGGAGGCTGTCTCGTGGGACGGGGCGTTGTGAGGTGGCGCTGTACTGGGCGGAGGCGACGCGAGGGAGTTGCAGGGTGGGCCAGTAGGCGTTCTGGACGAGGCTAGAGCAGTCGAAACCGGCGGTGACCGACGCGGAACAGCGGCCGTCGCGATAGCCGTTCGTGCCGTCGCAGAAACCGGTCGAGGGGCCGCCGGGGGTACCGCCGCCCCAGGAGTAGGGGACGCCGAGGTGAACGGCCGCGCGGCGCAGGGCGTCGGCCCCGCGTCCGGTCCCGGAGATCTGGAGGGCCCCGGTACCGGCGGTGCCGAGCCGGTCGTAGGCGTGGACGTGTCCGAGGACCTCGTCGGCGTACGCTCCCGACTGGTTGTAGCGCAGCACCGCTTTGCGCAGCTGGGCGTCGTCGCCGAGGTCGTTCGGGCCAGTGCCGCAGAGGTAGATGGCGGTGGCCTGTGCGGCGTCGTAGATGTTGTGGGGGTCCTTGATGCCGTCGCTGTTGCCGTCCTGCCCGGAGGGTCCGTTCCAGGTGGAGGGGATGAACTGCATGGGCCCGACCGCCCGGTCATAGACGGTGTCGCCGTCCAGGGCGCCGTGGTCGGTGTCGCTGTGGACGCTGGTGTTCCCGCCGACGCCCGATCCGTTGAGCCGGACCCCGTAGATACGGGGCGTCACCGCGCCGCTCGCGGCGACATCGCGTCCGGCGGCGTGGTACGACTCGACCCGGCCGATACCGGCGACGACCGACCAGCGCATCCCCTTGCACTTCGGGCGCAGCGTGGTCATCGCGGCTGCGGCCCGGACGTAGGCGTCGAGGACCACCGGCCCGATCCCGGAGACGCCGGCCGGCGCTGCGGCAGGCGGCCCGGAGGCTGCGCCGCCGGGCTCTTCGTCGTGACTGGCGGCGCCGTTGGCGACGGCCGCGACGAACAGGACCACGAGCCCCAGGACGAGCGCCAGAGGTAAGAGCAGCACCGCGCCGGCCAGCGCCGTCTTCGCGGGGGTCTTCACGGCCGCCTCCGGCGCCGCTGCGGCGCAGGGTTGAGCGGCGGGGTCGGGCGGGGGGTGCGCCGTGTCCGCGGCGGCGTGGGCGGGGGCTGGGGGGCGGGAACGGGTTGTACTGCCGGCGGGGACGGCTGCGGGGGAGTGGCGGTCAGTGCCTGCTGGGCCTGGATGCGGTGCAGGCGCTGCCGGAGGCGGGCCTGCTGTGTTCCGGCGGGCGGCTGTGCGATCGACGGCACGGGACGCCCCCGCCGCACCGGCACCGGTACAGGGGTGGGCGTCGGCGGCTGGACCGGGCGGGGTGGTGGCACCGCGCGGCGCCGACGAGCGGGCGGAGGAGGCGGGAACGGTCCGGGACGGGTCGGCGGGTTGTAGAGGCCGAGTCCGCTGCGGCCGGTCACGATCCGGCCGAGCGAGCGTAGGTTGTGGACTCCTTCGCCGACGAGGTTCGCCGCGGGCGTGATCCCGTTCTGGTGTACCGCCTGGACGGCCTGCTGCACTCCGTGGATCGTGCTGGTGCGGGCGGCGGAGATCCGGCCGGGCAGCGTCGTGGCCGCGGCGCCGACACGGCGTGCCGCTCTCGGTCCGTAGACGGGCAGTCCGACGGTGGCCTGGAGGCCGAAGCGTGTCGTCCTGGCCGCGCCGCGGACGCTTGCCGTGGCGGTCTGGCCGGCGAGGCGTGCTGTTCCGGCGATGGCCCGGCCGGTGCCGCGCAGGGCCGTGCCGCCGAGGCTGTGGGCCGTGCGGGCCGTACCGGCCCGGCCGAGGCCGGCCACGCCGGTGCCGCCGGTCAGGGCCATGGCGCCGAGCGTGAGGCCGCCCAGCGCCAGCTTGCGGCCCGCCCCGCCCCGCTTGGGGGAGGGGAGCGCGGGCGCTGCGCTGCCGCCGACCACGCTGGTGCCGACCCGGGCGCGCGCGCGGAGAGCGAGGCTGCGGGTCGCCCGGGTCAGGCGCTTGCGGTAGGCGAAGGCGCCGAGCACGACGCAGTCGAGGATGACGAACCGGATGGTGATCCCGCCGGGCAGATCGCGGTCGGTGGCGTTCAGGACGGCGTTGACGACGACGACGAACACGGCGACCGCTGCGACGGAGACGAGCATGAGGGCCAGGGCGCGGGCGATGGCGGTGGCCCGGTCCCACAGCCAGCCGCGCCCGGGTCCGGGCAGGACGCCGACGGCCAGCCCAACCTTGGCGGTCATCGCCTCGATGGCGATCTGCAGCTGGGCGAAGAGGAACGCGAACGTCAGCGTGATCATGAAGATGCAGGTGAGGAAGGCGGCGATGACCATGAAGAAGGCGCCGCCGACCTTCTCCATGCTGGCTTTCTTCGCCGACGCGGCACCGTCCTTCACGCACTCGGCCTCGAACGTCTTCAGCGGGCCCTTGGCGGCGAGCTTCTCGCGGATGACCGCGTCGGGCGTCGCGGTGACGGCTTCCGTGATGTCCTTCAGCAGGCCCCCGATGTAGGGGATCTGGCCCGCCTGCCGTTCGCCGGACGCGAGGAACTCGTCGACCTCTTTGTCGAAGACGGCTTGGGAGATCCGGGATTCGCGAAAAAGCGTGCCGCACTTGGGGCCGCCGTCGTCGGGGTCGGAGAAGGTCCGGCCGTAGGAGAGCATCATCGCCGGCCGGGCCACGAAGGCGTCCACCAGGGCGTCGGTGATGGGCCGGGCGATCGAGGAGGGCGAGGTGCGCACCCGCGTCCCCACGGTGTTTCCCTCCGCCGGCTTCTCCCACTTTCCGCTCGCCGTCGTCCGGTCGGGGCTGTCGATGGACTCCTCGTCCAGGACGAGCGCAGCGGTCTCCACCGCGAGATCACGCACGGAGGCGACGACGCCCTGGTCCTTGGACAGCAGCATTTCCGGCGGCGAGGCCAGCGCGCCGAGTGCGAGCGCGGAGATGACCAGCGCCGCCGCCATCTCGCCCCATCCGCGCGCCCGGTTGCCGAACAGCAGGTGCCAGGCCGCGACCACCATCGCGAACGTGAGGAACAGGGTGGGCAGCCCGAGCTGGACGATGACCCCGCCGTACAGCGACGTCGAGACCGTCAGTGCGGGCTTGAGGAGGAGACCGGCCAGGGAGAACGACAGCGCCCAGGAGATCAGGAAGCAGGCGAAGGAGACCAGCCACTTGTTGCCGAGGAACATCATTTCGACGAGGAAGTGCTCGATCTTCAGGTCCCAGTCGCTCCAGCCGCCTGTGTCGGCGTAGACCCGGTAGGCGGAGACGGGGATGTTGTTGCGGTCGGTCACCTCGAACGCGGACAGCACTCCGCTCCGGGACGCCTCGTTGTTGAGGTAGTCCTCCAACTTCTTGTCCCAGGCTTCCTTCGCCCGGCGCTCCTGCTCCGCGGCCGCAGTGCGGTCGGCTTCCTGCCCGATCTCGTCGAGCGTGGTGCCGTCCGCGGGCGGAGTGAAGACCGGAGCGGGGGCGAGCGGGTTGTCCGGGTCGGCCGACGGCACGAGACGGTTCGGCACGGTCGGCGACGGGGTCGGCTCGGGGGCGGCGGTCGCGACCGCGGCCAGCAGCAGCGAGGAGAGGCCGGCGAGCATCAGCAGCACCACCGCGCCCAGCAGCGCCCGGCCCGGCCGCGCCCACCGCACCAGCGCGGCGGCCCGGCTCCCGAATCCGGCCGCCGAGGGGGACGGCGTGCTGCGCGCGAGGCGCCGGCGGGCCATCAGACGGCCTGCCGGACGGGCTGGGAGTGGATGGCGGCCGCGATCTCCTCGTCGGCGGGGATGGTGATCTGCATGGCGCCGATCCGGCCGGTCAGATCACGGTGGAGGCACTCGCCGGCCCGCGCGGCCCGCTCCTCGTCGCTCATCTCCGGCCGGTTGGGCGACAGGCCGGAGGTGACCAGCGTCAGGAGGTCCTCGTCCTGGTCGCTGCACCCCAGGAACGCCAGGCCGCGGGCGGCGAGGTTGCGGTTCGTGTGCCGGAACAGGCACTTGCGCGGGATGAGACCGCGCAGGATCTGACCCTTCTCGCTGTCGGCGGGGCCGATGTCGTCCTCGTCGTGCCCGCCGAACCACGCCCCGGCGTTGTGCTTGCGACCGTCTTTGACCAGCTCGATCGCCAGCTCCAGCCCCTCGGGCGAGGACGTCAGCCACCAGCACTCGTCCCAGATCGCCACCGCGAACTCGTCCGGAGCGGCATAGGCGATCTTCCGGCACAGGGCGGCGATCAGGTACATCACCGCCCGCCCGAACGTCTTCTCGAACTGCAGCTTCTCCAGCCGCCCCGCCTCCAGCTCACCCTTCGTCGGCAGCCCCAGCGAATGCACCGCGAACACCACACTGTCCGCGGTGGAGTTGCGCACCACCGGCAGCGTCTCGTCGAACACCGCGCGGGCCAGGTCCTTGCGGCGGACTGCGGCCAGACGCCGCGCGGCGAGCGCCGCGAACGTGTCCCCGCCCGCGCCCCGGTTGGCCAGCTCCTCGACCAGCACCCGCATTGAGGGGTGCGTCTCCTTCAGGACAGCCTCGATCGCCTCCGACAGGGCGATGCCCTCGTCGCTCATCGGCGACAGCCCCAGCAGGAGCGTCAGGTACGACTCGGTGAACCGCTGCGCCTCCGCCGGCTCGGTGAAGATCCGCAGCGGGTCCAGGGAGATCCGGGCCTGGTCGTCGATCGTGATGATCTCCGTCTCGCCGGGGCACACCTGGGCGAAGCGGACCCATTCCTGCTGCTCGGTCCGGTCGACGACCACCGCCCGACCCCGGCGGACTCCGTGCCGGCGCGCTCCGGCCGCGAGCACCGAGTACATGGCCGACTTCATCCCCACGCTCTTGCCGCTGCCCAGCTCACCCACCCACGCTGCCGCGGCCGAAGTGTTCTCCCGCGGCCCGCGCGACCAGTCGCACAACACCGGCCGCACCCCGCCATTGGCCAGCTGCAGCCCGTACAGCGGGCCCGTCTCGTCCCCCAGCGCACTGCCGGTGAACGGCGCGGCCATCGCGAAGTCGCGGGCCAGGAGGTACTGCGAGTACTGCGCCATCACCGACGGCGTCCGCGTCCCGGGCAGCATCCCGTACCAGAGCGCCTCCTGCTCACCGCGCGGCCGGACGAAGGTGTACTCCCCGGCGGCGAAGTGGCCGGACAGCTCGCCCGCCCGCCGCTCCGCCTCCTCCGGCGTGCCGCCCCACACGCACAGCGCGGTCATCGCCCGCACCTCGACTTCCGTCTTCGACGACGTCAGCCGCTCGCGGAATTCGTCCAGCCCGGACGCCGCCTTGTCGACGCCGGCAGGCACCCCGGCCGTCTCCCCGTCGTACTGCTCGTACTGGTGGGCCAGCTCCCGCGCCTGGCGCCGGCTCTTCGCCTCCGCCGCGGCGCCGCTCTCCACCTGAAGCCGCACCACCCAGTCCACCGGGAACGAGAAATCGTCCAGCTGCCCCAGGTACTCCGACCCGGGGAACGTGAACGCCTCGGGCATCTCCGCCAGCGCGAGCATCGCCTGGTACGACGAGCCCCACTCGGTCGTCGCCTCCACCCACCGCCGAGAGAACGGATTCCCCCGCCCCCCGCCCCCGCCCCTGCGGCCGGCTGTCTCCTGCCCGTCCTGCTCCGGGCCCGCGCCTAGCATCCCGCCCTCGGCGAGCACCACCTGCCCCAGCGAGGCCGCTCCCCGGCCCCGCCCCCGCACCTGCTGGCCCCCGTCTGCGGCGGGGAGCACCGGCTCGGCCAGACCGCGCCGCGCGCTGTGCCCGTAGATCCACAGCACCTCGGCCGCGGACGCCGGCCGCAGGCCGATCCCGGACGGCCACATCGACGCCAGCCGCTGCGCCTGGACCAGGCGCAGCTCCTCCTCCCGCGCAGAGACCGGACGGGGCAGCAGACCGAGCGCCAGCGACACTTCGGCCCGCGCGGCCGCGACCACCTCACGCAGTGCCTCCTTCCGCGGCAGAGGCAGCGGGAGCGCGAGCCAGTCCGAGCGGCCGGTCAGCTCCAGCTGCTCCAGCTGCCCGTGCAGCACCTCCACGCTGGCCGCGTACCGGGGCGAGGCGGTCATGTCGATGTCCGCGCACATCCGGGCCACCACGGTCTGCGGGTCGACAGCCGGGCACAGGCTTAGCAGCATCGACTCCCCCTGCAGCTGCTTGACCAGCGCCTCCAGATGTCCCAGCCGCTGCTGCCGGGCCCGCCGCGAGCCGTGCGCCGTCTGCGCGCCCTGCACCCGGAAGACTGCCCAGACCGTCCCTTGCGTCGTCCACACGATGTTCCCGGCCACGTGCCGGATCGGAATCCTCACTGCTCACACCCCCGCTCGACATCCACGTCCCGCACCTTCATCTGCTCCTGACGCAGTGCCAGCAGAGCCGCGGCCGCCACCACCGGACTCCCGGCCCGAGTCCCCGCCCGCGCCGCAGCAGCTGCCGGCCGCCCTGTCGTCGCCGGTAGAGCCGACGGACCGCCCGCTGCCGCGGGATCCGCCGCAGCCACGACCGGCTCCTCGGTCACGCCGGCGAAGTCCGGGGGCTGTTCCGTCCACGTCACGCTGCACACCCCCACCAGCGGCCGATACCGGCCCACCGGCTTCACCGGCCGGCCACCCAGACGCCCCGCAGCAGGCGCCGCCAGCGCACCGCCCGCGCTCACCGCGACCAGGAGCGGATTGCGCCCATCGACGTGGACGTGCCGCACCACCAGGGACAGGCCGTACGGCACTACGAGGGCGATCACGAAATTCGCCAGACCGAAGTGCGCCCACACCGAGCGGGTCAGCATCAGCACCGCGAAGGTCACCGCGATCACGGCCACCTGCGGCACCGTGTACGGCCCACCCGGGATCGCCATCTGCCCGCCCGGCCACTTCCCGATCATCAGCGGATGCCGCCGGGCCTTGGTGTAGCACCGGCCCACCAGCACCCCGTCGACGGAAGACGATTCCGCGGGCGTGCTCACAGACCCTCACCGCCGTGCTCCACCGCAGTCCCGGCGACCGGCTCCACACGCACGACCGCAGGCCCGCGCCCCTCGGTCACCGGCGGCGCCACCCCACCCGGCTTGATCGTCTCCCCGACGGAGTCGCGAAACGCGGAGGCGTTCATCACCGCGTACCACAGCGCCAATCCGCCCAGCAGAGCTCCGCCCGCGGCCAGCACTGACTTCGTCCTGCGCCAGGCGGCGATCGTGGAGAGCGTCACCATGACCAGCATCACCGTGGTGGTCAGCAGGCCATTGATCCGGATGCCCAGCATGTCGACGTCGTTGATCGTGTCCGCCAGCAGCACCATGTCCGCCATCACTTGCTCCTCTTGTCCGTCGAACCAGAAGCGGCAGCCAGGAGCGGGGCCGCCTCGACGGCCTCCACCTCCCACCGCCCGTCGCGCGCCTTCAGCGCGACCGCATACGTCAAAGGCCGCTCCACACCGGCCCGGTCGGCCGCCGTCACGTCCACCAGCAGCCGGCGCCGCGTCCCGTCCGGGATCTGCGCCCCCTCGGGGAAGGCCGCGCCCGGCGCGTTCGTGCCGTACTCCGCGACCCGCTCCACGCGCGCCGAGGTGTATGGAGCCGGCACGATCGGCGTGAGCCTGCTGCCCGGAGGCATGTACCGGTCGACCTCGCCACCGCCCGACAGGTAGGAGGTGAAGAACCCCTGGAGCGTCCGCACTCCCGGATCCGCCGCACTGGGCCCCGCCGCCTGCCCGTAGCCGAGTTCAGGCGCCTGCCCGGCCGGCAGCGCACCGACCTCCGCGGGCAGAGCCACCGCGGCGAGTTCCCCCGCGGTCCCGGAGCGCACCGGCACCCGGAAGTACCGCAGCCCTGACGCCGGCTCGGCCTCGTCCCGGTCCGGCTTCGCCGCCGGCTCGGTGGGGCGGACCCGGGCGGCGACCGTCACGGCCCAGTAACCGGCCGAGACGGCCCGCACCCGCACCGCCGCGGCCTGCTCCACCACCTGACCACCCCCACCGCCCGACAGCGTGGCCGGCCCCGCCCCCGGCATGAACGCCGCGACCGCGTCACCCGTTTGTCCCTCCTCGGCCTCCAGGTACGCCGTCACGAACAGCTCGGCGAACCCGCCCGGTCCCGACGAATCCACCGCCACCGCCGCAGGCCGCTCCGAGGCGACCTCCGCGCGCACCACCTCGGGGCCCGCGAGCAGCGCCCACGCCCCCAGCACCGGACCGGCCAGCAGCAGCACCCACGCCGACCGGCGCAGCACCGTCACCGCGTTCGCCGAGGCCCCCAGCGAACCCAGCTCCCACCCGCCCGCCTCCGCGGGCAAACCCGCCTCCTCACCCCGTCCGTGCTCACGAGCCGCCCGCGTCTGCTCGGGGACCGGGCCCGTGCTGCGGCGCCTCACGACTGGGCCTCGCGCAGCAGGGCGGCCCGCGTCAGGCGCGTCTGCGCGGGAAGCTCGCACCAGCGGCCGAACGCCTGCCGGGCCACCGGGGCCTCGCGCAGATACATCCGCATCACCTCCTCCGTCTCGACGGAGAACGGCGCCACCTCCAGCAGCACGGCCAGCTCCCCGAGCCGGCGACGGGCCCGCATGAGCACCGCTTCGTCCGACGGCTGTTCCGCCACGGCCGACACCTCACATCCCGGCCGGCGGCCCTTCCGCCGGTCCACCCCCGCAAGGAGCAGGCCGCGCCCGAACGTGACAGCCGCAGCCCGAGAAAACCGGAGAGCCTCACGCCGCCCGCACCCACTGCCGTGCAACCGGCCGCAACCGCGCCACGGCCCGGCTGCGCCGCTGACGCCGGGCCGCCGCCGACACCCCGGCCTGCCCCTGCGACTCCGCCCACACCTCGTCCGCGATCTGCCGCGCCCGCACCACACTCAGCAGACCCGCCTGCACCCCCCACAGCAGCAGCTCAGCCAGCTCCGCCCGCGCCGGCTCCCACTCCCGCGCCCCCTCCACCAGCCCGCCGGCCACAGCCTGTTCCACCACCCCAGCCCGGCACGCGGCCTCCGCCACGTCCTCACCGCTCGCCCGCTCCGCCCACTCGGCGCTCCACTCGATCGCCTGGGGGTCGTCGTCCCGCAGCTCCCGGCTCGCCCGGTGCAGCGTCTCCAGCAGCAGGTTCGCCGCGACCTTCCGAGACCGGTGCAGCGGATAGGCGCGCACCACCCCGTACAGGGCCGCCACCACGACCTGCCCCACCTCGTCGAACTCCCGCCCCGGCCGCAGCAGCGACCGCGTGGTGCGCACCGCCCCGTCCACCATCGCCTGCACCACCACCCGGGCCGCCAGCCGCGCCCCCGCACCCTCACCAGCCGCCACCGCCAGCAGCGCGCCCATCCACCGGTCGCTGTGCTCCCGGCCCACCCGCCGGTCCCGAACCCCGAGCCAGCCCAGCAACTCCTCCAGCTCCACCGGCCCCTCACCCGCGGCCAGGACACCGGCCTCCTCCAGCCAGCCACGCACCCGCGCCCCGGCGCCCGGCTCGGCACACACCAGCGCCCACTCGGCGTTCAGTCCCTTGAAGACACGGATGTCCACGACACAGCCCTTTCTCGATCACGTGTCGTCGACTGTCCTCAGCACCCCTGACCCAGAAACTGACCCAGAATCACAAACCCGCAGGTCAGAAGGTTGCCCAAAGAGCAACCCGCCCCCTGCCTCTGCCTGGGTCACTCCGACCGCCGCCGGGGTCACCCTTCGGGCCGGTTCGTGTGACCGAGGAACGGCCGGCACCGCTCCCACCTGTCGCACCTTTCACGGGCACGGCCCTCGGCAAGTGCGCCCCGGCGGCCGTTGCAGAGCTCTCGCCCGCGGCGCCGGTCTGCACCTCGCCGTGCAGGAGGCGACGCTCCGGGGTCCCCAGGCCCCCTGACCCGGCATCGTTCGCCGGCTGCTCCAGGAAGCGCGGACCGCCCGGGACCCGTGCGCAGCGCACGCGATCCCCGTCCGGTGCGCCGCGCCTGTGGAACGTCTGGGGCGGTCAGGCGGGATCGGCACGGCAGGCGAGGTCGGTTCGCTCTTCGAGCGATGAGATCCGCCTCGGCGGCCTGGGCATGAGGCCCGCCGCTCCCGTGCCGGCCTCATGCATGGATCGCCTCCGGACTGGATGCCGATGTGGCGGGAACACTTGAGGGCCGGCCGCCTGGTGACCGCCCGGCGGAGGTTGCGCCACCGGTTGCATCACCGGTTGCATCACCGGTTGCGCGGAGGGTTGCGCCACTGGTTGCGCCACCGGTTGCGCGCCTGTTCTGCATGACCGCGCGTTGCCCCAGGTCAGCGCCTATGGGTCATCCTTTCTCGCCGCCGACACCTCTTTATCCGCTTGCCGGAGGAAGAGGTGTTGTTCCTTCTCGGGGCGGCGGCCCTGCGGACCAGCGACCTGATTTCACCGGAGGGCTTCGCCCTCCTCTGGCGGTCCGCCGTACCCGGCGGCCCGCCAGGCCGCTGAAAGCGGCGGCCTGCCGCCCGCCCGCGTCTCCTCGGCGACCCGCTGACCGCCGGCGCGGGCGGTTCTGACCTGCGGAAACGTTGATGAAAGTGCAGAGCACCCCTCCCGTACGTGATGAAACTGCGGTACATTTTTCTTGTTGCCGGTCGGTGGCACGACCCCAACACCGAAGAACGCAACCACTTGTGACGGAGGAATACGCATGACCATGCTCACCACTCCCGCCCGAACCGCCATGGAAGGACATGGCCTCACAAACCCCACGATCATTGTCGACGCGCAACGCACGGCCATTGCGTACGCCGTTCTCTCGCCGGCTACCGGCCGCTACAGCCTCATGACGCTCGACGGGCGCTGGGTCATCCCCTCCGCCGAGGGATACAAGACCCGAGGGCCGGCCACCACCTACGCACGCAAGCACGCCGCGGAACTGCGCCCGGAAGGGCTGCGCGTATACGAGCCGATCCGCCACACGGCCCGTCCCCAGGTCGGTCGGTACGGCGCGCGCCGCAAAGGACTGTGCATGGGACAAGTGCAGTCCGGAGGGGTCGGCTACGAGTGCGGTTCCTGCCGCGCGCTCCTGACCATCGACTCGATGTGGCGCGAGGGATTCACCATCGTCCGGGACGGACGCGGGACGCACACCCTGTCCTACGCACTCGACAAGAGCCACGCACGCAGCTTTGGCGAGGGAGCACAGAAGCGGGTGACGTCCCCGGAAGGGGAAAAGGCGATCGCCGCACTGCAGGTGGAACTGGAGACGATCCGCCACGAAACGGAGAGCATCAAGTCGCTCGCCGGAGATGCGGAGACGCACGCCGCGGCCGCGGACGTGGCCAAGGATGCCGCACTCGAATCCCGCAACGTCGCGCAGGCGTACACGGCATTGATGGCTGCGGTAGCCGCGGCCCGCGAGATTGCGCTACTGGTCAAGCTCGCCGTTCGCCGCTGTGAGGCACTGGACAAGCTGCGCGACGCGTTCCGCGCGCTCGCGGAGAGCATCGGCGTGGAAGGCTACGCCGCGGACGCCGACCGCCTGTACGAGGAAGCGAAGGGGGACGTCGACTCCGCATGGGAGTACTGCGGCGCTGTCGAGGACGCCGAGCGCACGGCGACCGCGGCAGCAATGGCGGCGCAGGAGGAGTACGGGCACCGTTGCCTGAAGTGCGGGACGTTCTTCCGTCAGCCGACGTGTTCGGGCGAGGCTCCCCTCGTTCCGTGCGCGTGCTCCGCCCTGTACGCCGGCAGCGTGGCGGATGTGACCGACCCCGGTACCATCCCCGCCCCCTGGGAGTGCGACGGGCAGCTGGAATTCCCGGAAGGGGCCCACCAGCAGGACGTCGATGCGGTCGGCGATGCTCCGCAGGACACCCCTGCCGACGCTCCGCAGGAAGTGCCTACGTGGATTGCGAACATCAGCCTGCCCGCTCTCACGGTGACGGACCGGGCGTGGTGGATCGGTAGCTACGGCCAGTGGACGACCAGGACGCTGAGCACCCGAGGCACCCCCCGGGCGGTGCTGAAGTTCGCACGCGCAGCTGAAAGCGTCGGCTGGACGGTTGCTCTCCGCGCCGGTATCGACAACATCGACGACGAAACGACGATCGGCGTGTGGGAGGTGGAAGCGACCGGACGCTGCCACGACAACGTGTTCGGCGGACAGCGCGACGCCGTTCTGTCCGTGATGTGGATTCAGAAACGTGAGGGCGGCCGCTGGACGTTCGACCGCGAGCGCTCCGCCGCGGAGATCGGCGACCGTGTCCTCTCCGGTATCGAGACCCTTGCCGACTACGAAAAGAGCATGCGCGTGGGCCGTCCAGCGAAGGCGGAAACCGCGACGGATGCCGCGCCCGTGCCGGCTCCGATTGCCGCACAGACCGTGGCGGCGGTACCGGCTGCGGAGACTGCCGAGCCCATCAAGATCGTTGCCGCTGAAACGGCTCCGGCTCCGGCTCCGGCTGCGCCCGGGCCGCGGGTGGTGCCGTTGGTCGAGTCGGTACGCCGCGCGCGGGACGAGCAGCATGCGGCGAGCGCTCGCGCATGGGACGCGCAGACGTCTGTGAAGGACCTTGACGATGCGTGCAAGGAAGCGGTGAGTCTCGGTCTGTCGGTCGACCAGGAGCAGAGGCTTCGAGGGATGCAAACCGGTGCGGCCGCGGCCGCTTCCGACGCGGAATCGACGGCATTCCGGGCGCGGGCGGCTGCGGACGCGTTGGAGCGCAGCCGAGTGGATTCGGCTGTGGACATGGTGCAGATGCGGGAGCGGACGGCGCGCCTGTTCGCCGGCGAGGGGGACGACCGGCCCCGTTGGGTGTCGAGCGACGGACGAACGGTCATGGTGTCCGCGCCGTCCCCGGAGTGGAGTGGTGACGGTACGGCAGAGCGGTTCGCCGCACTGCTGGCGGGGGCGGTAGCGGCCAAGGATGCCAGCCGCATGCTCAAGTCGACGGACGTCCCCACCAAGCCCAAGCATGGGAGGGGCGGCACAACGGAGTTTCGGCAGGCTGTGGCTCGGTCCGTGCGCCCGCTTGTCCAACCCTGGAAGGCGCCGCGCGTCCCGGCGGAGGGAAAGCCGCTGGACGGTGTCAGCCTTGCCGCTCTGGATGCCGATGGGGTGTGCGCCGAGACAGAGGCTGCCCCCGGGGTGTGGGTGCCGCAGGCGGCGGTCCATGTGGCGGACACGGCCGTGGCGAACGGCTGGACGGTCTCCATGGAGCGCGACACGCGAGGGAACGTCACCGTTCGGGTGGCAGGCACAATCGTGCGGGAGTCAGGCTACATCGAAGGCAAAATCGTCGCAATTTGGACATCAGGAATGTATGACGCGGCCCGGTCGCACGCGCAGGTAGGCGCCCGTCGACTGGACGCGCAGCTTGAGCGAGTGCTGACCACGATCAACCACCCTGCGGAGCCCGGCACCATCACGACAGCGCCCGCCCCGGCGCAAACCAGCGCACCGGCTCCGCACGGAGTGTCCGACCCGAGCGGCGCCGACACATGGGAGACGGACGGCGGTTGCCACCCCGCCGCCCGGCCCACCATGCCCTCCGCTCACCGGCCGACCGCGACCGATTCCCCTTCGAAGGAAATCGGTACATGTACCGGTCAGGTCGATGTGACCGTTCCCGCCGACACCGTGAGCGACCTCGGAACCGCCGGCACCTGGGACGGAGAGGGCGGTGCCGTCCCCAGCATCGAACCCCCCACCGTCCACCCCGCCTTGGACCGGAGCGGAACGGACTCCTACGACGTCCGCCCGTCCGCAATCGAGTGGACCCCCGCCCCCGGAACCGACCGTCGGACCGGAACCCTGGACTGCGCCGGTGTGCAGTACCGCATCTACCACGCCCCGACCGCGGCCCTGCCCTACACCCTGCGACGGATGTACAACCACGCAGACATCGACCTGGGGGGATGGGCGGACGTCGACGACGTGTGCGCGATCGTCCGCGCCGACTGCCGCCGCACCGCAGCCCTGGAAGCACACCGGCTGCACATCGAACGGCAGCAGCGCCACGCGGCCCACCGAATGCAAGGGGAGCGTCGACAGGCCACCGTCTGCCCGACGGCGGAGGAACGGCGCACCGTGGCGCGCCGGGCGGCGCAGGACCACCGGCCCGCGGCAGCGGAACTGTACGTCTCCCCGATCACGGGGACCGCGAGCGTGGCCTTGGTCTGTGGGACGTGCCGGAGTGCTCACGACGACCGGGAGGGGCGGCCGCAGAGTCTTGGTGCGGGCTACACCACCCCGCAGTCCGCCGACCCGGACGCCCTTGCCGCTCTGCTGACCAAGCGAGGATGGAACGTCTCCGGCCCGTGGACGCCACACGGAACCCGCGGCGACACCCTGCGCGCGCCGATCACCCCGACCCCCGCCTACCTCGAATGGCAGGCCGCCTCGCACGGGCCTGCGCCCCAGGCCCCGGCGGCTGCCCCTGGGGAGCGCATCACCCCCGTCGCACGGGGATGGTGGGAAGTCGTCAGCGCTGAGGGCCACCGCTACGAACTCACCTGGCGACCGGCCCTGACGGGGGCGGTGTGGCGGGTGCGTTACCAGAGCGCCCCCACCGGCAGCGGCGCCGCGGTCGCCCGGACCGAACGGGCGAGCGCCGCCATGGCTGAACTCCGCAGCCACTCCGCATCACTCGCTCAGGAATCCGCTCTTCACGCGCACTGATCGGTACATGTACCGATCGGCGTCTGACAGCTCGGCAAGATGCGGCCGGCCCCTCACGACCGGCCGCCCACCCACCCGCACCTCACGAAAGGCACCCCTGTGACCAGCACTGAAGCCACCCAGTTCGGCCCCCTCAACATCGACGGCGCCGAACTCCGCCCGATCTTTGACCCGCGGCTGCGCACCTTCTCTGTCCAGCTCTGGAAGAGCGGCGAGCCCACCGACATCCACGGCCTGACCACCCCCTACCAGTACGCCGACGAAGCGGTGGAAGAGATCTTCCCCTTCCTCGCCAAGCACAGCCTCCGGCCCCTCACCACTCCGGAGATGTACCGCCTTTACGGTGCCCTCCTGCGAGCCAAGAACCCCGAGGGACCCGACTTCCAGCTCTTCCTCATGCAGATCAAGGGAGCCTGAAGCAACTGACTCCAACCCTGGTGGTGCGGGTGAGAACCCCGCCCCACCAGGGCGCGGCATCGCCGCCCTGCGCGGCCCTGTCCCCGGCGCGCCCACCACCGCCTAGGCGAGCCCACCCGTCCCGCCTACCCAGGTGCTCCAGGGCGCGCACGGTGACGGTTCGGGCGTCGGGGTCGTGGGAGAGGACCACCAGGAGCACGACCCGTAGGCGGAGTGGATGCCGCCCACAGTGGTGGACACCCGCCACACCCTCGCCCTCCAGGCCGATCGTGAGGGCCGCGGCGTACGGCGCCACGCCGCCCGTCGGCACCGTCGGCGGCGGGCCGCCCCCGCCCCCAGCAGCACCGGCTGCCCGCCGCCGGCGCTGGCCGTATCTTGTGGCCGTGCTCGTCCTCGCGAACACCGCCGCGAGTATCGTGCAGGCGAGTACTGAGGCTCAGCAGCGCGAGGATCGCAAAGCCGCCACTGCCGACTTCCGGGGCCGCTCCGGTGCAAAGATCACGCTCGACGGAGTCGAGACCGAGGTAGTCGCCTACTGGTCCAGCGACCGCACCAAGGTAGTCGTCCAGCTCCGGAGCTACTTCGATCGGAACGCGCGGTACCTCCGCATCGACGCCGGAGAGCAGACCGTCAGCACCGAGTCGAAGAACGGCTGGTACCCCGGATCGCCGGAGGTCTCGGTGGTGGTGACGGACCCGCTCGCGGACGTCACCGTACGGGTCGCAGTGGGCGGGAGGGCCTGGAAGAAGGGGGCCCGGCCACCATCCATGACTGTCCGTCTCTCTCCAACGTCGCCTAATGACGGCGCTTCCGGCGCTCGACTGCCCTCCGACATGTAGCCGACCACCGCAGCACCGCGAGCGGGCCCGCCCCCCAGGGGGACGGGCCCGCTCGCGTTTCTCCCACCACCAACCGAAGGGAACGCTATGCCCACCACCACGCCCGCCGCACCGGACCACACCTCAGCCAACTTCGATGGTGACGGGGCGTTTGGCGTTTCAGGGGGTGGACACTGGGGCGGTGGGCACCGCACCACGCCGCCCCCTCGGCCCCGGCCCCGACGTCCCCGTCCACGACCCGAGCCCGCACCGCCGCCGCAGGTGAATGGGTCGCCGCGCCCACCCCCGGACCCGCCGACCCGACTGCGCCGCGCCCGGCCCGCCGCCCATCCCGCCCCTGTAGGCGCCAGTTCATGCCCGGCCTGCGCGAAGCCCCGGCCTGACGATGCACAACGGCGTACTCAGGGTCGTGGTCTGACGAGGTCGAGACCTTCCGGCGCTCGAGCTTCTGCAGTCGGCCAAGGCAGGTCCGTTGGGGACCCGCCCCTGGCTGTGACCTACCCCCGCATCACCTGCGCCAGCTGATGCCAACGCTGCGAGGACCACCGGCTTTTTAGCACCCCACCCCTCCCAATTTCTTCTGTTGAGGGGCAGAGAGACAGCACTGTCTGCTTTCGTAGTACTTCCAGCTCCTCAAGCGTGGAGGTCGCCTTGGGTAAAACCCGTAGACCCGCCACCCGTAGGTCCACCCTTCACCGGCTGAAGGAGCCCGACGGAGGCACCCCAGAATTGCGCAGCTTCGTTCGCGACCGGTACCTCGACAGCGACAACTACCGCACCAGGGACTTCACCCGCCAGGGCATCGACGGCCTGCTGATCACCGGAGGCGTCCCCCGCGAACGCGCCGACTGGTGCGACGCTGTGGAATCGATCACCGGGCTCGATGTCAGCGAAAGCAACCGCGCGGCCGGTGGCCTCGTCCTCATGCGTACCGCGCGCAGCACCTACGCACTCACCTACGGAGTGGGCCAGCACATGCTGGACCTCTACCACCGCGACGACGAGTTCGGTCTGGAGTTCGCAACCCGATGCCTCGACGAAGACGGAGTTATCAAGGTCCGCAACCAGATCATGGACGGCCGCGGCCGGGTCGACGAGTACTCCGTCGCCCGCGGTGAGCGCATCGACGACTTCGGTCTGGACCGCTTCGGCGCCGTCGTCCGCCGCATCTGCGGCACCGTCAGCGGACTGCCGCTGACCTCCCTGCAGTCAGGCAGAAACCGCCAGACACGAGTCGAGTGCTCACAGGCCACAATCAAGCTTCCTCTGGCCACGGACCTGGAGCAGTTCCTCAGCGATCTCAAGGCGATCGAAGAGGTGTGTGCGCTGCCCGACCCACTGCCCCAGCTGCGTTTCGTCAGCAGGGTCCACACCCTCAACAACGCCAGCCGGAAAGCCGCGGACGCCCAAGACGTCCTGGAGACGCTCCTTGGCGACCCGGACAGCCCCCGTATGACCATCGGAGTGCCCGATGCGTGCCAGGAAAGCTTCAGCACCGCGCAGGCATTCCGGCTCCGGCGCGGCGCGCTGTCCATCGAGACGGACGACGTCGCCCTCCACGACCTCCTGGCGCTGGTGAAGGACAACCCGCACGGAGAGCGCCTCAAGGCCCTCGGCGAAGTACGTGTCACCATGTTCAGCGACGCCGACTGCCAGACCCCGGCCAGCGCCACCACCAACGGCAAGGAATGGCTCATCGCCGACATCCCGGTCGGGACCGACCGGCTGTTCTACGGCAACGGCAAGTGGTTCGAGGTCGGAGCGGGCTTCATCGAAACACTGGAAGAGGAACTCACCAGCCTCTTCACCCAGACACAGACCGTCACCCTGCCACGCTGGACCAAGGGCCCGCCCAACTCCAAGGGACACGACTCTCACGACGAAGACTGGTTCAACCGCGAGGCGGCGAAACAGGACCGGTACCTTCTCTTCGACAAGAAGGACATCGTCACCCAGAAATTCAGAGGAGGAGGGCTGGAGATCTGCGACGTCCTCGGCCCCGAGAACCAGCTCATTTGCATTAAGAAGGCACCGGCCAGCACGGCCCCCCTCAACCACCTCTTCGCCCAGGGGGTCGCTGCCGTCGAGACACTTCGCAACGACGAGCAGGTCAGAGCCAAGTTCCTTAGGCAGGTGGCCACCCACACACCGGACCACCGCCTCCTCGAAGACTTCGGCACCCTCCGTGTCGTCTTCGGCATCCTGCTGAAGGACGGCCAGGACATCTCCGTCACCTCCCTCTTCGCTTTCGCTCAGGTCTCCCTCATCCAGGCCGCACGACGGCTGCGCGCCATGAACGCCCACGTCGAGGTCATTGCCATCCGGCGCTGACCTGCGCGGCCGTTGTTGGCGGGGCCGCTGTCCTTCAGGCAGGCCGCCTGACGCCACAGAGAGCCGGACCGAAGCAACCCGGGCCGCCCAGAGCAGCGGCAGGCTCTGGACGGCCCAGCCCTGCCCACGCGTGGTAACAACGATGATCAGGCCGTCCACGCCAGCAGTTGCTCCCCGCGCCCGCGGGGATGGCCCCCAGGGTGGTCGTCGGCCGAGGTTCTGCTCTCTGCACCAGCGGGGGTCGTCTCGGCGTTCTCGTACGTCGGGCCCCTGTGGTGTCGGGGCTCCTTGCTCTTGGTGCCGCTCGGCGGGCCGGCCTGCTTGGGCTCTTCGGCCGTCTCGGGGCTCAGGTGGCGGGTCCGATGCGCAGGAGCCAGTGCTCGGCTCCTCGGGGCAGGGCGGCGCTGGGTGGTGCTGGTGGTGGGGTGCGGGTGATGGTGACGGTGTAGGCGGCGTCGTGGAGGGAGAGGGGCAGGGGGACGGGAAGGTGGGAGACGCCGCTGGCCAGGAGGAGGTTGCCGTGGAGGCGGAGGGTGAGCGTCGTGTGGTCCTCGGGCAGGGCGTCGGCGGGTGGTGGGGGCGGGGCGTTCCAGATTTCGACGGTGACGTGGGCGTAGTGGTCGGCGAGCGTGCTGTTGAGGGTGATGGTGCCGGGTGCGCTGGTGGCGATCTGGTGGGTGGGGGTGGGTGGTTGGAGGGCGGGGTCGCCTGTGCGGGGGGTGCCGGTGTCGGTGAGGTGGAACAGGTGGTTCTCGACGCGGGCCTCGGCTTCGGCCCGGGGACGCGGGTGTGGGTCGCCCGGGCCGGGCCGGCCGTTGGAACGCGCATGCGGCCGCTCGGGCCGGCCCGGTCGGGTGGGTGTGGGAGGCATCAGCGGGCGGTGACGTCGACGTAGAAGGGGTCGTGGGTGAAGTCGCTGCCGAGGATGCGGCGGCCGGTGTAGAAGGCGCTCATCTTCCCGCCGGCGCCGCGGTTGTCTGTGTCGGGGATGGGGTCGACGGAGTAGTTCTTGTGGGATTTGTCCGCGCCTTCGAGGGTGGATGCGAAGGGGTACTCATCGCAGTCGAGCCCCTCGTGGGCGTAGTTCGGGAACCACTCGAGGCAGGCGGCGATCGAGACGTTGCGGTGCTGGTCGATCGTGTTCTCGTCGGCGACGCGGTGCAGGGGGGCCGTGCCCGGCGCGCCGGGGATCTTCTTGCCCGGTGCGGGCGGGAAGGTCTCTCCGGGTTGGTGCTGGGCCCTGAGGATGTGGGCGGCGGATTCAGGGTAGTCGGTGGCGGAGATCTCCAGGGTTTCGGTCACCCAGGGGAAGACGCAGCCGGCGCCGGCCCAGGTCTTGATGATGTAGGAGGCGCTGTCGCAGCGGACGGAGCTGTTGGGGCCGTCGGCGCGTTCGGCGCCGGGGACGCCGCCGACGGGGAGCCAGAAGTGCCAGGCGAGGTCGGCGTAGCTGATGAGGGCCTGGCCCAGGCCGCCGGCCTCGGGCAGGGTGAAGGAGAAGTAGCGGCTGGTGAGTCCTTCAGCAGCCCACTCGCCCACGGTCTGGGTCTGGGGCCCGCCGTGGCCGTCGCGGACTTTGCAGGGGCCGAACCCTTGCCCGGCGGTGCAGGTGACTTCGGAGCTCAGCGGCATTGCCGCGATGTCTCCGTCGAGCCTCCAGTTGTCGAGGACCTGGACGACGTCGATCTGGCGGGCGCCGTTGCGGGTGCGCTGGATGTCGGCGACCTCGACCTTGGCGGTGCCCGTGACACGGCACCACAGCAGCCAGCACTCGATCTTGGCGACCGTCAGATCGTGGGCCTGGCAGGTGACGAACCGGGACTTCCCCCAGCCCTGGCCCTTGAAGGCCGCTGCCTGCTCGCGGCACTCGTAGCCCGCCATGTCGTCCCGGCCCGTGCTCGCCGCCGCTCCGGGAACAGCCCGGGCGCCGGCACCGGGGTCCGGGTCGGTCCGGGGCCCGCTGCGGGCCCGGGCGAGGAGCTCCGACAGCGGCTTCTCCTCGCCGGGCTCGGTGAGTTCCACCGTCCGGTCCGTCAGCAGGGCGTAGGTGCGAGGCTCTCCTTCGGCCACGGCGTTGTGGGTGTCGGCGGAGGCCGCCGGCACCATGGTGAGCAGGGCGGTGGTCGCGAGGGAGACGACGGACCAGGCACGTCGGCGCCGGGACCGAGAACGGGTTGGGGCCATGGGGGAGGGGCTCCTCGGGTGCGAGAACGGCAGCAGCAACGGGCGCGCTCGTCCCCCGCAGACAGCGTTCAGCCGCCCGCGGGGGACGCGGTGCGCGGAAAGCGGAGAAGGCAGGGGGCACGCGGCGGGTTGGCCCCGCGGGTTCAGCTGTGCGTGAGGCGCCAGCCGCGGTGGGAAGAGCCGGTTTCCACCAGCGTCGTGTCGGTGATCACCTGCCGGATGTACTCGTCGCGGACCAGGCGCATCTTCGCCTCGAAGCTCGCCACATCATTCGCGCACCGGTCACTCTTCGGGCAGTGGTCGACCCTGATGTGCACGGTCACCGTCCGGTACGTCGGAGTGCCGTCACCATTGACCACCCACGCCCGCGCCCGCCACCCCGAACGGGCGTACCCGCCGGTCGTCGCCACCTGCGCCACGTCGAAAGTCCACCGGTCGGTCTTCGTCCACGCGCAGGCGTTGACCGACACGGCCACTTCGCCCGCGCGCTCCCACTCGCCGTAGTGGTCCAGCGCCTCAAGCCGCAACTGCGGTGACGGAGCGCACGCACTGCGCACCTCGCTCGCCCCGGCCGGCGCGGCACCGGTACCCGTCAGAACCAGCGCGCTGCAGGCGCCGGCCAAGCCCAGCCACGCCTTCCGGCGCCAGGCATGTCGTGAGGTCAGCATCCGGTTGTCCTCTCCTTCACGCCCGCGGGGAGCGCGTTTCGGCAGGTCACACCCCAACTACTACCATCCAGGTGATCACTTCGCTACATAGAGTCACTGGCGATAGCTCGCCACCACCAGTCCGCCCCCGGCTCAGTAGTGCGACCCGGGCGCGCACTGGACGGCCGCTCCGACTCGAAGTCGACCCAGCCCGCAGTCGGGACGGATCGTCACCAATCAAAGGCGCTGAGCCAGAACCCGAAGTCGTGAACAAAGCCCATGCCTGAGGTTCAGCGGGATTGCTCGCATGCCTGGATGACGGGGGCGGGGATGCGTCCGCAGTCAGGTACGTCGTAGCCCTGGGACCGGGCCCATTCCCGGATGGCGTGGCGCTGGCGATCGAATCGCCCGGCCTGGGCGCGGGTGGGGTGCCGATGTCGGCCGGAGGCGCTGGAGTGAAGAAGGCACCACGGCTGAGCAGGCCGCGGGGAAGGCCGGCGGGCGCTCGTCGCCGCTCAGGGGCGCGACGAGGATCCAGCCGGACCCTAGCGCGGGCTGGATTCCCGAAGCACCTCATCCAGGCGGCGGCGTGGGCCGCCCGCGTGTTCGTCCCACGTCCCGTACGAGAGACCCACAGCGCTCCATCCGTATCGACTACCAGCTCGTCCATCGTGGCCGGGCGACCTCCACACCGTGTGTGTGGAGGGAGGGACGGCCCCTGGGAGGGGGGCAGGACCCGGAACACCCCCGCGCGTGCGGGGACGACGTGTCGGTCGGCTCCATGACGGAGCGCCACCCCGGAACACCCCCGCGCGTGCGGGGACGATTGCAGCGCGGCCCACCGCCCGCGCGTGCGGGGACGACCGGTCGCCGCGGGAGACCTGGGAGAACCAGTCCGAAGAACCCCCGCGCGTGCGGGGACGACGTGCTCCCCTGCCATCGCGTAGGCGGCCCAGGAGGAGAACCCCCGCGCGTGCGGGGACGACACTTGCTGATCTGGGATTCTACGAGAGCTGATGCTGCCCTCATTCAGTTGCGCGGGAGGCAAAACGGCCGCATCTCCATTTGTGGGCCCTTCTCGTGAGCATCGAGGCGAGGAACCTGCCGCCCTTGGGGATGGAGTGTTCGGAACAGTTGCTGTCCCAGGAGGGTGGCGAGCCTGTCCAGGGGGATGCGTCTCGCCTAGCGCGGAGGAGTCCTTCTGAGCTGGCTTTTGCCACTATTTAGGGTCGTTGTCAGAGCCCTCTGGCAGTCTCTGTGCCCCAGGCTCTGCGCCATAGTTTGTGGGCTCTGTTGAGGGGTGGTCAGGTGGGTGGCGAGACAGTCGGTCGTGGGGTGTTGCCTGTCTTGGAAGTGATGCGGCAGTTGTCGCTGTCTGCCGAGGTGATGGAGCGGCTGGGGGTGGTGTGGGGGAAGTCGGCGGGGAAGGCCGACGGTGCGATGCATCTGCTGCTGGGGCATTTGCTGGATACAGCTGCGGTGGCTGAGTTGATGTGGGATCGATTTCTGGCGCCTCGTACGAAGAGGCTGCTGGAGGTGGTGTCCGGGGGGCGAGGCCGGATGCTGTTTGTGTGGTTATGCGCTGTTCATGATGTCGGGAAGGCGACGCCGGCTTTCCAGGAGTTCGATGCGGCGGGTGCGGCGCGGGTGCGGGCGAGCGGGCTGTCCTGGCGGTCGGCTGCGTTGAAGTCGAAGCGGTGGCGGCACGACAAGGCAGGTGGTCGTCTGCTGATGGATGTGCTGGGGCGGGAGTGGCGGCCGGAGCATGTCGGGTGGGTGTGGCCGTTGATCGCTGGTCATCACGGTGCGTTTCCGTCTGCTGGTGTGCTGGGGGACCGGGCGGTGCCTCAGGAGCATCAGGGGCGTGGTGCGCAGTGGGGTGAGGTGCAGCGGGCGCTGGTGGAGGTGGTGACCCGGTGTGTGGGGTTCGGGGGTGTGGCGGCGGTCTGTCCGCGGGTTGTGCCTTCGAGGGCGGAGCAGTTGGAGTTGTCCGGCTTGATTGTGATGGCGGACTGGATCGCCAGTGACAGCCGGTATTTCCCGGGTATCGACCGGATTGATCAGGTGGGTCTTGGGGTGTCCCGGGATCGTGCGTGTGCCGCGTGGGAGGTGTTGCGGCTTCGTGGGGGGTGGGGTGTTCTGCCCGTTCCTGGTGGTGACCTGGTGGAGGTCCGGTTCGGGGAGAAGGGGCGGGCTTCGCAGGATCAGCTGGTGGCTTTTGCCCGCGAGGTGCCGGTTCCGGCGCTGCATATCGTTGAGGGGCCGATGGGGGAGGGGAAGACGAAAGCCGCGTTGGTGGCGGCTGAGGTGCTGGCGGCGCGGTTCGGTTGTGATGGTGTTTTTGTCGGTATGCCTACCCAGGCGACTTCCGATCCGATGTATGGCCAGGTGCGTCGGTGGCTCAAGGAGTTCGGTGGCGGTCTGGAGAGCCAGGTTGCGCTGCTGCACGGGAAGCGGATGTTCAATCCCGAGTGGCGGGAAGCTTCGGCGCCGGATGTGGCGGGGGGGTGTTGTTCGGGCGGTTCGTCGTTCGATGGGATCGACGAGGACGACGAGCTCTATGGGATCGCTTCCGGGCAGGCTGAGCGTCATGGGCCCATTGAATGGTTCCTCGGCCGTAAGCGTGGTCTGCTGTGTTCGTTCGCGGTGGGGACGGTCGACCAGCTGTTGTTCGCGGCGACTCGTACCCGGCATGTGATGCTGCGGTTTGCCGGCCTGGCGGGGAAGGTCGTGATCATCGACGAGGTTCATGCGGCGGATGTGTACATGCAGCAGTTCCTGGTCGAGGCGTTGCGCTGGCTGGGCCAGGCGGGGGTGCCTGTGGTGCTGCTGTCCGCGACGCTGGCGCCGGCACAGCGGCGTGCGCTGGTGGGGGCGTACGTCTCGGGGCAGGGCCGGACGGGGGGTCCGGTGGTTGTGGAGGTTCCTGAGCCGGGTGGTTATCCCTCCATCACCGGTGCCTATGTCCAGGACGGGCGGGCGGAGGTTGTGTGTCGGAGTACGGCGTCGTGGCGGGAGTCGTATCCGGTCGCTTTGGAGTGGTTGCCGGATGCCTCTGATGGTGGTGAGGCGGTGGCCGAGCGTACGGCTCGTGAGGTCGCGGGCGGCGGTGTGGCGTTGGTGGTGCTGAACACTGTCGACCGTGCGCAGGGGGTGTTCCGGGCGCTTGATGCGAGGTTTCCGGGGGAGGTGCATCTGCTGCATGGGCGGCTTTGTGCGGCGCATCGGGCGGATCGTACGGCGGTGTGCCTGGAGCGGCTGGGGCCGGCGGCCGGGGTGGCTCGTCCTGGGCGGATGATCGTGGTGGCTACGCAGCTCGCGGAGCAGTCGTTCGACATCGACGTGGACGTCCTGCTGACCGACCTGGCGCCGATCGACTTGCTGCTGCAGCGCGTTGGTCGTCTTCACCGGCATGAGGGCACTGTGCGTCCGGCCACGTTGGCCAGGCCGAGGGTTGTGGTGACTGGTGTGGCGCCGGGTGAGGGCGTTCCTGTGCTGCACGGGGGTTCGGAGGCGGTGTACGGCCGGTTCCGGTTGTTGCGTACGGCCGCGGTCATCGAGCGGACGCTGGCCGAGGGGGGTACGTGGTCGATTCCCTCACAGGTGCCCGGCTTGGTGGGGGAGGTGTATGGGGAGCGGGCGGTGTGTCCTTCGTCGTGGGGTGAGGCGGAGGAGAAGGCCCGGGTGAAGTGGGAGGCGTCGGAGCGGGATAGGGCTGCCAAGGCGGAGGCGTTTCTGCTGGCGGCTCGGGGGGAGTGGTCGCGGCCGACGCTGTCGGGGCTTCACTACGGGCAAGCGGCTGGGGTGGGGGACGAGAAGGATCTTGAGGCCGTGGTGCGGGACGGGAAGCGGTCGGTCGAGGTCGTGATCGTGCGGCGCCGCGGCAGTGGGTACACCGCGCTGGACGGAGCGGGGCTGGGGGTGCATGGGGAAGCGTCGGAGCATGTGCTCGACGAGGTACTTGGCGGGACGACCCGGCTGCCCGCGAAACTGACGAAGGCGGCCGAAAGCGAGTTGCATCCGTTGGACGGGTGGCGCGGTCATCCCTGGCTGGAGCATTCCTTGGCGCTGGTCCTGGAGGAGGACGGTACGGCGCGGCTGGGGGAGTGGGCGGTCTCCTACGAGCCCCAGTTGGGTCTTGTCGTGCGGGCGGGCTCGTCCGGCTGACGGCCAGGGCCCCGGCAGCGTGTGCCGGGGCCCTGGGCCCCGCGGTGGCGGGGACGACCGCGTCGCGATCCACAAACAGGGGCCACCCCCGCGTGGGCGGGGACATGCGGTGGTGCGGCGCTCGGCGCCACCTTACGGAACTGGCTGGAATGCCTCCTGCTGCACCTCCCAGCAATCTCTCGGTTTCTTATCCATAAACAGTTGGTTCTCGCTAGGGTCCAAGTGCGACCAGCGGTGAGAACTGGGTGCTGCCTCAGCCTGGTCTCTTCGCGAAATGGAGGCATCGGATGACATTCGACCTGGTCAGCTCCTCTTGGCTGGGGACCTTGCCACGATCGGGGGAGCCTGCCGAACTGGCCTTGCAGGATGCCTTGCTGAACGCCCACCTGATCACGGGTCTGGCTCTGCCGTCGCCAGCGATGATGCCCGCAGTGCTGCGCCAGATTCTCCTTCCCGTCGTGGTGCATGCCCTTGGTACTCCGCGGTCCCTGGGGGCGTGGAAGGACTGGTTCGAGCAGGACGGCTTCTCCCTTGAGCAGCGCGAGAAGCTCGTCGTGTATCTGGACGAGCATCGGGACCGCTTCGACCTGCTGTCTGACCAGGCTCCGTTCGGACAGGTGGCGGGGCTGGAGACGCCCAAGGGGGAGACGAAGTCCGTCGCGCTGCTCATCCCCGCGATGGCGTCCGGGAACAATGTGCCCGTCTTCAGCTGTCTGACCGAGGGCGAGACGCTGGAGCTGCGCCCGGCCGAGGCCGCCTTGTGGCTGCTGCATGCCCAGTGCTGGGACACCGCCGCCATCAAGTCCGGTGCCGTCGGCGACGACAAGATGAAATCGGGCAAGACGACCGGCAATCCGACGGGACCCCTCGGACAGCTCGGGGTCGTGGTGCCGCTGGGCCGATCGCTGTACGAGACGATTGTGCTGAACCTGCCGATCGACTACGACGGCCAGGCCGCCCTGGGCGTGCCGCAGTGGGCGGGGGAGCGGGTCACCGCGTCCTGGGAGGCTCGTCCTGCCCGTGATCTGCTCGATCTGTGGACTTGGCAGTCCCGGCGGATCCGTCTGATCGCGACTGACACCCCGGATGGGCTGCGGGTGACCCGTGCTGTGCTGGCTGCCGGTGACCGGCTCACGCAGACGCCGTCGATCGAGCCGCACACCGCGTGGCGTCACGTCGCCAAGCCCAAGGCCGGGCAGGCTCCGCGCTATCCCCGCCGGCATCGGCCCGGCCGCAGCGCGTGGCAGGGGCTGAATGCGCTGCTGACGCTCGCCCTGCCCGAGGATGCGGACGGGGTGTCCACGAGTCTGCTGCTGCGGCAGATCGGGGAACTGTACGCGGCGAGGTGTCTGCCGGCGGACTACCCGCTGCGGGTGGCGACGTACGGGGTGGAGTACGGCAACCAGTCGGCTGTCGTGGAGCACGTGATGGTCGACGAGGTTCCGCTGCCGGCCGCGGCACTGGCCGCCGACCACCAGGACCTGTCCCAGCTGCTGCTGGAGGCTGTCACGCAGGCCGACCGGGCCGCGTTCGCGCTGGACCGGATGCTTGCGGACTTGCGGAGAGCCGCCGGCGGTGAACCTCTGCCCCGGGACAAGGGCCACCGGCCCGGCGAAGTCCTTCTGCACGCCCTCGATCCCTGGATGCGCAGGCTGCTCACCGGAATGAGCCGGCAGCCGGACGACATCGACGTCCTGGAGGCGGGGATGTCGGCCTGGGAGGAAGTCGTGTGGCGGGAGACCCGGCGCATCGCCGGGGAGCTCCTCGCCGCCGCGCCGCTGACGGCTTTCGCCGGTCGGACGAAGAAGGCGGAGAAGGGGGAGAAGAAGGACGTCTTTCGGTCGGCCACCGCCGATCGGGCGCTCACTGGCGCGTTGTACAAGATCCTGCCCCGTGCCGCCGAGGCCGAACAGGAACGGCAGGCCGAACGGAACCAGACCTCCAGCACGTCCCTCGAGGAAGAGGCGCCCGTATGACTGACAGCAGCAACCCCTACCGGCGCGGGCGGTGGTTCTGGGAGGAGTTCTCCACCACGGCCCCTGGGGCGGGAGCGGACCTGGCGGCTCTGCGCCGTGGCCTGGGCCAGGAAGCCGGCAGTGTGCCGGAGCTGTGGCCGCACCACCGGTGTGTGCTGCCCGAGTACGTGGCTGAGGAGGGGCGCCGGGACTACCGGCTCACCGCCGAGCATGCCGCACTGACCCTGTTCGCCGTGCACCAGCAGCACCAGCAGCAGCCCATGCACGTGGCCGGGGTCGGCGTGGGGGTGGCTCTGCGCGAGCTGCGGCAGTCGGAGAAGTTCAGCGAGGAGGCGGTCAACCGGCGGGTGGACGCCGCCGCGACGTCGACCGACGCCATCGAGCTCGTGCATCACCTGCGCGGACTGGTCACCCAGCTCCGGGGCATCCGGCAGCCGTTCGATTACACCCGCCTGTACCGCGACCTCCGCGACTGGCACTTCCCCGAGGGTCAGGAGCGGGTGCGGCGCAGCTGGGGCGCCCAGTACTACGCCTGGACCAGCAGCCCCGGCGGTTCCCCTGCCGCTTCCTGAGGCGCTGCCCTTCGCGCTGCGCACGCCGCCGCCGTTCCCTTTTGCCGAAGAAGATCCAAGGAGTTCCTGGTGACGATCCCTCCCCTCTACGTCGATGTCCACGTCCTGCAGTCCGTCCCGCCGTCGAACCTGAACCGGGACGATTCCGGTACGCCCAAGCAGGCGACGTTCGGTGGCGCGAAGCGGGCCCGAGTCTCTTCGCAGGCGTGGAAGCGGGCCACCCGCACCCACTACGCCACCGGTGTGGCGAAGAGCGACCAGGCGACACGAACGAAGAAGATCCGCGAGCTCCTTACCGACCGGCTGCGCCCGGTCGACGGGCTGGATGAGGAGAAGGCCGGCCGGCTGGCCGCCGCCCTGGTCAAGCCGCTGGGCATCAAGGCGTCGCAGAAGAAGGGGGAGGAGTCCGCCTATCTGCTGTTCTTCGGCAAGACCCAGCTCGACGGGATCGTCAGCCTGCTCGGCGGCCGTGCCGAGGAGCTGGCGGGTCTGTCCGACGACGACCTCGACGCCGAGATCAAGAAGCTGCCCGTCCAGGAAGAGCTCACCAAGGGGCACCCCGCCGAGGTCGCTTTGTTCGGACGCATGGTGGCCGACCTCGCCGCTCTGAACGTGGACGCCTCTGTCCAGGTCGCGCACGCCCTGTCCACGCACAAGGTGCAGACGGAGTTCGACTACTACACAGCTGTGGACGACGAGAACACCTCCGACTCCGGCGCCGGCATGATCGGCACGGTCGAGTTCAACTCCGCGACCCTCTATCGTTACGCCACCCTCGGCGTACACCAGCTTCACGAGAACCTCGGCAACGACGCCCCGTCCACCGCCGAGACGGCTGGCAAGTTCGTCGACTCCTTCGTCCGCTCCATGCCGACCGGGCACCAGAACACCTTCGCCCACCGCACACTGCCCCACCTCGTCCTCGTCACCATCCGCACCGACCAGCCCGTGAACCTGGTCTCCGCCTACGAGAAGCCGGTGGCCTCCACTCACGGCCTCGCCGAGGAGTCCGCGCAGCGCCTGGCCGAGGAACTGCAGAGCGTCACCTCCACCTGGGGCACAGCCCCGGCGCTCACTCTGGCGACCTACACGCAGGCCACTGACAAGCTCAACGACGCCTTCGGTGCCTCGCAGCCCTTCCCTCAACTGCTGGAGCAGACCCGGACCGCGGTGGCCGGCTGGCTGGAGCACGGGGAAATCCGATGAACCACCTCGAACAGGACCCGGCCATTCTTCTGCTGCGGCTTGCCGCCCCTTTGCAGTCCTGGGGCGGCGCCTCGGAGAACAACCGCCGCGAGACCCGGGCGGAGCCGACGAAGTCCGGTGTCGTCGGACTGCTGGCGGCCGCCGCAGGCCGGCGGCGCGGCGAGGAGATCACCGACCTCGCCGGCCTGCGCCTGGCCGTCCGCGCCGATCAGCCCGGCAGTCTGCTGCGTGACTACCACACCCTCAGCGAACCCGGCGGCGAGCCGCTGCTGTCAGCCCAGGTCAACGCCAAAGGACTGCAGAAGAGAACCTCACCCGCCAAACCAACGCACATCACCCACCGGTACTACCTCCAGGACGCCGTGTTCGTCGCTGCCCTGCAAGGCCCGCAGTCCCTCGTCGGGGCATTGGCCCACGCCGTCCGCAACCCGGCGTTCCCCCTCGCGCTCGGACGCCGCTCCTGCGTCCCCGCCGGTCCGCTCCTGCTCGATACCATCACCGGCGACGGCGCGACTGACCTCGAGCAGGTCCTGCGGAACACCCCGTGGCAGGCCGCAGACCACGTGCGCGCCCGCCACAGGGCCGCAACGGTGAACCTCGCCGCGACCATCGAGGACCCCGCCGGCGACCACACCGCCAGCGACGTCCCCCTCACCTTCGCGTTCCGGCGCAGCGGAACCCCCGCCCGAACGACGCGTACCGTCCGCCACACCTGGCTGACCGTGCCCACCGGCCTGCCCGACCCTGCCCCGTCCACCGGTTCGAAGCCCACCGGCCGCAAGGCGACCGGGCACGACCCCTTCGCCCTGCTCGGGTGGTAACCCCTATGCCGCACCTGTCCAAGATCCGCATCAACCCTCGACGCCGCGACGCCATCCGGCTGCTCGGCAACCCCCAGGCCATGCACGCCACCGTCCTCGCCGGCATCACCGAGCAGCCCGTCACCGAACGCGTTCTGTGGCGGCTGGAGACAACCGACCGCCACCAGCCCCACCTCCTCGTCCTCACCCACTCCAAGCCCGACTGGTCCCACCTCGTGGAACAGGCCGGCTGGCCTCAGGGCGACGGCGAACACGCACGCATCCGGGACTACAACCCCCTGCTCGACCGCATCGCGCGAGGGCGGGAGTTCGCCTTCCGCCTCACCGCCAACCCCGTCCAGAACACCCGCCACCCGGAAAAACTCACCACCTCCCAGGCCGACCGAGCCAACCGGACCACCGGCGAGGACCGCCGCGCCCGCGGTTACCGCCTGGCCCACCGAACCGCCGCCCACCAGCTCGCCTGGCTACTGGCCAAAACGCCTCACCTCGGCTTCGAGATCCCAGCCGTTCGCGGAGCCAGCGACGCACACGACGAGGAGCCGGCATCGGCAGACGTCCGCCTTACGGCGCGCAGCCAGCTCCGCTTCCGCAAGAATCGCAGCGACCGGCAGGTCACACTGTCCACAGCTACCTTCGAAGGCCGCCTTCGAGTCACCGACCCCACCGCACTGCGCGCCGCTCTCCTGGAAGGCATCGGACCGGCAAAGAGCTACGGCTGCGGTCTGCTCACCCTGGCACCACTGCCCGAGCCCCGGTCCCATGGGTGACCCCTGGTGGAAAGCAGGGCCTCAGGACCTGCATCGACTCGACGACCGGGTCTCCAGCCTCTACGCCGAGCGCTGCCACATCGACCGCGACGACAACGCCGTAGTCCTGGTCAACAAAGAGTGTCAGTTACCCCTCTAGTTGCAACATCTCAGGTGCGTTGACCTGGTGTGCTGCAGATTGATGGAGGGGAATTGAAGGTGCCTCTGAGCTGCCCATTCACATTTAGACTCGAATGGATCATGCTGCTGAACTGGGGTGCGTTAGATTTATTGGGAGATGTGGCAACTCCATCGGTAAGTCTATTGAGTTGGGCGATTCGCGAAGTGTCAGCAGTGGCGTGTACGTGTCATACAGTTCGGGCGTCGTCTCGGGCGTCCCGGTGGAGCCCCCGTGCTCGTCGCGGGAGGGGCGACCTAGGCTTTCGGGGCCGAGCAGCGCCGTGATCCCGGAGGCCCCAGTGCGTTTCATTGTCCAGCCCGACCGATGGGCTCCTTCCGACCTCGGCCCCCGCGCCGCCCTCCTCGTACCGGACAGCTGGGACGACTTCGGCTTCAGGACCAGCTACGACCTGTGGTTCCGTCCCGCCGAGAACACCAGTCCTGTCGACGTCGGCCGCGTCAAGATTGCGCTGGCCGGCCAGAAGCCTGGGCCGAGCCCCGTACCGCGGGGTGATTTCCCCGACGGTCTGCCGACGGATGAAGGCCCCTGGATCTCCGTCGGCCAGGACGCCCTCTACTACGAGACGCTCAATGACTTCGGGCGGGCGGGGCAGGAGATCCTCCGGGGCCTGGGCGATGTCACCACCATGGAGAGCCCCGCACGCGCGGAGAGGGAACTGGCGGCCTTGGCGAGGTCGAGCACCGTGTTCCGCACCTCGCTCCTGCGCAACGTCTCCGTCAGCACGATTCTGCAGCAATGGATGCGCATTGCCGCCGGGGGCCCACGGCGCACCGAGTACCGGTTCAGCTACCACTTTCCTCAAGCGGCCAGCGAGGTCGCCCACCCCCCGCTGGAGTTCGAGGTCCGTCCCGCGTCCGTACCCTCCAGCAATATCCATGTGCTCATCGGCCCCAACGGGGTCGGGAAGACCACGCTCCTGCGCTCACTGGCCACAGCAGCGGTACACCCGAACCGCACGCCGATGCCCACGGCAGGAAGCATCACCTACAACAACGATGTCGGCTTCGCCAACGTCCTGCTCGTCACCTTCAGCGCATTCGACCCCTTCGTCGGCGTGGACCCCGATCCCGAGGTCAAGTTCCAGCACGTCGGCCTCACCGCGCACGAAGACGGTGATAAGCCGGGCGAAACACGCGCGTCCCGGTTGAAAGAGCGTGAGGAGCTGGCAGGCGAGTTCATCGACAGTCTCAGATCGATTGCCACCTCCGGGCACTATGTTCGGTGGGCCGACACCCTGCACGCGCTGGCAAGCGATCGCCACTTCAGTGCCGCGGTCATCGGCGACGAACACGGAAACACTCCCCTCGCGGACAGTCCGATCGGACTCCTCAAGGGCATCGGTAACGAGCTGGCGAACGGTGCGGACCGACCGTGGCGTGACATCTTCATGAGCCTCAGCTCCGGCCATGCGCTGGTGCTGCTCACCCTCACCCGGCTCGTGGACCTGGTCGCGGAGAGGACACTGGTACTCCTTGATGAACCCGAGGCGCATCTTCACCCCCCGCTCCTGTCCTCGTTCGTCCGCGCCCTGTCCGAGCTTCTGACCGATCGCAACGGTGTCGCCATCGCCGCGACGCACTCGCCCGTCGTACTCCAGGAGGTCCCCCGGTCCTGCGCCTATAAGATCCGCCGCTCCCGAGGGCGCGCCCGGCGACCCAGGTTGGAGACGTACGGAGAGAACGTCGGAGTGCTCACCCACGAGATCTTCGGCCTCGAAGTGAAGAAGTCCGGCTTCTACGCCGAGATCGAGAAGGCAGTCGAGCGGCTCGACACATACGAGGAAGTCGTCGATTCCTTCGGTGGTCAGCTGGGAGACGAGGCCAAGGGCTTGGTCCACGTCCTGTTCGCGGACAAGTGGGCGGAGGGTCGCTGATGTGGCCATCCCAACCCGTGACGCAGGTGAGTGCCAGAGCCAGCTGGGACATCTGCACGGGAGTCTCGCGCGATACGGTGAACAACCAAGGGTTGGGCAGTAAGCTCCGTGACGCCGCCCCGGCGGTGGAAGAGGTTGCCGAGACCTATCGGACGGCTGCTCTCACCAGCAGCCTGCACACCCTCAGGGCCCAAGACTTCCAGATTGCGGGGGTTCCGAACCGTAAGGTCTCGGACATCGTCTACGAGAGCGGCATGCGGGCCGGCCCAGGCCGGGTGATCTATGAGGAAGTCATGGAAGGCCGTGACGAGGACCTCTGCCCCATGTGCCGGCACAGCGAGGTGTCCGAGCTCGACCACGTCCTGCCCAAGAAGGCGTTCCCCGCACTGTGCGTCGCCCCTGACAACCTCGTCGGGATCTGCGAGTTCTGCAATTACAAGAAGAGCGACGTTACCTCGGACGATGCACGAAGAGTGCTGCTGCATCCCCACTTCGAGAACGTCTCCACGGACGTCTGGCTGGCGGCGGAGGTCATACCCGGAACGAAGGGAGCCCTCAGGTACTTCGTGGACCCGCCGCCCCACTGGGACTCCGTGCTCGCCGACCGGGTCCGCAACCAGTTCGAGTTCATGGAAATGGCGACGCGTTACGGCAGCAGGGCCCAGCAGACCCTCAGCGGCATGCGCCGGATCTTCGACACGCAGTTGGAGAAGAGTGGCGCGACCGGACTCATGGCCTACCTGAAAGAGCTGGCCGGGAGCCACCAGGCCGACGACCTGAACGGCTGGGCAGGGGTTGCGTATGACGCCTGGGCCGAAGACGCCGACTTCTGCCGCGGATCGTTCAACGGAACGGGGACGCCGACGGCCAGGGGGAGGCACCTCGGCTTGCGGAACTACAAGATCACATGGGTGCGGAACAACTGCCGCCATACGTCTGCGGTCCGCTACAGCGCGGCGGCGGTCGGGGATTACGCCGACCTCAAACGGGCAGAGGAAGGCGTCACCGACGTCCGGATCGTCCCGGCCAAGTAGTAGGTCACCCCGGCAGCACCTGGAACGACGGGGAGCCGCCACGAACCCTGTGCCGAGCCTTCTGACGATCAGCCGGCCGCCCGCGGTGTTTCCGGACGGCCGACCAGTTGGGGTACCCATGGCAGAACGCACACGTGGCGCCTTCAGCGCCACCTACGCAGATGGTCTGGGATAGATTCGGCTGATCTCCAACTTACGAGCTGGTGCGTGATAGCGGCTGATGCGTCGTTGCTGGTGGCTGGCATGATCCAGGTGTGACGATCATGGTCGACCGGACGGTTCTCGCGC